>NZ_DKSU01000016.1:0-197958 GCF_002472945.1 Empedobacter sp. UBA7248 | reverse complement strand
TACACCCCGATTCGGTCATTCAAAAAAAATGCGGAGAGACAGGGACTCGAACCCTGGCATCGGTTTCCCGATGACAGATTAGCAATCTGCTCCATTACCGCTCTGGCACCTCTCCTGGTTTTTAATAAAACGTGTGATCCAGTCAGGATTCGAACCTGAGACCTACTGCTTAGAAGGCAGTTGCTCTATCCAGCTGAGCTACTGGACCGATCCAAAAATTCATTGAATTTTGTCGGGGTGGCAGGANNCGGGCTACGCTACACCCCGATAGATTTCATTATCGTGGGTGCAAATGTAAGGTGATTTTTGAAAATTAACCAAATATTTTTAAGAATATTTTTCGGAAACTTTCATATATGTTTCTAAATCTTTATCTCCTCTTCCTGAAAGGTTCAGAATCACAATGTCTTGCGGTTTAAAATTAATTTTTTCTAAAGCAGCTAAAGCGTGAGAAGATTCTAATGCAGGAATGATTCCTTCCTCTTTTGTCAACATAAAAGCAGCTTCCAAGGCTTCATCATCTGTTGCATTTAAGAATTCAGCACGTCCAGTTTTGAACAAATGCGCATGTAAAGGACCAACGCCAGGATAATCTAATCCAGCCGAAATTGAATAAGGTTCAACAATTTGTCCATCTTTATCTTGCATCAATAATGTTCGGCTTCCATGAATAATTCCTTCCGTTCCTTTGATCGTTGTAGCAGCAGTTTCTCCAGATTCTATGCCCAAACCTGCCGCTTCAACCGCGATTAATTTGACAGAATCATCATCTAAGAAATGATAAAAAGCTCCTGCAGCATTACTTCCGCCACCAACACAAGCAATCACGTAATCAGGATTTTCTTTCCCATATTTCTCTTTCATTTGCGCTTTAATTTCTTCCGAAATAATCGCTTGGAATTTTGTTACCATTGCTGGATAAGGGTGAGGCCCAACTACAGAACCAATGATGTAAAAAGTTTCAGGATTATTAATCCAATAACGAATTGCTTCATTTGTTGCATCTTTCAAAGTTTTACTACCTGATGTTGCTGGAATAACTTCTGCGCCTAACATTTTCATTCGCGCAACATTTGGTGCTTGACGAACAATATCAATTTCTCCCATAAAAACGATACATTCTAATCCCATCAACGCACAAACTGTAGCAGTTGCAACTCCATGTTGTCCAGCTCCTGTTTCGGCAATAATTTTGGTTTTACCCATTCGTTTTGCTAAAAGTGCCTGACCAATCGCATTATTGATTTTATGCGCTCCTGTATGATTCAAATCTTCTCGTTTTAAAAGAATATTGGCGTTATATTTTTTGGAAAGATTTGGTGCAAAATATAATGGACTTGGTCGACCAACGTAATCTTTTAACAACAAATTAAATTCATCTTTGAACTCTTTTGTATCTGCATATAGGGCTAAAGCTTCAGATAATTCTTCACAATTATGATGTAATAATTCTGGAATAAATGCTCCTCCAAATTCACCATAAAAACCTCTTTCGTCAACTTCGTATTTCATTTTGTTTCTTTTTTAATTTTGTTCAATTCGTCCATCAATTGTATTGATAAACTGTTTTACTTCGTCAATTTTTTTAATTCCTGGTACTGACTCAAAACCACTATTGATATCAAATCCAATACATCTCGGATGTTGAAAATTTTTCAAGATAAATGCATCTTCCAATGTTATTCCGCCACTTAATAAAAAGGGTGTTGATAACTGATAGTTTGTTAACAATTGCCACTCAAATTTCTTTCCTGTTCCGCCATAATCACTTGATTTTGTATCGAAAACAAAACTATCAACAACTTGTTGATAAGTGGTTAATTGTTGAAAATCTTCAATCGATTTTATACCAACGGCTTTCCAAATTTTAAAGTCCAAAAAGTTTTCATCAGTTAGTAATCGTTGATGTTTTTGGTTGATTAATTCTTTACAAAAATCTGCTGTTTCATCTCCATGTAATTGGACAACATCTAATTTATATAGTTCAACTTTTTCAAGAATTTTTTCGATGGATTCATTCACGAAAACGCCAACTTTTTCAGCATTTGGAAAAACTTCAAAAATAGATTCATCTTCTACAAATCGTTTTGATTTTGGATAGAAAATAAAGCCAACATAATCAGGTTCGACTGCTGCAATTTCTTTGAAATTTTCGACGTTATTATTTCCGCAAACTTTTACTTGAAAACGTTTCATTTCGATTCTTTTACAAATTGTTCAAAAGCTTTAGTTGGATTTTCAGCTTTCATAAAATTTTCACCAATCAAAAATGCTTGAAACCCAGCTTGTCTTAGTTCTTTCACTGTTTTAGGATCAGAAATTCCGCTTTCTGCAACTTTGATTAAATCGGTTGGTAATTGTTTCAAAATTTGTTTTGATTTTTCAATGTCAACTTCAAAATTTTTCAAATTACGGTTGTTAATTCCAATCAAATCGATGAATTCATTTACTTTTTCCAATTGATCTTCCGAATGTAATTCTAACAAAACTTCCAAACCAATTTCTTTTGCTGTTTTCGCTAAATGATACACTTCATCTTTTGTCAAACATTCTGCAATCAATAACATTAAATCCGCACCAATCGCTTTCGTTTCGTACACTTGAAATTCATCTACAATAAAATCTTTGCGCAAAACTGGAATATTCAAAACTTCTTTTGCTTGTAGTAAATCATCAAAACTTCCGCCAAAAAAATGTTCATCTGTCAAAACAGAAACTACAGAAGCACCAAATTTTTCGTAACCCGAAACGACTTTTTTTACGTTTGCATCTTTATTGATAAAACCTTTCGATGGTGATTTACGTTTAAATTCTGCAATAATTCCAGATTTTGATTCATCTAAAATTGAAGCTTTCGCAGATATTACAGGAAGTAAAAAATTTTCTGAATTCCTAAAGCTTTCGATTGATTGAGTTTTTTGTTTTTCTAAAATTTCAATACGTTTTTGTGCAACAATTTCGTCTAATATCGTTTTCATGGTTTCATTAATTTTTGGAATACATTTAATGCTTTTTTACTATCTAAACTTTCGTTTGCAATCGCTACACATTCTATTAAATCTTTGGTTGGATAAATTGTTTTAAGCGCTAAAGCAGCATTTGCTAACACAACTTCTTTTTGTGCTTGAGTTGAATTTCCTTCTAAAACACTCAAAAATATTTTAGAATTTTCTTCGATTGATTTTCCGCCTTTTATCTCATCTGGTTGAAGAATACTTAAACCAAAATCTTTACTTTCTAAAACAAATTCACCTGAATTATTGTACACTTTTGTAGGCGAAGTCAACGAAATTTCGTCATAACCAGTCAGTGCGGTTGAAATCGAATAGTGTACACCCGAATTTTGCATCACATAATGATATAATCGCGCAGTTTTGACATCGTATGTTCCCAAATTTTGGAATTCTGGTTGAACTGGATTCACCAAAGGTCCCATTAAATTGAAAAATGTTTTTACTGCCAAACCTTTTCTAATCGGAGCAACTTTCGCCAAAGCAGGATGGAAAAGAGGCGCATGTAAAAATGTAATTCCGACCTCTTCAAATTCACGCTTTAATTTATCTTGATTAACAGAAAATTCGTAACCAAAATTATCCAACATATTCGAAGAACCACTCACAGATGACGCTCCATAATTTCCTTGTTTGATAATTTTCTCGCCAGCTCCAGCCAAAACAAAACAGCTCAATGTCGAAATATTAAAGGTGTCTTTTCCATCGCCACCCGTACCGACAACATCAATCGCTTGTTTTGGTAAATCTACTTTGATACATAAATCTAACAAAGCTCGGCGATAACCTTTTAATTCCTCCAACGTAATATTTCGCATATTAAAAATGGTTACAAAAGAAGCTAATTCGACTGCCGAATATTTTTCTTCCGAAATTTCTACCATAATTTGATACGCTTCATCTTCGCTCAAGGTATAATTTTCGAATAATAAATTTAATAATTTTTTCATCGTTTTATGCTTCTAACCAATTCTTAATCATCTCATCTCCAAGTGGCGTCAAAATAGATTCTGGATGAAATTGAACACCGCGAACATCATAGGTTTTATGACGCAAAGCCATGATTTCTCCTTTTGGACCAACTGCTGTAATTTCTAATTCTTCAGGAAAATCTTCGTTAGAAACTACCCAAGAATGGTAACGTCCAACTTCTAATTTTTTTGGTAAATTATGGAATAACACTTCGTCTTTTATCACTTCAATTGTTGATTCTACTCCATGAAAAACTTCTTGCGTATTTAATAATTTTCCTCCAAAAACCTCTCCAATTGCTTGTTGACCTAAACAAACGCCAAAAATTGATTTTGTTGCAGCATATTTTTCGATGATTGGTTTCAATAAATTGGCTTCATCAGGGATTCCTGGACCTGGAGAAAGTAATATTTTATCATAATTATTTACTTCTTCCAAAGCGATTCCATCATTGCGAACAACGGTAATATCATTGGCGAATTTCTTTAATGAATGCACTAAATTATAAGTGAACGAATCGTAATTATCGATAACTAAAATTTTCATAGTTTATAGGTTTTGAGCGATTTCTATTGAGCGACGAAGCGCTCCTAATTTATGATTGACTTCTTGTAATTCATTTTCTTCGACCGATTTGGAAACAACTCCAGCGCCAGCCTGAAAATATAAGGTATTTTGTTTGCTGACGAACGTACGAATCGCAATCGCCATATTGATATCTCCGTTAAAACCTAAATATCCAATTCCACCACCATAAACGCCACGATTTTGATTTTCGTAACCGTCTAACAATTCCATTGCTTTGAATTTTGGTGCACCAGAAAGTGTTCCAGCAGGAAAAGAATCGGCAAAAACTTTCATTGTATTAACGCTAGGATCCAATTGCGCAGTCACTTTCGAAACCATGTGAATCACATGCGAGAAATACTGAATTTCTTTGTATTGCGCGACTTTTACATCAGCAGAATTTCGACTCAAATCATTTCGAGCCAAATCGACTAACATCACATGTTCTTCGTTTTCTTTTGGATCAGCAATTAATTTTTCCGTTAATTCTTTATCCAAAGTTGGACTTCCTGTTCTACGAACTGTTCCTGCAATTGGATGAATTTCTGCATGATTATTATTAATAATAATTTGCGCTTCTGGCGAAGAACCGAAGATTTTATAATTCCCATAATCAAAATAAAACAAATAAGGCGAAGGATTTACCGAACGTAAAATGCGGTAAACATTGAATTCATCACCCGAAAATTTTTGTTTGAATTGACGAGAAGGAACAATCTGAAAAACATCTCCACGGAAACAAGATTGTTTACATTTTGTCACCATTTCTTTGAATTCATCATCTGTTAAATTCGATTGAATTTCAGATTCGACATTAAATGGATATTCAACAATTGATTTGTTATGAACAACACTTTTAATTTCAGAAAATTTAGAAATTGTTTCTTCATTTTGATATTCGATAAATTGAATTTCGTTATGAAAATGATTGAACACCACAATATTTTGATAGAATGAATACGAAAATTCTGGAATCGTTGCTTCATTTCCTTTTGCCGAAAATTTTACTGTTTCGAAATGCGGAATTGCATCCCAAGCAATATATCCAAATAAACCATTTACAAGTAAATCTTCTCCATTTTCAATAGCAAATTTAGAAGTAAATTCTTTGAATTTTTCTGTCAATTCTTGACCATTCAATGCATATTCTTTTGTTTCTCCATTTGCATACGTTTCATTTACCATTCCGTTTGTAACCTTAAAAGTTGCGATCGGATTAAGGCAAATAAAAGAGTTAGCATCTGTCTTCGAATGATAGTCAGAACTCTCTAATAATAAGGCGTTCGGATAAATATCTCGAAGTTTCAAATAAAGCTGAACAGGAGTCGTTAAATCCGCTAAAACAGTTTCTTTCTGTATGTTAAAAGTTAAATTCATTTGTTAAATATTTAGGTTTCGAGCACAAAAAAAGGCTTGTCGGTTACGACAAGCCTTTTCTACATATAACTGCATAGAGGTCTTACGAACCAACGTTTTGTTGTCCGATATTCCACCACCAGTTATTTGTAAATAATGTTTTCATTGTGACAAATTTAGAAAGGATTTTGAAATCAACAAATTATTTTTTGATAAATTTTTTAGTTGAGTGAACAATTGATATTTTTGAGTGAATAATAAAAACACAAACAAAATGGAATATAATTATAACAATCTGATTGTTGAAGTAGAAAATAATATTGCGTTAGTTACTTTAAATCGTCCGCAAGCGTTAAATGCGTTGAATAAAGATTTATTAGATGATATTTCAAACTTTTTTACTGATGCGGATTCTGATCCCGCTATTCGAGTAATTATTTTGACTGGTTCTGGTGAAAAATCTTTCGTTGCTGGAGCGGATATCAAAGAGTTTGCAAGTTTTGATGGTCGTCAAGGTGAGCAATTAGCTGCAAAAGGACAAGAAAATGTTTTTGATAAAATTGAAAACTCTAAGAAACCTGTAATCGCTGCAGTGAATGGTTTCGCTTTAGGAGGAGGTTTAGAATTAGCGATGGCGTCTCATTTTCGTATTGCGTCAACCAATGCAAAATTAGGATTACCAGAGGTTACATTAGGTTTGATTCCTGGTTACGGAGGAACGCAACGTTTGCCAAAATTAATTGGAAAAGGTCGTGCAATGCAGGCAATTATGACAGCAGATATGTTTACAGCTGAACGTGCATATGAGATTGGTTTAGTGAACGAAGTCGTGGAACAAGCTGAATTAATCAACCGTGCGAAAGAAATTGCGACTAAGATCTCTAGAAATTCTTCTGTAGCGATTCGTCATGCGATTAGAGCAATTAATGCGTCGGATAAAGACAATGGTTTTGAGATTGAAATTGAAAGTTTCGGAAATTTATTTGATGAAGAAGATTTCAAAGAAGGAACAACTGCTTTTGTTGAGAAAAGAAAACCTAATTTTAAGTAAATTTTAATTTAAAATAGTTCATATAAAAGCTTCAAGATTACTTGAAGCTTTTTAATTTTACATTATGAAAAAAATAGTTGTTGGATTCATTTTGATGATGAGTTCTGTTGTGTTTTCACAAGAAATTTATCAAGTTATAGCACAAGAAGGATTGACTGTTAGAACAAGTCCGAATGGAAAACGAATTGGTAAAATTCCATATGGTTATCCTGTTAAAATTTCAGAAAAAGGTGAAGCGTTTGCAATCAAAGATAATGGGAAAGCAAAAAGTGGAAATTGGGTAAAATTAGATGTTAGTACTTCTAAATTAATTCTGGATGAAGGTGTTAGTGACTCTTCTGTTCAAGGCGATTTGTATGCATTTAGTGGTTATTTGATTACGCAACAAAATTTTGTCAATCAATTCGAAACAGAAATTTCTACACACCCAGCTTTTAGCGAATTTTATTTGGCTACAGCTTATAAATGTTTCGCAATTAAAGGCGATTTTTTTGGAGATGGCGTGGTGGATTATTTATATAGAATGATTGATACAAAAGGAAATGTACGTTTATTTATAGTAAATAATCTAAAAAAAGGAAGTCAAATTTATGGTTTGGGAGGAGCAAAAGATCCGTTCAAAATTACAAATTATGATTTCGGAACGTTGATGATGATTCCAAAAGGAACGCCACTTTATTCCAATTATAAAGATGGAGTGAAACGAAATTTAAATGGAGTTTCTAAAAATGAAATCGTAACTTTAGATCATGATGCGATTTATGTGCATCAAGATAATGCGAAAGAAGGCGGATTTATTTACCGAAAAGATGGTAAATGGAATTGGTTGAATCAAAAATAAAATTAAAATAATTATGCAAAATATAGAAGGTAAAGTAGCTTATATAACGGGCGGAACAAAAGGAATTGGATTAGGAATTGCAAAATCATTGGTAGAAAACGGTTTGAAAGTAGCAATTTCTGGACGAAATATTGATGATGTTGAAAAGGCACGTCATTATTTAGGAAATCAAAATGTATTGGCTATTCAGTCGGATGTGAGACATTTCGAAGATGAACAAAATGCAATTGAGCAAATTATTTCTGCGTTTGGACGTTTGGATATTGTCATTGCAAATGCTGGTTTAGGGAAGTTTGCTCCAGTTGATAAACTTTCTTTAGAAGATTGGAATGCGATGATTGATACCAATCTGACGGGAGTTTTTCATACGATAAAAGCTTCAGTTGAAGCATTAAAAGTTTCGAAAGGATATTATATTTCGATTGCTTCTTTGGCTGGAACAAATTTCTTTGCGAATGGAGCTGGTTACAATGCTTCGAAATTTGGAGTTGTTGGTTTTACACAGGCTGCGATGCTTGATTTGAGAAATTATGATATCAAATGTACGACAATTATGCCTGGTTCTGTGACTTCAAATTTTAATGATCATGTGCCAAATTCTGAGGATGGATGGAAAATTCAACCCGAAGATTTAGGACAAATGATCGTTGATTTATTGAAAATGAATCCAAATGTTTTGCCAAGTAAAATAGAAGTTCGTCCTACAAAAACAAAATAATTTAAAGATCTCTTATTGAGATCTTTTTTTATGAAGAAAATATTTCGTAATTACCAATAGTTTACATAGTTTCGTGGAAAAATAAGAAATACAATAAAGGTATTTTTTTAATGAACCCTTTTTAATGAGTTTTAAAAAATCAGTCAATCATTTTCGTCGTACAATTATGCGTCGATTAACAGGAGGAATAGGTGATGGTAATTTGCCAAAAGTAGACAAAGAAAAACCTCTTGAACTTAATAGAGTGCTGATAAACAGACCCAATCAACGTCTGGGAAATATTCTATTGATTACACCTTTGATTCAGGAAATTATCCGATATAATCCTGATGTTAAAATTGACTTATTTGTAAAAGGAAAGGTCGCTCCGATTATTTTTGAGAATTATCCTCAAGTTGATCAAATTATTGAATTACCTAAAAAACCTTTCAAAGAATTGATTCAATATGCTAAAGTTTGGCTAAAAATCAAGAAAAAGAATTACGATTTAGTGATTAATGTTGATAAAAATTCATCTTCAGGACGACTTTCAACTTCTTTTGCGAATTCTAAGTATAAAATTTTTGGGAATGAATTTGAAATGAATTCGAATCAAGAAATTCATATTCATCAAGCACAATATCCAGTTTATGTGTTTAGAAAATTCTTAGAATTATTTAAAAATAAAGAAGGAAATTTAGATATTCCAACTCTAAATATTCAGTTAACAGAGCAAGAGTCTACGAAAGGAATAGAAATGTTAAATGATTTGATTCAAGATTCTTCAAAGAAAACACTTGCATTTTTTACGTATGCAACTGGTGCAAAATGTTATGATGAAGAATGGTGGACGGAATTTTACAATTTATTTTATCCAAAATATTCGCAAGAATATAATCTAATTGAAATTTTACCTGTCGAAAATATTTCGATGTTAAATCATAGATTGCCTACTTATTACAGTAAAGATGTGAGAGAAATTGCAGCTGTAATGAAAAGTTGTGAATTTGTGATTGCAGCCGATTCTGGTATGATGCATTTGAGTTGTGCAGCGCCTACAAAAACAATTGGTTTGTTTAAAGATCAAAGCTTCTTAGAGCGTTATAAACCTTATGGAGTAGGAAATGCTGTAGTCTTGATTAATAATGAAGATAAGGGTATTCTTGTTCAGGAAATGGATAAATTATTGGTTTAAAAAAGCTGTTTTTTATCATTAAATAAAGTTTGTATTGATTTGATATGAAATAAATTAGCTTCAACAAAAATATTTTAATTTCGTTTGATTATTTCATAGCTTTGTCCTCTGAAATAATTTAAAAATGTCAACAGAGTTTACAATTATCATCCCAATTTATAATGAGGAAGATAACTTGATAAGATTGGAAGAAACAATGAATCAATATCTGTCAAAGTCAATAAAACAGACTGAAATTTTATTGATTAATGATGGTTCTAAAGACAAAAGTTTGGCTCTTATTAAAGAGATTTGTAATAGAAATCAAGCTTTTCATTATATTTCTTTTGACAAAAACTATGGTTTATCTGCTGCTATAAAAGCTGGTTTTGATACAGTGGAATCAAAATGGGTTGGTTATATCGATGCAGATTTACAGACTGATCCAGAAGATTTCAATAAATTATTAGCGTTAGCAGATCAATATGATTTAGTGACTGGAGTTCGTGCAGATCGCAAAGATTCTTTCGTGAAAAACATGTCATCTAAAATTGCCAATTCTATTCGTAGAGCATTTACTAATGACGGAATGGATGATACGGGTTGTCCATTAAAAGTTATAGATGCTGAAAAAGCGAAAAAAATTCCGATGTTCAAAGGATTGCACCGTTTTTTACCAGCTATGATTTTATTACAAAACGGAACGGTTACTCAAGTTCCTGTCAAACATTTTCCTCGTATCGCAGGCGAATCAAAATTCAATTTATGGAACCGTTTATTAGGGCCGTTAATGGATTGTTTTGCATTTGTTTGGATGAAGAAAAAATACATCAATTATAAAATTCAAGAAGGAGCATAATGCCAAATTGGGTTATCATCAGTATTGGTTTTCTTGCACAAGCACTTTTTTCGAGTCGTCTTATTTTACAATGGATTGTTTCTGAAAAGAATAAGAAAGTTCTTACACCAAAATTATTTTGGGAAGTTAGCTTGTTTGCCTCTGTTTTGCTATTTTTATATGGTTATTTACGTCATGATTTTTCGATTATGTTGGGACAAACATTGACGTATTATATCTATATCAGAAATATTCAACTACAAAATCATTGGAAAGAATTTCCGAAAATAGTGCGTATTTTCTTGTATATTTTTCCTGCATTAATTGTTTTATATGGTTTCAATAACGGAATTTTTGATGTAGATTTATTATTCAAAAACGAAAAAATTCCGATGTGGCTTTTATCTTTAGGAGTCGTATCTCAGGTTCTTTTCACATTTCGTTTCGTCTATCAATGGATTTATTCCGAACGAAAACACGAATCGCAATTACCAATGGGATTTTGGGCAATTAGTTTAACAGGATCATTGTTGATTTTAGTTTACGCGATTATTCGAAAAGATCCCGTTTTATTTGTTGGTCATTTTATGGGATTTATCGTTTATGCTCGAAATATATTAATCAAACGAAAAGAAAAAAATGGTTCAGTGGATTAAGCAAAATTCAGTTTTATTTTTAATCATCGTAACAATTTTGATGTTGTTTGTCAATCTTGGTGTTTTACAAACCAACATTATGGAAGCTCGAAACATTATTTCGGCGAGAGAAATGGTACACGATGGAAATTGGATTTTTACCACGCTTAACGGTTTGCCTCGTTATGAAAAACCACCTTTACCAACTTGGATTACGGCTGTTTTTGGAAGTGTTTTTGGTTTCGAAAACTTTTTTTGGTTACGCATTCCAGTTGTTCTAATTACCATTTTATTGGTCGTTTGGTTCTATAAAACATTAACGCATTTCGATTTAACAAAACAACAAGTTGTTAATTCTTCATTGGTTTTAATTACTTCATTTTACGTGTTTTTCTCTGGAAGAGACAACAATTGGGACATGTACACGCATAGTTTTGTGATGGGAGCGATATTGTTTTTGGTAAAAGAATTTCAATCATCAAAATTTAATTTATTCAACTTTATTGCTGCATTTTTCTTGTTAGGATGTTCGATAATGAGCAAAGGTCCAGTTTCGTTGTATGCGTTATTTTTACCTTTTTTAATTGCTTATTTTATTGTTTATAGAAACAAATTAGGAAGAAATTTAGGCATCACAATTTTAACGATAATATTAGGTTGCGTTGTAGGATTTGCATGGATGATGTATGTTAAATATTTTGATGCAGAACATTTTTTAGCCGCTTCTCAAAAAGAAGTAAACAATTGGCACAGTTACAACACTCGCCCAATTTATTACTATTGGAGTTTCTTTACACAATCGGGTTTATGGACAATTCCAGCTTTGGTTAGCTTGATTTATCCTTATCTAAAAAATAAAGTTGTAAACAAAAAAGCTTATCAATTTGCTTGGTTATGGACAATTTTATCGGTGGTTTTATTATCTGTAATTCCAGAAAAAAAATCAAGATATTTATTACCAGTTTTAATTCCATTAGCGATGAATATTGGCTTTTATATCGAATATTTACGATTAGAATTTAAAAATTTATCAAATAAAACGGAACGATATTTTACCAATTTTACGTTTGGTTTATACGGAATAATAGGAATTGCGATTTCAGTTGGTGTTTTTATTTATACAAAAAATCGTTTGTCAGAATTTTTTGTTTGGTCGGTTCCTTTTGCTGTTGTTGGATTAATTTTAGGAATCTCAATTTTTAAAGGATTAAAGATAAAATCATTTGAACAGATATTTTACTCGACTATTTTATTGATGTGCTCGGTTGTTGCATTTGGATTTCCACTTTCTAAATTAACTTTTTCTGAAGAGTTGTATTCTTCTGCTAAAAATCTAAAGAAATTAGAACAACAAAATCAAATTAAAACATACGAATGGCAAAGTTTTGTTCCAGAAATAGTGTTGGATTATGGGACTTCAATTCCTGCAATTAACGATGGAAAGAAAACTATTTTCCCGAAAGAAGAGAAGTTTGGAATGTTAGCAAGTCCGTCAGATTCTACTTTTTTTGCGGATCATTTCAATAATTATTCAATCAAAAAAATTGGTGTGGTCGATTTGAATCATTCTTCAAAAGATCAAAAAAATTATAACGATCGTATTCAAAGAAACTATTATTTGATTCAAAAAAAGTGATTAAATTTCGAGTAAAATTTTTAGCTTAAATTTTCGTTATTCTAATAAAATCTTTTGCAGTTTCGGATTCTATTTTTTCTATGTTTTTGGTTAGTGAACAGTTTTGTTTTTGCTCAACATTTTGGGTGGAAAAATCCTAATTTTAGACAAGATTCTGTTCAACTTTCTGATACGATAAAACTGCAAAATAAAGGAATTTTATCCGAAAAATTTCAAATTTTAGATTCAACAGGAAATCCAATTTTAAAAGAATTTTATACGATAAATTTCGAACGAAACGAAGTTTATTTCAATTCATCAATCGCCAAACAAATGGTGAAAATTCAGTATTTCGTTAATCCAAAATTAGCCGAATCTGTTTTTTATGCTAAAAATCCGAACATTATTGTCAACGATGCGAAACCAGTTGATATTTTTCATCAAATAGAACCGAATTCTAAACAAGCGAACAAAGATGTTTTTGATGGTTTGAATAGCAAAGGTTCGATGGTTCGTGGAATTCGTTTTGGAAATAATCAAAGTGCGTCTGTGCAATCTTCTTTGGATTTGGAATTGTCTGGAAAATTATCGGACGATATTACAGTAAATGCAGCAATTGCGGATAATAATGTGCCAATAGAATCAGATGGTTACACGCAATATTTGCAAGAATTTGACAAAGTTTACATTGAATTAGCGAGCAAAAATTCGAAAATTCGAGCTGGTCATATTGATATTAATACGAATCAAGAACGAGATTTTTTCAATCCATTCAATCAAAAAGTAACAGGATTACAATTATCAACTCAGTTGAAAGGAGAAAAATCGTCGACCAACATTTTCGCTTCAGGAAGTATTACACGAGGCGAATTTATGCGCGTTAATTTTGTTGGACAAGACGGAAATCAAGGTCCTTATAGGCTTTCTGGAAAAAATAATGAATTGTATGTGATTATTATTTCGGGAAGTGAAAAAGTATATATTGATGGCGTTTTGTTGGAGCGAGGCGAGCAAAATGATTATGTGATTAATTACAATACGGGCGAAATTTCCTTTACTTCAAATCGATTGATTACCGCAAATACGCGCATCAATGTGGAGTATTTGTACAATTCTCGAAATTATTCGCAAGTTTTGCTTTATGGCGGCGCTGAATACGAATCGGAACGATTAAAATTGTCAGGTTTTTTCTTTTCTCAAGGAGATTCGAAAAATAATTCACTTGGAAATGATTTGACAGATACTGAAAAGCAAATTTTAGCAAATGCAGGAAATGATCCAGATAAAATGTACACCGTTTCTGCTGAGAAAACGACTTATGATTCGAATAAAATCTTGTATCGAAAAGTAAATCAAAATGGGTTAGATATTTTCGAATATTCGACGGATCCAAATGATGAATTGTATCAAGTGGCTTTCACGTATGTTGGTGCGAATCAAGGAAATTATCGACAAATAAATGCGAATCAAAACGGAAAAGTTTTTCAGTATAATGAAGCAATTGCTGGCGTTTTACAAGGTGATTATGAACCTATAAAGCAATTAATTTCGCCTAAAAAGTTACAAATTTATACATTGAATGGTCAATATCAATTGAAAAATAATGGAAATATTGGTTTTAATTTAGGTTTGAGTAATTATGATCAAAATTTATTTTCTTCAATTGATGATCAAAACAATTCTGGTTTAGCAACTCGTGTTTATGGTGAAAAAACATTTTCTTTCAAAAATTGGAAAATTACACCTTATGCAGAATGGAATTTTATCAACAAAAATTATAAAAGTGCCGAGCGTTTACGAGCCGTTGAATTTGCACGAGATTTTAATTTGGAACAAGAATTAAGTGGTGTAAATCAGAATTTTATCACAGCGAAAATTAATTCATCTTGGAAAGAAAAATTTAATGCGCAATATAAATTCGATTATCTTGAAAATACTGGTTTGTACAAAGGTTTGAGAAATCAACTTGATGCGAATTACAAAACTGAAAAAGACGAAATCGTTGCGCAAGCAAATATTTTATCAACAAAAGCAATGCTTCAAAATACCAATTTCGCACGTTATATGGTAGATGGAAAACGAAAAATTGGAAATAAATTTTGGGTTGGAGCGAGAGTTTGGGGCGAAAATAATGACATGGATGATTTGACAAAGAATCAAAAATCAGATTTGAGTTTTAAATGGAATGAATTTCAATTGAAAGGAGGTTTTGCAGATTCGATTGGCCATAAAATTGATTTAACAGTTTATCAACGTCAAGATGATTCGGTTCGTTTAGGAACTTGGCAAAATATTCAACAAAGTAAAGGCGCTATTTTTAATTCAACTTTAATTCAAAAACAAAATCATCAATTGAGTTTAAATTTCCATTATCGACGAGTTAATTATCAATTTTTAGATGCGTCGAACGAAGATTTTATGACAGGAAGCGTAAAGTGGTACAAAGCTTTTTTCAATCAAGGTTTACAGTTAAATGTAGATTATGAAGTTGGAAGTGGAGTAGAGCCGCAGCGTGAATTTCAGTATGTAAAAGTTTCGGATGGAATGGGAATTTACAAATGGACAGATTATAACGGTGATGGAATTGAGCAAATTGATGAGTTTGAAGTGGCAGAATTTATTGATCAGGCAAATTATATTCGCGTTTATACGAACACAATCGAGTATTTGAAAACGAATAAAAATCAATTCAATTTTACGTTGCGTTTTCGTCCAAAACAAGTTTTCAATACCGAAAATGAATTCTGGAATCGTTGGATGTTTCAACAAAATATCTCGGCAAGTAATTCGTTACGCAAAGAAAGATCGACGTTAGAATGGAATCCTTTTACGAATTCGGCTCAAATTTTAGGCAAAACAAGAAGTATTCGTTCATCGATTTTCTTTAATCAAGGAACACAATATAAATGGTCGTCGAATTTTATTTATAATCAACAACAATCCCAAACGTATGTTTACACAGGTTCTGAATACCGTGATTCGGACAGTTATTTGTTGCAAACGCGTTACAAGATTTTGCAAGATTTAATCGCAAGTTTCGATACCGAATATATGGTGATTAACAGCGATTCTGAATTATTTTTGAGTAGAAGATACAAGTTAAATAATCTTCGTTTATCACCAAAAATGACGTATCAAACAGAAAAAAATCTTGTTGCGTCATTGTTTTATAATTATCAAAATAAGAAGAATGTTTCGGGTGAAGAGCATTTAAATCAGTCGGATTTGGGAACAGAAATTCAATGGAATAGTTCGGATAAAATGAATTTGTTGGGAAGTTTTAGTTTTATCAACAATAAATTTATTGGAAATCAAGAATCTGTTGTTGGAAACCAAATGATGGAAGGTTTGCGCGCTGGAAATAATTTTGTTTGGCAGTTGCAAATTCAACGACAAATCACAAGTTTTTTGCAATTGAATATTTCATATGATGGACGAAAAACTGAAGAAAATAAACCAATACATACGGGAAGTGTGCAAGTGCAGGCTAGGTTTTAAAATAATAAAAGACGATTTTTAAAATCGTCTTTTATTATTTTTTTTACATTCTATTTACTTCATCTTGATTTCCAGTTTCGCGATTTTTTACTGATAATTTATTACTTCCGAATTTATAATTCAATCCAATTCTTATGCTTTGAATATCCCACACATTCGCAAAAGTTTGTACGATTCCATTATTATTTTGCGATAAATATTCTTGCGCTTTGAAAATATCTGTTGCATTCAAACTCAATTCTAATTTTTTATCTAACATCAAATATTTGAAAGAAAGATTGAAACGTGCATAAGGTTTTAGTTTATAATTTTGGAAAGTTTCTCCAAAATTTTGAAAATAAATCAAATTAATAAACATTGTTTTTTGTTGATTAAGCGTAAAATCATTTGTCGAAAATAATGAACTCGACCAACCCTTGAATCGCTTAGAAGAAATTGCAACATTTGAGCTCGAATAAGAAACTTC
Source organism: Empedobacter sp. UBA7248 (assembly GCF_002472945.1). NCBI lineage: Bacteria > Pseudomonadati > Bacteroidota > Flavobacteriia > Flavobacteriales > Weeksellaceae > Empedobacter > Empedobacter sp. UBA7248. The sequence continues at coordinate 181,237 of NZ_DKSU01000016.1, read as the reverse complement.
AAAAGTAGTAACGCTTGACCACCATTTTGTAGGATTTATTGTCATATTTTGACTCAAACCAAAGCTATCCGAATCTACAAAATTCATCCAAACAAAAGTATTATGTTTTGTGTTCTCATCAATGATTGAAGCTTGATTGACACCATCTCTCAAACTTGAATAATAAAGTCGAGTATCAAACTTTTTGTAAGTAAAAGTAAGTTCTAAATTGTGTGTAAAAGCTGGTTTCAAGAAAGGATTTCCTTCGTTGTAAACATATTCGTTTTGTATCATTCGAAAAGGATTTAAACTTTCGTAATTTGGACGATTGATGCGACGCGAATAATTAATTCCTAAACTTTTGTTTTTATCAAAAGTATGCAACAAATAAAATGACGGAAACAATTTGATATAATCTGTTTTGTTCGTTTGATTATTTTCTCTCGAAAAACCTTCTGTTTGCGTTGCTTCTAATCTCAAACCGGCTTGCATTTGCCATTTTTCTCCAAACTTTTTACTCCCGTTCAAATAAATTGCTTCGTTATTTTCTTTGTATTTGAAAAGATTCGACAAATTTTCATCAAATGTATAGTTGTAATTTTCGTCTGCTTTATATGCTTCAACCAAATTATTTGATTTTGATTGCGAAAATTTAGCACCAAAACTCCAATTGAAATTTGTTAAAGGAAGTTCTACATCAATTTTTGACGAAAAATTCTCAATACGATTGTTTAAATTACTTTTTCCACCAAAAAAAGAATCTTCTATTAACTGATTATTTTTGTAAGAATTGGTTGCATAAGTTCTATTCATTGGAGATGAATAATTGGCGTAATCGGCATCAAACGAAATCTTTTTACCTAATGAATCAAGTGCAAATTCTGAATAAAGATTGACCAAAGATTGATTTGTTTTACCATTTTCGAATGAATTTCCTTTATTTGTTTGATAAATTTCGTTCGCTAAATTCTTGAAAAACATTTCTTGTGGATTTTCTGAATTATATTTAGAATTGTTGAACGAAAATTTAGAGCCAATTGTCCATTTATCGGTTAATTTATAATCAACAGAGAATCGTCCTCCAAGATATTTGTTGATATAATCTGTGTAAGAAATGTTATGTCTGCGCGCATCAGAGAAAAATAATTCGTTGTTCCATGTTCTTAGAAATCTTCTATCTCCAGCATTCAATGAAGTCTGAATTGTCCATTTATCTTTTTGTAAATTATAAGCCGCATTGTAGCGCTCTGTGTTTCTTTTGCTTCGCGTATATGATGCGCCAACAGTGGAATTCCAGCTATTATTTTTTATTTTTTTTGTTACAATATTTACAATTCCACTATTTCCTTCTGCCTCATATTTTGCAGGTGGAGTCGTAATGACTTCAATTTTTGAGATATCAGAAGCGCTCATACTTTCCAAATAATTAATCAAATCTGTTTGCGACATATAAGTTGGTTTGTCATCAATCAAAACCATTACAGAATTTTTTCCAGAAACCGCAATATTGTCATTTGTTACATTCAAACCAGGAGTGACGCGCAAAACATCCATTGCAGTTCCGCCAGCAGCTGAAGTAGAGTTTTCTACATTGAAAACAAACCGATCGATTTTTCGTTCCATGATTTTCTTTTCAGCTCCAACGACAACTTCTTTCAAGTTTGTAGATGTTTTGATTTCAATCTTTCCTAAATCGATAGAATTATTCAATTGAATATCTTTCTGAAAAACAATTTCTTCAAAATAGTTGATTTCAAATTTGTATGTATTTTTCTTTGCTTCAATAGCGAATTTCCCAAGTTCATCTGTTGTTAAATTGATGATTGTGTCTTGGTTAGATAAGATAATGTCAACATAAGGAAGCGCTTTGTTTTGCTCCATAACCTCTCCTGTTAGTGTGTGATTTTGAGCAAATAGAAAACTTGAGCTAAATAAAATGATAAGTTGAATAAATGTTTTCATGTTGAATTAATTTTAAACAAATATTCTCCAAATCGATTCTTTTTGAACTTTAAAATCGACAAACCCTACTATATTATCGACGAATTTGATTAAACCAAAAAACCTCGAGAATCTCTCGAGGTTTTTTGGTTTAATTTATTTTTCCTTCATAATAAACAGGATTTCCTTTTTCGTCGAAACCAATTACGGATAATTGATAATCTTTTGGTTTATCGTTGTTGAAATATTCGATAATTGTTTCTTTATTTGTTTCTGAGATTAAATTTGGATTCCAGTAAAGAGTTTTTCTATTATCATTAGGAATATCTTTATATAAAGTTTCGTAATCGTCATTACTTAGAAAAGAAGCAGTTTTATCATAACCTTTTACAGATAAAACATTAGGTGATTTTGAGGAAGAACTATCCCCCATATAACCTCTTCTAGTATAGATAGCAATAGCATTTCCAAGTAAACCAGATCCTTTGAATATTTTTACCATTGCAATATCATTCATATTAATACTGCTAAGAGTTTCATTAGAAAGTTGCATTTCATCAAGATATACTGTCACTTTTCCATTTCTAATGGTTGGAGTTACAACTCCATTCTCCAATTTTGTTGTTAACCCAGCTACTCTTCCAGCTAAAAAATCAAAAATATTATTATATGCATTTGCGTTTTTATTATCGTTTACAAAATCAATTACTGTTTCATTAATACTTTTGAACATTGAACTACTTAATTCTTTGTTTAATTTTTCTGTTTTTGAAACAATTTGAGCTGTTACAACAGCTTCTTTTAGACGAATACTTTTGTCATTTATAATTTTATTTATTTTAATTTGTTCAGTTTGTGTTTTCTCTTCAGTAAGATTTTCATTTGATTTTATTTCTGTTAAGATATAATCAGTAATTGGAAGATTAGAGTTGAATTTTGTATGATTATATAAAGGTAGAATAGATAAAATTAGTTTATTTTCTTCTTTATTAGATTTTTGAGATTGATTATTTAAATAATAATAAACGTTAAAATTATCATAGGAAATAAGGTTCTTCAATTCGAAATTTCCGTTAGAATCTGTTGAGGTAGGAATTAAAAATTTTTCTGAACCAGGATATTCTATGAAAAGGTTTAAGTCTGAATTTTTTAAATCTAGACCATTTAAATAAGCTTTTCCTTTATATGATAAATATGAACTCGAATTAGTGTTTGGTATTTTTTTAGAATTATTCATAAGGTCTTGCCAATTGTATCTTTTCCATTCTTCTGAAATTAATAAAACATCTAATGCTTCTTGATTATTTTCTTCCTCAAAATATTGATTTGGATTGTAGATAGTATTTATAATATCTTCGGTTAGCCAAAGAGAGGAAAGAAAATTATTACTATGACTAGTCTTATCATTGATGACAGCTGCTAAAATTTGAGGAGTTTCAGATTTTAATGTAATAGTATTTATTGTTCTTGCTTCGTTATTAGTATCAAAATTGAGGATAGGTTTTGATAATGTTTTATTATTGTTGATAAAGGCTAATCGTTGAGCTACCATATTATCATTAGCATCAAAAACGTAAAGTTGTAAAATTCCGCTATTTTCACTAAAGCTTGTATGTGGAATTTTTTGAGAAATAGTTTGAATATTCTTGGTGAATTTTACTGAATATACAATAGTATTATTAATTGTACCTATAACTTTATACCCTAATAATTGTTGGGTAATTCCTATACTTTTTAGTTGATAACCAATTTCATTTCCTTCATTAATTATTTTAAATGAAATGCCATCTTTTTTAGCAATTGGTAAATCAATAATTTGTTGATTTCCATTTTCATCATTTACTTGTAATTGGTAAGTTTTACTTGTTTCTGCACGTAAATAAAACGAAGCAATATTTTCATCAATATTATTGAATTTAATTATTTTGGTTGAAGGATTATTTTTTTCGAAAACAAAACCATTCCATTTTTCTGGTAAACCTCCGATAGATTTAAGTCTCACAGCAAATTTAGTTGTCTGATTTTCTATAAATGTTCCACCTTCAGGATAAACAGAAGCGTTCCATTTTAGATCATTATTTTTAACTAATTTTAATTTAGATTTGGGATTGTAAATTAAAAGCGGTTTTATGTATTGAAATTCTTCAGAAAAATAAGTCATGTAAGTTGTATAGGCTCTTAAGTAGTATACATTTTCTTCTAAATCATCTTTAAGAATAAAGCTTCCATCACTTTGACCACTAATTATTGGCAGTAGTTTTTTATCGATTAAAGTTTTATTCTTGTCATATAATTCGACAAAAAGATTAGTCGAAATATTACTTTGTTTGTATCCATCAAATACAAATGCTTTAAACCAAATATTTTCACCAGCGATATAATCCTCTTTATTAAATAAGATATAAATCTTTTCTTGCGCATAATTTTCTTCGAGATTTTTAATAGCTAAATCAAGTTTGGTTTGTGCTTTTGTAAATAATGAAAATATCGAAATGATAATGAGAAAATAGAATTTCATATAGATTAATTATTTGGTTATGTTAAGATAAGAAAATAATCAATACTTTGAAATAGTAAATTATACAAACCAAAAAACCTCGAGAATCTCTCGAGGTTTTTTGGTTAATTTATTTTTCCTTCATAATAAACAGGATTTCCTTTTTCGTCGAAACCAATTATGGTTAATTGATAATCTTTTGGTTTATCATTGTTGAAATATTCTATATCTGTGTTTTCTCCAGGTTCCGAAAACAAGTTTGCATTCCAAAATAAAGTACTTCTTATATCGTTTGGAACATCGTTGTAAAGCGACTCGTAATCATCATTGCTAAAATATGGCAGCGATTGATTGTAACCACCAATCTGAATTAAATTATTTGGTAACATCGGTGTGTTATCAACTGGCGCATCACTTCCTCGTTTCGAGTAAATTGCAATTGCATTTCCAAGTAAACCAGCGCCTTTGAAAATTTTTACCATTGCAATATCTCTAGGATTAATACTCGTTAAATTATCTGAAGTCATTTTCATTTCGTTCCAATAAATTGCAACTTCAGAATTTCTGATTTTAGGAACTCCGTTAGAAACCGTTAATCCTGCAACTCGTCCAGCTAAAAAGTCCATAATATTTGTATAACCTTCTATTGGTTGAGATTCGTTTACAAAATCTATCACAGTTTCGTTTATGTTTTTGAACATTCCTCCACTCAATTCTTCATTTAGTTTCTCAGTTTTCGATTTTTTATCCGCTTTTACAACAACTTCTTTCAGGCGAATACTTTTATCATTGATAATTTTGATGTTCTGTTTATACGTATTTTGCTTCTCGACTTCCTCTATATTCGTGATTTCTTCTAATAAATAAGGCGTTGCGGGCAATTTAGATTTATAACTTGTGCTTTTATAATTTGGTACAACAGATAAAGTTAAAGTTCCATTATTGGCAGATTTTCCATTTTCCGAATTCAAGAAATAATTCATCGCCATTGGACCATAATAAAACAAATTATTCATCTCGAAGTTTCCTTCATAATCAGTATCAAGCGTTGCAAATTCTTTTCCATTATTTTGCATTTTATAGATAATACTCAAGGATGCATTACTCAATTCTCTTCCATTATTGTACGCTTTTACTTTATACGAAAGATATCTACGCTCATTGTCAATAGTAGGTTTTACAATATTTCCAACCACTAAATCTTCCCAATTAAATCTTTTCCATTTTTCTGTTATTAAAAGCGCATCAAGATTTTCTGAGAATTCATTATTTTTAAAATATTGTGCCGGATGATTAATTTTCGAACTAAAATCTCGCGTCAACAACATCGCAGAAATTAAATTATCGTCATCATTATTTTTTTGATCTTTGATTACAGCCGAAAAATTAATTTCTTCAGGATATTTTACTTTAATTGTATTTAATTCGCGAGGATTTGTTGTTGTTTCGAAAGAAATTTCAGGTTTTTTGTATGTTTCTTTTGGATTGATAAATATCAAACGATTTGCAACTTGAATATCATTTGCATCGAAAATGGCAATGTTCAAAATGCCTTTATCATTGTCTAAAACCTCTTTTGGAACATAAGTCGAAACCGATTCCACACTTTTTACAATCTGAGAACTCATCACAAGTTCGTTGTTAATTGTTCCAATAATTTTATGATTTAATAAAGGGTTTTCTTGATTGATACTTTTCAATTGAATCACAATATCTTTGCTATTTCGAACAACTTTCAACAGAATCCCATCTTTTTTAGCTTCGGGTAAATCAATAATTTGCTGATTTCCTTTTTCATCATTCAATTGTACTTGATAAGATTTGCCCTCTTCTGCTCTTAACGCAAAAGTCGCAACGTTTTCATCTAAATTATTAAATGTTGTAATTTTATTGGCAGGATTATTTTTCTCGAATACAAAACCACTCCATTTTTTTGGTAAATCTCCGTCCGATTTTAATCTTACTGCAAATTTAGTTGTCTGATTTTGAATGAAATTTCCACCTTCCGCAAAAGCTTTCGCATTCCATTTTAAATTTGGATTTGGAACAAGTTTTAGCTTAGAATTTGGATTAAATATTTTAACTTGATTGATGTATTGAAATTCTTCTGAGAAAAACGTCATATAAGTTGTGTAGGCTCTTACAAAGTAAATTCCTTCCTCGTTTTCGTTTTTGGTATTCAGTGTTCCATCACTTTCTCCGTTCACAACAGGAACCAATTTTCGGTCGACTAATTTTTTGTCTTTATCGTATAATTCAACAATAAGATTTGTAGAAATTAAGCTCGGTTTGTAGCCATTTAATGTATAAGCCTTGAACCAAATATTGTCGCCAGCAATGTAATCTTCTTTATCAAATAATAAATAGACTTTTTCTTGAGCGTAATTTGTATTCAGACTTTTTATAGCTGTTTCTAATTTTGATTGCGCAAAAGTTGTAATCGAGCAAAAGTATAATGCGAGTAAATAAATATATTTCATGCGAGAATGATTAATCAAATAGAATGAATTTGAACTCTTAAAATTATCATTATTTAGACGATTTTCATTCATACTTTTTATTAAAGTTTATCATAACTTTTGATTGAATGATGATTTTTCTTCTCGAATAATGTTAATTTTTGTTAATGAATTTTTCCTTCATACTAAAATCCAATAATTATTAAATATTAATTACTTTATTTCACTTATACAATAATTTTTTAATATGTTTAGAGATTTGTTTCTTTTTTTGAAGAGAGAAACTATTTAATTTACGAAATTTTATTTTCTTTTTAACTATCGCATATCATTTTGAATGAGTTATTTAATGTTCAAATTTGTTGTAGAAAAGTTAATCAATCAAAATAAAAAGAAATGAAACAAAGAGTACCAGTATCTCAAATTATGGCGAAAGTTTTAATCGCAGTTCCTACGAATAAAAAAATAAGTGAAGTGAACGAATTATTTAAAGAATACAATATTCGTCATATACCTGTAACTGAAGGAGCTAAATTAGCAGGAGTTATTAGTAAGAATGATGTTACTAAATTAGGATATGGAGCTGGAGAAATGGATCAAAATGCTTTAAATGCAATTTATGATACATACGAATTAAAAGATGTAATGGTAAAAAAACCGTTAACTGTTTCTCCTGATACAAATATTAAAGATGTTGCAGAAATCCTATCAGAACAGAGTTTTCACTCTTTGCCAGTAGTTGATGATGATGAGGTTGTTGGAATTGTAACTACAACTGATTTAGTAAAGTATCTTTTAGAACAATATTAAAAGAAAAAGCCTTGCATTTGCAAGGCTTTTTATGAATAATTATTTCTTAGAAATTAATTAGATTCCGTCAACAATTGCGTTTAATGTTGCAGATGGACGCATTGCAGCAGTTGTTTTAGCAAAATCTGCTTTGTAGTAACCACCAATATCTTGAGGTTTACCTTGCGCTCCGATTAACTCTTCGTTAATTTTTGCTTCGTTTTCTTCCATAGCTTTTGCAACAGGAGCAAATTTAGCAGCTAAATCAGCATCTTTTGTTTGATTTGCTAACGCTTCTGCCCAATACATTGCTAAATAGAAGTGAGATCCACGGTTATCGATAGTTCCTAATTTACGACCTGGAGATTTGTCAGTTGCTAAGAATTTAGCATTTGCTTCATCTAAGGCATCAGCTAAAGTTTGAGCTTTTGCATTTCCTTGTGTTTGAGAAACGTGCTCTAAAGAAGCTTGTAATGCTAAGAATTCACCTAAAGAATCCCAACGTAAGTAACCTTCTTCTACGAATTGTTCGATGTGTTTTGGAGCAGATCCTCCCGCACCAGTTTCGAATAATCCACCTCCGTTCATTAATGGAACGATAGATAACATTTTAGCAGAAGTTCCTAATTCTAAAATTGGGAATAAATCTGTTAAGTAGTCACGTAAAACGTTACCAGAAACAGAAATAGTATCTTTTCCTTCTCTTGCACGGCTTAAAGTTTCTTTCATCGCGTCTTTAACGTCCATGATACGAATATCTAAACCTGTTGTATCGTGATCAGCTAAGTATTTTTCAACTTTTTTGATGATTTGTTGATCGTGAGCTCTTCCTTTATCTAACCAGAAAATTGCTGGAGTATCAGATAAACGAGATCTGTTAACCGCTAATTTAACCCAGTCTTGAATAGGAGCGTCTTTAGTTTGAGACATTCTAAAAATATCAGAAGTTTCAACTTTTTGCTCTAATAATGTGTTTCCGTTTGCGTCTTCAACTTTGATAGTTCCGTTTGCAGGAGCTTGGAAAGTTTTGTCGTGAGAACCATATTCTTCCGCTTTTTGAGCCATTAATCCAACATTAGGAACTGTACCAATTTTAGTTGGATCTAAAGCTCCGTTAGCTTTCATATCGTCTACAACAGCTTCGTAGAAACCAGCGTAAGAACGGTCTGGGATGATCGCTACAGTATCTTCTTCAGCACCATCTTTGTTCCACATTTTACCTCCGTTTCTTACTAATGCAGCCATAGATGCATCAACAATAATATCAGAAGGAACATGGAAGTTAGTAATTCCTTTATCAGAATTAACCATTGCTACACGTGGTCCGTTAGCTAAATCAGCTTCAATTGCAGCTTTAATTTCTGCTTCTTGAGGTTGACCTTTTATTTTTTCGAATAAATCTGCTAAACCATTGTTTGGATTAATATCTAATGCTTTGAAAGTATCAGCATATTTTACGAAAACATCTTTGAAGAAAGTTTCAACGATTGCTCCAAAAATAACAGGATCAGAAACTTTCATCATTGTTGCTTTTAAGTGAGCAGACAACAATACGTTTTTATCTTTTGCTTCTTGAATCGCTTCTTGAACAAATGATCTTAAAGAGTTTAAGTTCATTACAGAAGAATCAATTACTTCACCAGCTTTTAAAGGTGCTGCTGATTTTAATTCTTGAACAGAACCATCTTCTCCGTAAAATTTGATTGTATATTCAGTTGCGTTTTCTAACGTAGTTGAATTTTCAGTACCATAGAAATCACCAGATTTCATGTAAGCAACTTCTGTTTTGCTGTCTGTAGCCCAAGCTCCCATTTTGTGAGGATTAGCTTTTGCATAGTTTTTAACAGCTTTTGGTGCACGACGGTCAGAGTTTCCTTCACGTAAAACTGGGTTTACAGCAGAACCTAAAACTTTTCCGTATCTCGCTTTGATTGCTTTTTCATCTTCATTTTTTGGTTCAGCTGGATAATTTGGTACAGCAAAACCTTTCGCTTGCAATTCAGCAATCGCTTCGTCTAACTGAGGTACAGAAGCCGAAATATTAGGTAACTTAATGATGTTTGCTTCCGGAGTAGTTGCCAAAGCTCCTAATTCTGCTAAAGCATCAGGAATTCTTTGTTCTTCTTTTAAGAATTCTGGGAAGTTAGCTAAAATACGTCCAGCTAAAGAAATATCTGGAACTTCGATTGTAATATCAGCTGTTTTCGTGAATCCTTGTACGATTGGCAAAAATGAGTGAGTTGCCAACATCGGAGCTTCATCCGTAAGTGTGTAATGAATTTTTGACATTATGTTTTAAATTTTTTTGAGACTATTTTAATAATAGTCAATTAAAAATACATTTTTTCAATTTTGAATGCAGAAACTGCAAACTTTGCAAATATACAATATTTAGCAGATTAAGTTGACCATAAATCAATCATTTACACTAATTTTAGTATAATTTTTAACATGATTTTTGATAGGTCGTCAAGTTGATAATTTATTGAAAGAAAATTGTTCAAGTTGATAATTTTTGATTGATTTTTTTTTCAACTTCATGTATAAGTTTACTTTTGAGAAAATCGTCTTTTTAATTCTTCTTAAGAAACCAATTTTTATAAACTTAGTTTCTTTCTTAATTTTGCATAAAACAATTCTTTTGAAACAAAATTTAGCGACAATCGCATTTTATAATGTCGAAAATTTTTATTCTAAATCTTCAGACGAATCTTTTTTGCCTAGTAATTTTATCAAATGGAAAGATAATCGTTACGATACAAAGGTAAATAAGATTGCATTTTGCATCTCTAAAATTGGCAAATTAGAAACAAATGAATTGCCATATTTGGTTGGTTTGGCTGAGGTTGAAAATGAAGAGGTTTTGCAAGATTTGATTCAAAATGATTTTTTGAAAGATGGCGATTATAAAACACTTTTATATGAATCATTAGATGAACGAAAAATAAATGTTGGATTAATTTATCGTCAACAATTTTTTGAAGTTTTAGAAAGAGAACCAATTAGATTTATCTTTAAAGATCAGTATGATACGAAATCTTATACACGTGATATTTTGTATGTAAAAGGAAATTTAGTTGGTGAAATTGTTCATCTTTTTATTGTTCATTTACCTTCTAAAATTGATAAAGAAATCAATCAATTAAAGCGTCAACATATTTTTAAAACGATTCGAAAAAGAATTAACAATTTGTTAACCGAAAATTATTCGGAAAAAATTGTTGTGATGGGAGATTTTAATGATTCTCCAACAAATTCTGACTTAATTGATGAATTGGATACACGTTCTAAACAAGAAGAGATAAACCGAAATGAATTATTCAATCCAATGGTCAGTCTACAATCGTACAAAAGAGGCTCGATGATCTTTAAAAAACAATGGATGTTATTTGATCAACAGCTTTTTTCGAAAGGATTTTTTACTTCTCAATCAAATTTAGAATATATAAAAACAGATATTTTTGATGCTGATTTTTTGAAGAATACAGGCGGAAAATCAACTGGTTTGCCATTCAGAACTTTTGTTGGCGGAAAATATTTCGGTGGATATAGCGACCATTTTCCCGTTTATACCATTTTAAAATATTAAATTTGTAGCGGTATAATTTTAAGAATAGGTGAGAATCCACGAAAATGGTCAGGTTGAGATTGACGGAATCGATAAGTTGATTCTGAATGCCTTTATGGACAATGCTAATATACCTGTTTCGCAATTAGCAAAAGAATTAGGTATATCAAATACGGCAGTTCATCAACGCATTAAGAAATTAGAAGCTTCTGGTGTGATTGATTCAACAAAAGTAATTGTAAATCCTGCAATTTTAGGCTATTCAACGATGTCATTCGTTGGTGTTTTTATGGACAAACCTTCTTCTTATAAATTAGTTGTGAAAGCTTTGGAAGAAATTCCAGAAGTGGTGGAAGCTCATTTTACAACAGGAAATTATGGGATTTTCCTTAAAATTTTGAGTCGTGATAATCTACATTTAATGAATGTATTGAACAAAAAAATTCAGCAAATTGATGGCGTTACACGTACAGAAACTATAATTTCGTTGGAGCAACCAATAGATAGACAAATAAAACTTTAATATACAAAGATGAATATTAATCAATATTTAGACTCGACGTATCTTAAAACACCTGAACAAGCAGGTATTTCGAATTCTGATACATTAGATATGGTGCATAAGTTAGCACAAGAAGCTATTGATAATGATATCTATGCAGTAATGATTCGTCCTGATTATGTAAGATCAGTTCGTGAATTATTGGATGAGAAAAAATCGAATGTTGTTTTGGGGACTGTAATTGGTTTTCCTGAAGGGACTTACGATTTGAATGAAAAGTTGAGAGAAGCGCAAAAAGCAATTGCTGATGGAGCCGATGAATTAGATTTTGTAGTAAACTACGAAGCATTCAAAAAAGGTGATAGCGATAAAGTAAAAGAAGAAGTAGAAGCTGCAACATTAGTCGCATTGCGTGAAGGTAAAGTTGTAAAATGGATTATCGAAACTGCTGCTTTAACAGATGAACAGATTGTTGGTATAACACAATTAATTCGTGATACTGTTTTAGAAAAAGCAGGTGAAGAAAATGCATCAAAAGTTTTTGTAAAATCTTCTACAGGTTTTTATAAAACTGAAAATGGAGAACCAAATGGAGCAAACGAGCATGTTATTAAATTAATGCTTGAAAATTCAGGTTCGCTTCCAGTGAAAGCTTCTGGCGGAGTTCGCACAACAGAAGAAGCTGAAAAAATGATCGCTTTAGGCGTGAAAAGAATTGGAACATCGTCTGCTTTAGCGATTGTAAAAGGAGAACAAGGGGCAGAAGGATATTAGAAAATTTCTACATTAAATACGTTTAAAAGTCTCAATATTTATTGGGACTTTTTTTATTCATTAAAAATAAGCTTCCTTTTTTAGTTAATTTCTAAAAATACTTAAATAGCGTATTGTATTTTATTATTTTTGGAGCCCTAAAATTATAACTTGATTTATATCAAGTGATTTGATTAAAAATGGTCGTAATTTTGCATAGATAACATTGATAAAATAGTATAGACGTATGTTGTTGAATAGTCGTAATGTTTATAATAAGTTGATTTTTGATGTAGGTATAACTGCATTTGAATTGAATGATACTCTACAAATAGAGGAATTGAGAAAAGAGTTATCCGTTGATGAGTATTTTGGAATAATCTGGTCTGGTTCTAAAAAATTTATTCATAAAATAAATGGAAAAGAATATTCGATTCCTAAAAACCATTTTCTTTTTATAGCTCCCAATATCTCTCAAGATTTTGTGAAACAAACTAGTCGTACTGATGCTTATTATATCGTTTTTAAACAAGAATTTTATTCGAAATCAATCGAAGAGAATTTGAAGTTAGAAAATTCTACACTTTTTTCGCGAGATATCATAAATATTGTTGAGAATACAATTTGTTCTGCGCCAATTTTTGAGGCTAATTATTTGCAATATTTCTTTACTGCATTCGAAAATGAATTAGATATGAAGCTTGCTCATAATCTTTTGGAACGTATTATTATCAATGGTCAAATGGAAACATTTGATATGCAGAGCCAATTTATACAAGATGATTTTGATGTAGAGTTGGCAACTAAATTCAAAAAACTTTTGCAAGAAAATGTCAATGAAAACAAACAAGTATCTTTTTACATTGATAAACTTTTTATTACAAAAAGAAGGTTAGATAAAGCAACTCAAATCGTTTTTGGAAAAACAGCAAAAGAAATGATTGTGGAAGAATTGATGAAAAATGCAAAGATTTTATTAGTCAACTCAAAAATGTCAATAAAAGACATTGCGCTGGAACTCAATTTCCTTCAAGAGACCAATTTTACTGCGTTTTTCAAGAAAAACACTGGGATTTCTCCGACTAAATTCAGACAAAGTACTCCGAATTAAATAGTTAGAAATGTCGTTTTTCATCATCTTTTGGTATGATTTAATCTTTTAAGAACAAAAACAACTTCTACATTTGCAATCGCATTTGAGAATAACCAATCTTAAATATATAAACTACCAGATTATTTAACAAATATTTTTTAATAAATTTTTAACAAATTATAAAATGATGAAAAAATTAGCATTTATTTTAACGATTTTCTGTGCATTAGTTTCTGGAATGGCTTTAGCTCAAAAAACAGCTTCAGCAACATTGAATGTAAAATTATACCCAATTCAAACAATTCTTATTGGTACTGATAATACAGTTAACTTAGAATATCAAACAAAAGAAGATTATTCTAACGGTGTTACAAAAACTATGAACGACCACTTAATTGTATATAGTACTGGTGGTTTTGCTGTAAAAGTAAAATCTGAAAATGAAAACTTAGTTTTTACAAAAGGTTCTACAACAGATAACATTGCAGCTAATACAATTAATTTACAAGCGACTTTAGGTACTGGAAATGTATTAAATTCATCTTCTTTCAGTAAAGTTGTTTTAGATAAATCAGACAAAAACTTGATTTCTAGTACAGTTGGTGGTACAGATTTAAAATTCAATGTTGCGTATAACGGAAAAGGAAACAACGATTATGTAAACAAATATTACAATGTTGAGAATCCTAACGTGTATACAACTACTGTAACTTACACAATAGAAGCACAATAATATAAAAAATAGGAAGTGGTATTGAAAAATATCACTTCTGTTTTTGCTTATGAAAGTTCTTCGTTTTTTAACAATCGTTTCTTTTTTAGCATTAATCATTTCAACTAAGATTAGTGCACAATCAGGTATTTCTGTAAGTCCACCAAGGACTTATTTTGCTTTAAATCCTGGTGAGTCTGAGCGTAAAAAGATTTTGGTAACCAATGTAAGCGATGTGCATACATTAGAGTTGTCTGTTTCTTTTAAGGATTGGAAGTATGATGAATTTGGAGCTAATGTAGTTTCTGAAATCAATACTTTGCCAACAAGTAATGCAAACTGGATCACAGTTTTACCAAGTAATACGTTTACACTTTTGCCAAGAGAATCGAAAGAAATAGAAGTTCTTATGCAAGTTCCAGAAAAGATAAATGCAGAGAGCGTACATACTACGATGATGTACATTACGCAAACAAATCCGATTGCTGGACAAAACAAAAGTGGAGAAAATATTAAAATCTCCATTCGTACAGGTGTCAAAATTTATCAACGATTAAATATTGCACGTGATACAAATGTAGAGTTTACAAATTTTGTTTACGATAAAACTGAAAATCGTTTGGTGTTAAATATTTCGAATGAAGGAAATGTTTGGAGCGAAGGAACGATTAGAAATGAAATCATTAATCAAGAAAATGGTCAACAAATAAAATTGCAAGATGCAGTTTTTTATAGTTTACCAAATGATAAAAGAATTGTATATATACCATTGCCAAAGGATTTGCCAAAAGGTTCGTATATTGTTACCTCAACTTTAAGTTTTGAGAAAGATGATCAATTGAAAATTGCTGAATTGACGTTCTCAAATGATAAATAATAATTTGTTTCAGAAAATAGTTTCAACAATTACATTATTGTTGACAATGGCAGTTTCTGCTCAGTTTACGATTAATGCGCACAATAATGGTTGGGTGCAAGTAAATGGAAGTAGTGGAGTTACGGCGACTAATGTTGTGGCTGTAGAAATGCATATGTCTGGTGCTTTAAATTATAAAAATTGGTCTTTAGTTGCGCGTGTTGTTTCGCCTATTGTAAATTCTCAGAAAAAAGAATTTCCTGTCGAAAAACTGAAATTGAAATTCAATAATTATACAACTTCTCAATATTATTCAGAGAATTATCCTACGCTAAATCAATTAGGAGTTATTCAGAATAACATCGCGATGAGTTTTTCTCCAAATTATTTTATTCGAAATTCACCTTTAACTATTGCTACAACTACAGGAAAATATGGTGCAATTATATTGAATTATGATATTGTGATTGATGCAGGAACATATCTAAATCCTCTGAAATCTTGGAACAATTATCCTATTCAATTAGAGTTTTCTTTATTGAATGAATTTGGAACCGTGATTGGAACAAGTCTTTTTTCGATTGAAATGCAAATTAGTCCAAATGGAAATTACGAACCAGTTCAAACGCTTTCTATTGCGGTCGATGGTTCTGCTGTAAATGGAGAATTGGTTTTCAATACGATACAAGATTATAAAAATGGTGTGAAGAAAGAATATCAAAACGGTTTAATAGTTTCTTCTGATACGGCTTACGATATTCAAGTTTCGTCGCTTAATCAATATTTACAATCGAGTGATGCACAGAATTTGGAATTAAATTCAATCAATGTTCAGATAAAAGACACCGAAACAAATAATCTTTCTAAGGTTATAAAACTTTCAAATTACAATCAATCATTGATGACGAATAGTTCTAAAACGGCTTCAAAAAAATATAATATTATTTATTCTACAACTCCGTCGGATAATAAAATTTTGAATAGCAAACCTGGGAATTATTCAACTTCTTTGCTGTACACGATTACACCTTTGTAAAACAATATGTTCTTTTCAATCAATTATTTTCGAAGCGTATTTTTTATTCTGCTTATCCTTGTTAGCGGACAAAATTTGCGTGCTCAAACTATAAATAATGGATTGAAATTTAGCACAATAAAAGAAGTTAAATTAGAAGATGGCAACAACTTTTCTGTTATTCTTCAATTAGAAAATACAACCAATGATACGATAAATGCTCGTCTAGGAATTAAAATTCCTTCAGCGATAAGATCGTATTCGCAAGATAATCTTCAAATAAAAATCAATCCAAACAAGAAGGCTTTTATTCCAATGCAGTTTACGGTGAACAAATCGCAAATGGCTGGAAAATTAGATTTAGAATTCAGTATTATTGATTTTTTAAGCAAAAAAGAAATAGGGAAATCTGTTACTTCAGTTGTTGTTTTGCAGAAGAGAAACATCAAGATTTTTCCTGTTCAGAGTAATATTTTTTATCGTCAAGAAGGAGATTCTATTCATTATGAATTGAAAGTAATGAATATGGGAAATCAAGCAGAAGAAGTTTTGTTAACCAATGTTCTTCCTGACTTCAGAGGTAATTTTACTTCTGAAAACAAGCGAATTATAGTTGAAGCTTTTCAAGAAAAAATTGTTCGATTTTCTAAATATGTAGACCGAGATATGATGAAAATTGAAAGTTTTCAGGCAAATGTTTCGGGTTATACAACGACCAAAGATTTTGCAGGAAATGTGTTTTTTACCATTCAGAATGCAAGTTCCAATCGTGTGTATAGAGATCCAACAATGTTAAATCAGAATTGGACCAATTTTTCTACAAATTATGTTCGATTAACTGCTCGTGATATCAATTCTGCTAATGCGAATTATAATTTAATGGCGCATCAAGAATTTTCGGTGGGGTTGAATGAATTTGCGTATAACATTAATGGGACAACTTGGAATAACGATCAAGACATGGTTTTGACGGATTCTTGGGTGAAATATCAACGCAAAGACAAAGGAATTTTAATCGGATCAATCAATAACAACGATTTTGATATTCCAATTAATGGACGAGGCGTGATGTTGTTTAATAATTATGATAAGAATGATAACCGAATTGTAGTCGGAACGGTCGAAAAAAATTATAATTTATTAGATGATTTGAGTAATGATGTTTTCAAGAATAGCCACACAACTTTTGCGAATGGACGATTTTTGATAAAAGATAAAAACGAATTAGAAACAACCGCTTTATTCGATAGAAATTATTCGACAACGGACTTTGTTTTGACAAATGGTTACAAATGGATTACGCCTAATAAGTGGAATCACTCGGTGAAATTTGGGTATGGTTTGTCAAAATTTAAAGAGACAAATGATGTCGAAAATTCATTATCAGTTTCTGCAAATGTTTCTGGAACAATAGGCAAATTTGATTTTTATAGTTCCAATTATTATAGCTCAGGATATTATCCTGGAACGCGACGTGGAGCTTTGTATCTAAATCAGCGTTTGCAGCGTACGTTTTCTAAATTTTCGTTGTGGTCTTCGTTAACGATTACGAATAACAATCCGAAATCTATCGATCCGTATTTGATTAATTATATGCAAGCAAATGAGTCGAAAACGTTGCGTTTTGAGACGGGAATTTCGTTCAAATTAGCAAATCATTTTAATCTTTCGATTTCTCCAAAATTCAATATAGAAAAATCAAATATTCTGAATTATGAGACGTTTACGTACATGCCGATGGATTTTAAATCGACTTATTTAAACGGAACATTTACTTGGTTGTCTAATTCTCGTGTGCATCAGTTGGTGTTGAATGCTTTGGGAGGGTTTTCTGAGCTAAACGAATTGAGTAAGGTTGATCCAATTGTTTATGGACAATTAACGTGGAATGTGAAAAACTTTCAGTTAAACTCAATTTATCAACGAGGAAGTATGATGATTGCAGAGGTTTATTCGACGAATAATCTAAATCATCAATTAGAGCGTTTTACAACTTCGGCGAGTTTTCGTCAAAGCTTTTTTCAGAAAAAATTGAATACGGCAGTTTCTACTTATTATAATATTGACAAAAATTTTGGAAATACCCTAACTTTTGGAGCTTCTTTAGATTATCAACCAATTGATAATTTTATTGTAAGTACACAAGCGAATTTTAGTCATTACGATTCGAAAACATTGAATAGCAAACAAACTTATTTGCAAGTTGGTGTACAATATAATTTGCCTGCGAAACGTACTGTGACAGATGTAAAAGACGGAACATTAAATTTGTTTGTGTTTTATGATTACAATGCAAATGGTATTTTTGATGAAGGAGATAAAGTGGCTGATAGTCGTAATGTAAAGATAAATGAAACTAACTTTATTACAGATTTAGAAGGAAATATCAAGTATAAAAAAGTTCCTTATGGTAATTATTTAATTAAACTTCCTGGACAAAAATGGTTTGCACAAGATTATGCAGTTAATATTAATTCTAAAACGACTTCTATTTCTATTCCAATGCAACAAACTGGTGTTGTGAGAGGAAAAGTTGAGTATGAATTATCTTCAAATTTGGAGTATCAGGTTTCGGCAAATTTATTCGGATTTACATTGATTTTTAATCACGAAAATGGACAGATTTTTACAGTTAAAACAAATGATAGAGGTGAATATACAGCTTTTTTACCTGTCGGAAATTATACGTTTCATCTTGTTGAAAATAGTTTACCAGAACATGTTTATGCAAAAACATATTTGAATAAAATAACGGTAGAAAAGGAACAAAATACAGAATATGAGCCGCTTATTCTTAAAATTAAGGAAAGAAAAGTTAACATTAAACGTTTTGGAAGTTAATGGATATTTTGATTTACTTTGCATCAAAATAAACTCTAAATGCCACTAACTTTTTGCCATCCAGCAATTGTTCTTCCGCTAAAAAAACTAAAATCGAACTGGTTTTCGATGACGGGATTAATCATTGGTTCGATGTCGCCAGATTTAGAATATTTCTCTCGAATGGAGATTATAGCGACGCACAGTCATTTGTTCTGGGGTGTTTTGTATTTTGACTTACCAATTGCGTTGATTTATTGTTTTGTTTTTCACCTATTTGTCCGAAATATTTTAATTCATCATTTACCTTATTTTTTAGAAGAACGATTTGCTCAATTTCTAAATTTTGATTGGATTGATTATTTCAAAAAACATTGGTTAATTGTTGTTATTTCAATTATAATAGGAGCTTATTCACACCTTTTTTGGGATGCTTTCACACACGAATGGGGGTGTTTTACGAAATTAATTCCAGCTTTAGAGGAAACTTGGTTTCAAATTCCTTTCAATAATTTAGAAGTAAAGGGATATAAATTTCTACAACATTTTAGCACATTTTTAGGTGCGATTTTTATTGCTTTTTGGATTTATAAAATGCCAAAACAAATTCTTCCGAAAACTAAATTTGATTACATTTTTTGGTTAAAAGTAGTTCTATTTACAACAACTATTTCCGCAATACGATTAGTTTTCTTCCCAATAGAAATTGGATTAGGCAACATTATTGTCGTTATCGGAATGAGTGTTTTTTTGAGTTTGGTTATTTTTGGGGTTAAGAAGAAACTATTAATAAAATAAAAAAAGGTCATCAAATAAATTGACAACCTTTTTTGTTTTAGAAGTGATTAAAAACTCACTTTATCTTTTATGTAATTTCCGTTTTGACAGAATTGTTTTAATTCATTTTCGATGAAGATTTCAATAGCTTCCGCATCTTGCTCAGGATATAGTAAATGTACATTTGCACCAGCATCTAAAGTGAAATACAAATGATTTCCTGTTTCACGACGGAATTCCCACAATTTTTCTAAAGCTGCAACTGTGTTTGGTTTCATCAAAATAAATGCAGGATTCGACATCATCATCATCGCGTGTAATGTCAAAGCTTCGTGTTCTACCAATTCTCCAAAAGCTTTGATATCACCAGATTTTAAAATTGGCAATAACGCCTTTAAGTTTTCGTTTGCTTCCACAAAACGACGTTCAGCATACGGATGTCCGTTCATCAAATTGTGACCAACAGTAGAAGAAACCGATTTTTGACCTTCGTGAATCAATAAAATGGTGTCGTGAAAAGTTTTGAAAACATCATGAATTTCGACATCTGGATATTTTGTTCCAAATAAATCGGAACTTCCTTCGATAAAATCATTTTCGCCCCATTCAACCAAACCTTTGTAAACCGAACGACAAGCACTTCCAGAACCTAAACGAGCCAAGAATGAAGCTTTTTTCAAGGCATCTTCTTCTGATAAATTAGCTCCTAAAATATTCTCAATTTGAACTAAACACAAAGCCATTGCCGACATTCCAGAAGCTGAAGAAGCAATTCCAGAACTATGTGGAAATGAATTATGTGTGTGAATTTCAAATTTGAATTGATTCAAAAATGGAATATATGCTGTAATTCTTTTGAAAAAAGTAATGATTTTTGGAGCAAAACTTTCTTTCAATTCACCTTCCAAATAAACTTCAACCTCAAAAGTATCCGACGTTTTTGGTGAAAATTTTAATTCAGTTTCTGTATAGCTATTCGTTAATGTGTAGCTGATAGAGCTATTGGTTGGAATTTGATTTTTCTTTTTTCCCCAATATTTTACCAACGCAATATTTGATGGACTTTTAGCAGAAACGCTTCCTGATTTTAATTCCGAAGCAGTTATTGAAAGTGTTGAAATGAATTGTTGTTCCATAAAACAAAAGTAAACTATTTTGTAGAATTCAGCTTTTGAAAGCGTTTATAATGATAATCAATTGCTTCTTTGATTGGAATAAATTCGTATTGAAGCAAATTTTTAACTTTAGAATTGTCGTATTTGGTATAAGTTGTCAACGAATAATAATTCGCTTTTGTCATATATTTTCCACCAAAAATTCGACTAAAAATAGATAGATTTTTAATGATTTTCAAGGTTGTATTTGAAACATTTTTGACTGAACGTTTGCTATTCATCGAAACAAAATCAAAGATTTCTCGGTAGGTTTTATTTTCAGAAATTACGACAAATTTTTGATTGTAAACTTGTTGATTAATTAATCCTAAAAAAATCTTCACCACATCGCGAACATCCACAAATCCAGTTCCGCCCGAAGGAGCATAATCGCTTTTTGACGAATTTTGTTGAAACAAACTTTCGCTTGCACGTTTTGTATCTAAAGTTCCGATGATTACACCAGGATTAATAATAATAACTTTAATCCCTTCTTGCGAAGCACGCCAAACTTCCATTTCGGCTCTAAATTTAGAAATTGAATAAGAAGAATGTGTCAAGCCATTATTCCAACCAGAACGTTCGTCAATCATTTTAGTTGCGGGATTCAAATCATCCATCGAAGCAATAGAACTAATGAAGAAAAATTCTTTCACGCCAGAATCAATCGCTTCATTTACTAAAGATTCAGTTCCTAAAATATTCGTATTGAAAATTTCTTCTTCTTGACGTTCATCAAATGAAACAAAGGCAGCAGCGTGATAAATTGTCTCGATTCCGTCTAATAAATTCGGAAGTTCAGTTACATCCAACAAATCACCATCAATCCAATGAATAAATTGATAAAATTGCGAAGCATTTTGTTCCGCAAAGAAATTTTGGATGGTTTCTGTGTTCGATGTTTTTCGTTTTAAAGCACGAATAGGTTGTTGCTTTTTTGCCAATTCTACCAACAAATGCGCGCCAACCAAACCTGTTCCTCCCGTTACGAAAATCATACTGAATTATAAATATTTTTTTTTCCTGAACCAAAAGTAAATAAAAATTACCACTAATAACATGACAAGTAAACAAATTGGATAGCCTAATTTGTAATTTAACTCGGGCATGAAATCGAAATTCATTCCATAAATTCCAGCGATAAAAGTTAAGGGTAAGAAAAATGCAGAAAAAACGGTAAGCGTTTGCATAATTTCGTTAGATTTCTGTCCATTTAACGAAAGATAAATTGTTAACAAACTTTGTACGTCATCTACAATTTGTGAATGCAAGTGTAACATTTTTACGTTTTCTTCGTACAAATCCTGTGATGAACTTGTCTTTTTGTTATCCGCGCGATATTCTTTCAGTGCTTCAAGCGTATAATCTAATATTTTTTTGCAAGCTGTGGCTTCTCGTTTGATTTTATATAAGGTAGGAAGTTTAATTTTTCTAAAATCATCCGTAAAAATCAAATGCTCGAGTTGATTGACTTCTTCGTCCATTTGATATGCTGGTTCTTCATACGTTTTGATGGTTTCGGAAATAATACGATACAAAATTCCTTTGATAATGATCTTAGAAGGATCAGTATTCGCTAAATATTTTTTCTGAATTTTTTCGAAAATATCCGTTTCCTTTTGATGAACAGTCACAATAAAATCTGCTCCGATGTAAATACTGATTTTGTGACTAAATTCTCGAACAGTGTTTTTCAACATACGATGTTCTTTATCAAAAAAACGAATTAACAAAAACGAAACTTTTGAATCATCTGATTCATATTTAGGTAAATGTCCAGGCTCCAAACTATCTTCAATCGTTAATTTCTGAAAACAATATTTTGTAGCAATTTCATTCAACTCAATTTTTGTAGGATTTTGTAAATTAATCCATTTGAATTTTTCATTCTCGAAAAGTGTTTGCATCTAGATTGATAGTTTTGTGATATAAGAAGACTTTTTGCTAATTTAAATAAAAATCTAACTAGAAAATAGTTCTTCTAAAAAGATGTAAAATAATTATTTTTAACCCTAACTATATATTGATTTTTGTTTATTGAAATGTATTATTTTGTAATTTAATGTGTTAATTAAATAAAAAATGTCTAATTGAAATTAATCATTTTTTATTTAAAATTAGTCTATTTTATATTTCTTGTTAAAAAGTGAAAAATTTTAAAGTTTGATGTTAAAATGTGTTAATATTGCGCTTTTAAAATTATAAAAATACATGAGAAAGAGAATAACTTCTTTATCATTGTTAGCTTTTATAGGGCTAAGTACAGCAGTATTTGCTCAAACAAAAGGTACAGTGAATGATGCAAATGGTTTTCCTGAGTCTGACGTAGAAGTTTCTGTAAAAGGAACAGAAAAAGTAGCGTACACAGATGAGAATGGAGACTTTAACATTGACGCAAAAGTTGGAGATGTTTTAGTAATTGATGGGAAAGAATTTACTGTAACTAGTAGTAATTTAGGTAGTTTAAAACTATCAAACTCTACAGATGTTGATCTAGAGGAAACTGTTATTACAGTTGCTTATGGTTCTCAAAAAAAGGAAACTGTAGTTGGATCTAATACGGTTATTAAATCTGATGCTTTTGAAAATCGTGCTATTACAAGTGTTGAGAAAGCATTGGATGGTGCAGCACCAGGAGTTTTGGTTTCTACAGGATCTGGACAACCAGGTAGTGGACTAAATATCCAGATTCGTGGTATGTCTTCTTACAATTTATCAAATTCACCATTATATATCGTTGACGGAGCGATTTATACAGGTGCTGTTTCGGATTTAAATCCAAATGATATTGCAACAATCAATATCCTAAAAGATGCAGCTTCTACATCTTTATACGGATCTTCTGCAGCCAATGGTGTTGTAATGATTACTACTAAAAAAGGGTCTAAAATAAAAAGAGGAGCTTTCAACTTTACTGCAAATACAGGAGTTGTGTCAAGAAGTATTCCTCAATATGATCGTATCGGAGCTGATGATTATTATGTAGCTACATGGGAAGCTATGCGTAATGGTCGTTTAGTAACAAATCCTTCAGGAGGTTTAGCAGGTGCAAATACTTATGCAAACAACAACTTAATCTCTGGAGTTTTAAAAAATAACATCTACAATGTAGCAAATGATCAGGTTGTTATCGATGGAAAGTTAAATTCAAATGCACATAAATTATATGATGATTTTAACTGGGAGGATTATTTAATGAGAACTGGAAGCACGCAAAATTATAATTTAAATTTTAGCGACGCGACTGATAAATCTACATTCTATGCTTCTTTTGGGTATAACAAAGAAGAGGGTTATGTTATTAAATCTGACTATGAAAGATATTCAACAAGATTATCTGGAGATAGCCAAGTAACAGATTGGTTGAAATTAGGACTTAATATGAACGGAAGTTTAACTAAGTCTAATCAAGCTGATGATGCAGGAGGATCTTCTTATGTTAATCCATTTTACTTTGGAAGATCAATTGGACCTATCTATTCTCCTTTCCTTTACGATTCAAAAGGACAAAGAGTTTATGATGAATTAGGTAATCCAGTATACGATGGTGTACAATCAAGAGGTAGAGGTGCTTCTGCTAGTGGAGGACGTAATGTTTTAGAGGAGATTCTTAGAAATAGCCAAATACAAAATACAAATGCAATTAACACAAGAGGTTTTGCAGAGGTAAAATTGGCTAAAGGTTTAACTTTTACGACTAATTTAAGTTATGATGTTAGAAACTTCAATTTCAAAGAATATCGTAACAAATATATTGGAGATGCAGCAGGGACAGGATCTTTATCACAAACTGATAGAAAAATTCAATCTGTAACATTCAACCAATTATTAAACTATAACAAATCGTTTGGACAACATAATTTTGATGTATTAGTTGGACATGAGTCTTTTGATCGTCAAGTAGATTATGGGTATCGTTATAAGACAGTTGAGGTTATTGAAGGAATTAAAGAATTCTCAAATTATTTACAAAATGTAAGTAATACAGGATATAGATATTCATTAGCTAAAGAATCTTATTTTGCAAGAGTTAATTATGATTTTGCAAATAAATATATCGTTTCAGGATCTATTCGTCAAGATAAATCGTCTCGTTTTGCTAACGGAAGTAACGAAGGTGTATTCTGGTCAGCTGGTTTAGGATGGAATATCTACAAAGAAAACTTCTTAAAAGATTCTAAAGTAATTAATTTATTAAAATTAAGAGGATCTTATGGAGAAGTAGGTAATGATGGAGGTATTGATTCACAACCAGGTTATCAAGCTGATTTAACTCTATATAATTTAGGAGATTATTTTAATGCTGAAGAAGCAGGAGTTTATTTGTCTCAAACAGGAAACCCTAATTTAACATGGGAAACAAATGTTCAGTTAGATGCAGCTTTAGAATTTGGTTTATTCAATAATAGAATTTCTGGATCTATTGAATATTTCAAGAGAGAAACAGAAAATATGATTTTTGGAGTTCCTCAACCAGGATCTGCAGGAGAGCCAAATAATAGAATTTACAAGAATATTGGAACAATGCGTAATACAGGTTGGGAGTTTGGATTAAACTTCGGTATTGTTCGTTCTGATGATTTTTCTTGGGATTTAGGAGTGACAGCTACAACCTATAAAAATAAAATGGTTGAAATGCCAGAAGGTCAAGAAGCTATTATTAATGGAACAAAACGTTTAGCAAAAGGTCATTCATTGTATGATTTTTGGTTAAGAGAATGGTATGGTGTTGATCCTACAGATGGTGCTCCTTTGTTTGTTCAAGATCCAACGATTGCAGATACTTCTGCTACAAGAACAATTAATGGAGTAAAATATACTACAAATCAAAACAATGCTAATTATGCATATGTTGCTTCAGCGATTCCAGATTTATATGGGTCTATTAATAATACGTTTAGATACAAAAACTTATCGCTTTCAACATTGTTTACTTACCAAATTGGAGGAAAAGTATATGATCAAAACTATGCTATTTTAATGAGTAGTTATCCACAAGGACAATCATTGCATAAAGATATTTTAAATGCTTGGAAAAATCCTGGAGATATTACAGATGTACCAGTTTTAAGTACTCAGAATGTAAATGCTGCAGGAGCTGCTTCATCTAGATGGTTAGAGGATGCTGATTATTTTATGTTAAAAAGTGCAACTTTAGGTTACACATTTAACAAGAATCAGATTGAAAATATGGGGTTATCTAATCTTAAACTTTTCATCAGTGGAGAAAACTTATTTGCTATAACTGCAAGAAAAGGTTTAGAGCCAGTTCAGTCATTTAATGGTACAACAACTTATCGTTACACACCATCAAGAATTGTAAGTGTAGGTGTTAACTTATCATTTTAATTAAAAAAATCATGAAAAAAACAAAAATATTAATAGCTGCTTTATTAATTGGTTCTACATTTTTTACAACATCTTGTAATGATGATTACTTAGATACAACTCCAACTGATGCAGTAGATGAGTCTCAAGTATTGTCAACGGCAGATGGGTTAATGGCTGCAGTTAATGGAATGCATAGAAATATGTATGTTCGTCAAAAAGATTCTCAAGGTCAGAACGGTTATACTTCACAAATGATTATTGCTGATGTATTAGGAGAAGACGTTGTTTACCCATCAACAGGTAATGGTTGGTTTGTAGCTCAAATGAGATGGCAAGATACAAATAATGTAAACTCTGGATCTACAGCTTATACATGGGATTTTTGGTATTCAATGATCAAAAATGCAAATAAAATTATTGTAAAAGGAGCTACAGCAACTGGAGAAGAGAAAACAAAAGAAAAAGCATTTGGTGAAGCGTACGCTTATAAAGCATTTGGATATTTTCAATTAGTACAAATCTATGGAAAAAGATATGTGAAAGGTGGAGATAACACAAGCGATGGAGTTATTATTAGAGATAATCCTGAAGATAATGCTCCAAAAGAAAGAGCTTCTGTAGAAGCTGTATATGCTGAGATTTGGAAAAATTTAGACAAAGCAGAATCTTTATTAAAAGGAAAAGATGCAGCAAATAATTCTCATTTTTCTATTAGTAATATTTATGGTTTAAAAGCACGTGTTGCTTTAGTTCAACAAGATTATGTAAATGCAGCTAAGTATGCAGCATTAGCAAAAGATGGACATCCATTAATGGATGCAAGAGCTTACAAATCTGGATTCAAAGATTACAAAAATGACGAGTGGATGTGGGGTGTAACAATTGTTTCAGATCAAACAGATTACTTTGGTAATTTCATGGCTTATATGTCAAGAAACTATAACTCAACTAATATTCGTCAAAATCCTAAAGCGTTCAACTCTGCTTTATATGCAAAGTTAGCTGATACGGATGTTCGTAAACAATTAGTAGATCCAACAGGTAAGCATGCAAGTTTAGGTTTGCCATCTAACTTCGCATTATTCCCATATACTTCTCAGAAATTCTTATCGGTTTCTACAGGAGATAGTAGAGGAGATGTTGTCTTTATGAGAGCATCAGAAATGTATTTAATTGAAGCAGAAGCTAAATATTTCTTAGGCGATGAAGCAGGTTCTAAAGCTGTATTATCAGAATTAAGTTCAATAAGAGATACTGCTTTTAAAGGATTTACAACTTCTGGACAAGAGTATTTGGATCAATTATATGTTTCTCGTAGAGCAGAACTATGGGGAGAAGGTTTCCGTTGGTTTGATTTAAAACGTCAAGGAAAAGACCTTGATCGTACAGGAGCAAACCACGATGCAACAGTTACAAATGGAGTAATGTCTGTAAAGGCATCAGATAAGAGATGGCAGTGGGTAATTCCTCAGTCAGAAATCAATGCAAATCCATTGTGTAAACAAAACCCATCATAACATTTTTAAAGTATAATTTATATCCTCATATAATTATATATTCAAATCAAGGTTTTCCATTAGGAAAATCTTGATTTTTTATATCCAAAAATCTCTATTATAATCTACTGAAAAATCATAACTTTGTACCTTGTAAAAATTAGATAAAAAATATATTAAAATACTATGAATCCATTAATTGAAGAATTGACTTGGAGAGGACTGGTTCACAATATTATGCCAGGGACAGAAGAACAACTAAATAAAGAAATGACTTCTGGTTATGTAGGTTTCGATCCTACAGCAGATTCTCTTCACGTGGGAAGTTTGGTTCCCATTTTCTTATTGGTTCATTTGCAACGTCACGGTCATCGTCCAATCGCATTGGTTGGTGGTGCAACTGGTTTTATCGGTGATCCTACTGGTAAAGCAGCAGAGAGAAGTTTATTAGACGAAGAAACATTGAATAAATATGTTGCTGGAATTAAAGCACAATTGTCTCGTTTCTTAGATTTTGATACAAATAATGGAAATTCAGCTTTATTGGTGAATAACTATGATTGGATGAAAGATTTTTCATTCATCGATTTTGCGCGTAATGTAGGAAAACACATTACTGTAAATTATATGATGGCGAAAGATTCTGTAAAATCTAGACTTTCTTCTGAATCGAATGTCGGAATGTCTTTCACAGAATTTACATATCAATTGATTCAAGGATACGATTATTTACACTTGTACAAAGAATTAGGTGCAAAATTGCAAATGGGAGGTTCTGATCAATGGGGAAATATCACAACTGGAACAGAATTAATTCGTCGTACAGTACAAGGTGAAGCTTTTGCTTTTACTTGTCCATTAACAACTAAAGCTGACGGAACTAAATTTGGAAAATCAGAAGGTGGTGAAAATATTTGGTTAGATAAAAACCGTACTTCTCCTTATAGATTCTATCAATTTTGGTTAAATCAAGCGGATGCGGATGCAGAACGTTACATCAAAATTTATACTTTCTTAGAAAAAGAAGCGATTGATGATTTAATCGAGCGTCATCGTCAAGAGCCACATTTACGCGAATTACAACGTAAATTAGCAACTGAAATTACAATTTTAGTTCATGGTGTTGAAGAATTACGCAAAGCAGAAAAAGCATCTCAAGTTTTATTCGGAAAATCTACTTCAGAAGATTTGAAAGAATTAGATGGAGATACTTTCTTATCAGTTTTCGAAGGTGTACCTCAAGCAACAATTGCAAAAGTTGATATCGAAGCTGGTTTGGATATTGTAACTGCTTTAGCTGAAAAATCTGGTTTCTTGAAATCAAACTCAGAAGCGCGTCGCGAATTAAAAGCAAACGCAATTTCTGTAAACAAAGAAAAAGTAGCGGAAGAATTTGTATTAACAACAGAAAATTTGATCGCAGATAAATACGTTTTATTACAAAAAGGTAAAAAGAATTATTTCATCTTAATTGTTGAATAATTTTTTAAATAAAACATTTCCAAAATAGAAAGCAAGCTGAATTCAGTTTGCTTTTTTGTTTTGAATATTTTTGCTCGTTTCGTCGTTATTATTTGATAAAACAAGTTTATCTTAGTCATTATCAAAAATTAACACATGAAACATCTTCCGTTTTTCTCTCTATTCGCTGCGTTTGCGGTTTCCACTTTTACTTTTGCTCAAAATAGTTTTATTCCTCAACCTCAACAATTAGAATTGAAGAAAGGAACTTTAGTTTTAGGAAATAAAATTACGATTAATCCAGATCCAAATTTTCCTGAAATAGATTATTTAATGAAACAATTCAAATCAATTACGGGAAAAAATCTAACGAAAACTACTTCTAACAATTTCGATAATACAATTAATATAATTTATTTGGCTGCTCCAGAAAATAGTAGCGAAGAATATTATGAGTTGGATATTAATCAAAATGGAATTTCGATTGCTGCGCCCACAAATCGAGGGATTTTTCTTGGAATACAAACACTTTTACAATTAATCGAAGAACATAAATCGGATATCAAATTACCATACCTCAAAATAAAAGACGAACCAAAATTTGCGTATCGCGGAATGCATTTAGATGTTTGTCGTCATTTTTTTACGGTAGATGAGGTTAAGAATTATTTGGATTATTTGGCGGCTTACAAATACAATAAATTTCATTGGCATTTGACTGATGATCAAGGTTGGCGAATTGAAATCAAGAAATATCCGAAGTTAACAGAAGTTGGTGCTTGGCGAAATGGATCGCAGGTTGGTGCGTATTCGGATATGAAATTTGATGATAAAAAATATGGTGGATTTTACACGCAAGAGCAGATAAAAGAGGTGGTGGCGTATGCGGCGAAATTGCATATAGATGTTATTCCAGAAATCGAAATGCCAGGTCATGCGCAAGCTGCATTGGCGGCTTATCCTAATTTAGGTTGTACAGATGAGAAGTTAGAAGTATGGAAAACGTGGGGAGTTTCGGAAGATATTTTTTGTCCAAAAGAAGAAACGTTTCAGTTTTTGCAAGATGTCATGGATGAGGTAATTCTGCTTTTTCCATACGAATATGTACATATAGGAGGTGATGAGGCACCAAAGAAGCGTTGGAAAGAAAGTGCTTTTGTACAAGATTTGATGAAAAAATTGAACATCAAAGATGAGTTGCATATGCAAAGTTATTTCATCACGCGAATGGAGAAATACATTAATAGTAAAGGGAAGCAAATTATTGGTTGGGATGAAATCCTTGAAGGAGGTTTAGCACCAAATGCAACGGTGATGAGTTGGACAGGAATTGAAGGGGGAATTCATGCAGCGAAAACAAAACACAAGGCAATTATGACGCCAACTTCTACCAATTATTTTGATTATTATCAAGGAAATCCCGAAACCGAACCTTTGTCTATTGGTGGAAATTTACGCTTGCAAAAAGTGTATGCCTATAATCCTATTCCGAAAGAATTGACTGAAGAAGAAGCAAAATATATTTGGGGAACGCAAGGGAATTTGTGGACAGAATATATTTTAGATTTTCCTCATATTCAGCATATGATTTTTCCACGTATGATGGCACTTTCTGAAGTTGCTTGGGGAACATCAAAACCTGATGAATACAAGAATTTTGAGAATCGTGTAATTCGTCATTTTACGATTTTAGATGAAAAAGGAATCAAACATAGTACAGCGATTTATGAGGTGGATGGAAAGGCTTCTGTTGACCAAAATGGAACGATAAAATATGAGTTGAGTTCGGCGAACGAACCTTCACGAATTCGTTTTACAACAGATGGTTCGGAACCAACTATTAATTCGAATGTGTATCAAAAACCTTTAGAAATTACGAAATCTCAAACGGTAAAATCGGCTTATTTTGAAGATGCTAAAAAAGTAAGCGCAACAACTTCTCAGGACTTTGTTATTACGAAATCAACAGCCAAAAAAATCACATTAGAGCATCAACCTGCCGAGGCATATTCGGTTGGTGGAGCGTCTACTTTGGTAGATGGAATAAGAGGAAGTCTAAAAAATCATGGTAAATCGTGGTTAGGTTTTTCTGGAAAAGATGTGATTGCAACAATAGATTTCGGAACTAAAATGGAGTTTTCTACCATTCAATTTTCAACCTTAGACCGCAAAGGAAGTTGGATTTATCTTCCGAAATCTGTCAAAGTTTTGATTTCTGATAATGGAAAAGATTTTAAAGAAATTAAAACTATTTCATCTTCTGAAATCGAAAAATCAAACGGAATAATGAAGATTGATTTACAAAAACAACAAGCGAAATACCTTAAATTGATGATTGAAAATTTAGGAATAATTCCAAATGGACAAGCTGGTGCAGGAAATAAGGCATGGTTATTTATTGATGAAATTTCGGTTGAATAAACACAAAAATAGTCAAAACAAAAAGNNCTTTTTGTTTTGACTATTTTTTTATTTCAATTGAGATAGAAATTTTTTTATGGCTTCTGAAAGATTTCCGTTCGAATTTTCTAAAACACGTAAAAAAGCACTTCCGATAATTGCTCCATTTGCGTAATTCCATGCTTTTTCTACATCAGCTTTTGTCGAAATTCCAAATCCAATTTGATGCGGTTTTGTCAAACCTAAATTTTTAACATTTGACAAAAAATCTTCATTATAATTAGATTGTGTTGCGCCAGTTGTAGCTGAACTCGAAACGATATAAACAAATCCAGAAGTTGCATCATTAATCTCTTTAATGCGTTTTTCTGTTGTTAAAGGTGTAATTAGAAAAGTAATTTTTTGATCGTATTTATCAAATAATTCTTTGTGTTGCGCCAAGTAAATTTCGTACGGCATATCAGGTAAAATCAAGCCTGAAACTCCACTTTCTTGACAATTTTGTAAGAATTTTTCTAATCCAAATGTCATCACTTGGTTATAATAACCCATCAAAACAATTGGTGCAGAAATTTCATTTTGAACCGATTTTAATTGCTCAAACAAAATATCCAATGTCATTCCATTTGCTAACGCTTTTTCACTTGTAGCTTGTATTGTTGGACCATCAGCTAAAGGATCAGAATATGGAATACCGACTTCGATAATGTCAACATTGTTTTGATCTAATTCTTTTAAAATAACAGGGGTATCCGATAAATTCGGATACCCAGCTGTTGTGTATATTGTAATGAGGTTTTTATTTTTTTGACTAAATAATTGCTCTAATTTGTTCATTTTTATTTTGCTTGTTTTAATAAGATTGTATAGACTGGAAAGTGATCAGAATAACCGTTTGCACGATAAGTATCGCCGCTCCACATACGGTTAGGGAATCCTTTATATGCACCTTCTGTCGCTTTTAAATAATCTTTGTTGTAAATTTCAGTTTTGAAGATTTTATACGTTGAATAATCTTTATTTTTTGTAACCAATGATGAAGTCGAGATAAATTGATCAAATAGATTCCAAGCATCACGATAAGCTAAAGTACCAACACCTTTTTTGTATAAAGGTAACATAGGATCATAATAACCGTTATCCGAAACTTTAGCAATTTCTCCAGCCGGATCAAATGTGTTTTTAATACTTGGAGAAATAGGATCATCATTAAAATCACCCATTGCAATTACTTTTGCATTTGGATTTTTAGATTTTAACTCATCAAAAATTCCTTTCATCACCTTTGCTGCTTCCATACGAGCTGGCATCGAAACTTTTTCTCCTCCACTACGAGAAGGCCAGTGATTTACTAAAAAAGTGATTTCTTCACCGTCTAATAAACCTGTAACTTGTAGAATATCACGCGTATATTTTCGTTTACCTTCAGCATCATAATTGAAAATTGGATGAGGTCTTGCATCAATTACTTTGAAACGAGATTTTTGATACAATAAACCTGTATCAACTCCACGTGCATCAAATGAATTGAAATGAACAATACCATAATCGTATTTTTTCAAAGCAGAACTTTTTGCTAAATCTTCTAAAGTTTCTCTTGTCTCAATCTCGCAAATACCAACGATTACTGGAGCAGAACCTGTAACATCTGCACCTAATTCGCTAATAACTTTTGAAATATTATTGACTTTCTGGAAATATTTTTCTGTATTCCATCTTTTATTTCCGTTTGGTAAAAATTCTTCTTGAAGAATTAATGGACGGATAATTTTCTTTCCTTTTATATTTTCGTACGTATAACTTTGTTTGAATTCTTCTGTTTCATACTTCGAAATGTCAGATTCTGCAATCTGAATGTGGTAATTTTTGTCATTAAAAGGTAAAGATCCATTTACATATCCAACTGATTTTATGGTGTCAAAAAGATTTTCAACATTGTAAAAGGCTACGGTTGCACTACTGTATTTTGTCTGACCCTTAACGTTTAATGTTAAAATAAAAGTAAAAATGATGAATAAAGTTAAAGATTTATTAATTTTAAACATATGTTATTAATTATGAATTTATTAAATTTGTTGTCCTATTTTTTCTGATGAAGGAAATAAATAGCTAATTTATAAATAAAAATTCGTTTGAATGAACAAATTATTGTTAAGTCTTTCAGTCTTTGCTGCAACTGTCGCTATGGCGCAGGCGCAAACAAAGGTTACTGGGGTAGCAAAAAATGCTGCTACAGGTGAAGAGGTTTATAACCTCACTGTACGTTTGGACGGAGGAGCAGTAAGCGATGCTGCTATCACCGATCGTATAGGTTATTTTCAGTTTGTAGATATTCCGGATGGAACATACAAATTACAAGTTTATGGCGTGGGCTATGACCCATATGAAAAAGAAATCACTGTAACAGGGCAAAAAGAGCTTGACTTAGGTGATATTAAATTAACATTTAATCCAAATACAGCAGAAGTTGGAATTATTACATTAACAGATGATGAATTATCTGATGATGAAAGTTCGACAGCTTCAAATTCAGGACTTTTACAATCTTCGCGCGATGTTTTTGCTCGCGTTTCTGCTTACGAATTAGGTTCGTATTGGTTTAAACCAAGAGGTTTAGACAACAAATATAATGACGTATTATTCAATGGAGTTCGTATGAACAAAATGGATAATGGTCGTGCAACTTTTAATAACTGGGGAGGTCTGAATGATGTAACTCGTCGTCCAGATGAGTTAACATACGGAATCGAACCTTCTAATTATGCTTTTGGAGATTTAGGTGGAGTTACAAATTTTGATACTCGACCTTCAACAATGCGTAAAGGAGTAAGTTTGGCTTATTCTAGTACAAATCGTTCATATAGAAATCGTGTGATGGCAACATACAATACAGGATTGATGGATAACGGTTGGGCATTTATGGTTTCGGGAAGTAGACGTTGGGCAGATGAAGGTATTATAGAAGGTACTTTTTATGATGCGTATGCTTACTATTTAGGTGTTGAGAAAAAGTTTAATGAAAAACATACTTTAAACTTTACAAGTTTCGGTGCTCCAACTCGTCGTTCTACAGGTTCTCCAAATACGCAAGAAGTTGTGGATTTGAAAGGTATTTACTATAATTCTTATTGGGGATGGCAAGATGGTGAAAAACGTAATGAACGTGTAAAGAAAACTTTCGAACCAATTAATATGTTGACGCATCATTGGAATATTAATAATAAATCTAAATTAACGACAACTATTTCTTACCAATTTGGAAAAGAAAGTGGATCTCGTTTAGATTGGTTTAAAGCAAATAATCCATCACCAACATATTACCGTAATATGCCAAGTTACTTAGCTTTTAATGGAGCGTCTGCTGATGCAATCGCAGAAAGAGAGCAATTATGGAGAAGTGGTCAAATCTCTCAGTTAGATTGGGCAAGTATGTATCGTGCGAATGAAAATAGTACGACAGGAAGAGCGGCTTATTGGTTAACTGCTGATGTTAATGAAGATAAAACGGCTACGGCTTATACTAATTTTCAAACAGAATTAACTTCAAATATAGATTTAACAATTGCAGCATCTTATCAAAATACAAAATCTAAATTGTATCGTGAGATTCAAGATTTATTAGGTGCACAATATGTATTAAATGTAGATGATTTTAATGTGACGACAAATTTACCTGTTAATCATTTTTATAATTTCAACTTATTAGATCCTGATTATGTTGCCAAGAAAGGAGATAAACAAGAGTATTACTACGAAATTAATCGTGATTATGCAGATTTATTCGCGCAGTCTAAAATTAAATCTAAATACTTAGATGTTACTATTGGGATGAAAGCTGCTTTAACGAAGTTTTACCGTGATGGAAAGTTCCAAAATGAAATGTATAAAGACAATTCTTACGGAAAGAGTAAAACATATGATTTTGTAGACTTTGGTGTAAAATCTAACTTTTTAGTAAAATTAGATGGACGTAACTTTATTCAAGCAAATGTAATGTATCAGACAGAAGCGCCAACTTCTGATGAGATTTTTCCAAATGCACGTCTTAATGATGTAACCGTTGATGGAATAGAAAGTGCTAAAATATTCTCAAGTGATTTATCTTATATTTTAAGAGCTCCACGTATCAAAGCTCGTGCGACGGCTTTTTATACTAGAACAAAAGATGAGATAGAGAAGGCTTTTGGATATATTGATGGTGTTTCGGATCAAATTTTTGTTTCTGAGGTGATGACAGGTGTTGGAAAAGAATATTTAGGAACTGAGTTGGCTGTAGAAGCGCAAGTTTTACCAGTTCTTACAGTTTCTGCTGTAGCTGCTATTGGACAATATGTATACAAAGACAATCCTGATTATAACCTATATTCTGATGAATTTGGGATTAATGGAATTCCTTACAAAAATTATGGAACTGCTTATTTAGAAAACTATAAACTTGCTTCTGGACCTCAATCAGGATTTACTTTAGGTGCTGAGTATCGTGATCCTAAATTTTGGTGGGTTGGTGTTTCTGGAAACTATTTAATGAACAATTATGCAGATCCTGCTCCTTTTAGAAGAACAATTAATTTTATTACCCAAAATGGGGTTCCAATTAATGGAGTAACAGAAGAAGGGTTGAAAGAAGTTTTGAAACAAGAGAAGTTTAGTGATGAGTTTATGTTGAATATCAATTTAGGAAAAACGTTCCGTATTGGTAAATATTCAGCAGGGATTTCAGGAACAGTAAACAATGTACTGAATAATAAAAACTATGTTACAGGAGGTTTTGAACAAATGCGTACAGGTAATTATAATAATGCAATTGATAAAAACTACCAACGTATGTTTGGTTCAAAAATGTTCTACGGAATGGGAACAACTTATTTCGCTAACATTTATTTCAGATTTTAATTTTATTAACAACGAACACAATTTAAAATGAATACAATATCAAAATTAACAATAGCTGGTGTTTTAAGCTTAGGTTTATTTACAGCGCAATCTTGTGTGCAAGATGATGATTATGCAACACCTCCAATTGAATGTAATTTACCAAGTCCTAATATTTCTTTGGCTGACTTAGTCTCTAAAGTAACTGCTGGATCTATAAAATTAGATGCTAATAAAGCAATAGCAGAAGATTTAATCGTACAAGCATATGTGATATCTAGTGACGAAACGGGGAATTTTTACAAAACGATTTCTTTACAAGATAAAGTTGAGAACCCTACAACAGGTATCCAAATAGAAATTGACGGAAGTAATTTATATAATTCTTATCCATTAGGAGCGCAAGTGCAAATTAATTTGAAAGGGTTAATAGTTGCGAATGATCGTGGAGTAATGAAAATAGGTTCTGTAGATCCACAATATACTGTTGGTCGTATTCCAAGTGCTGTTATGTCAACTTATATGGTTAAAACATGTGAAGCAATCCAAACGATTAAACCAAAAGTTGTTTCTTCATTAACAGATGCTTTAAAACCTGAAAATCTAAATACATTAGTAACGATAGAGGGAGTTCAATTCAGTGATCCTGATGGAGATAAAACGTATGGGGTTTCAGGGACTACAGTGAATAGAGTGATTGTAGATAAAAAAGGAAAAGAAACAGATTTACGTAACTCTGGCTACGCAACGTGGTATGCAGATGCTTTACCTAAAAAAAGCGGGTCTATTACAGTAGTAGTTTCTCGATACAATTCAACTTATCAAGTATTTATCCGCGATACGAAAGATGTGAAATTTGATCAAGATAGATTTACTACAGGAGGAGGAGGTACAACTCCAGGAGCAGAAGCAGCTAATTTGTTATTTAAAGGTTCTGATTTTAATGTTTGGGCAGACTTTTTAGCTTCTATTAATACATCATTCGGATTAAAAGGTTATGCTACAAGTGGAGTTGGATTAGGAAGAGATAATAGTAATGGATTACAAATAAAAGGAACTCCAGATGCTAATGATTACGTCTTTACAGCGATTAATACGTTAACTCCAGCTTCAACTTCTAAAAAAATTACATTCTATGTGAAAGGTACATCTGCAAAATCATTGTCTTTAAATGTTTATAGAGCTGCAGGAGGTTATGATGTGTACAACGTAGGAGATTTATCTTCTTCTGTAACTTTAACAAAAGCTGCTTTAAATAGTAGTAATAATGGTACAAATAGTTATACAGGAACTATTGACACGAAAGGAGAATGGGTTTTAGTTACACTTGATCTAACAGGAGTTGATTTAATGAAAACATCAGGTCAAGATGTTTTTGCATTAAAAGTAGGATCAAAATCGGCATATGATTTAGTTATCGATAATATCAAAATTGACTAATTAATCAGTTTCAATACTATAATATCTAAGGCAACCAATTGGTTGCCTTTTTTTGTTTTTATTAGGTTAATAAATTCCTAAATATTCTTCATTTTTTAACGTGATTTCACATTCTGAAATGTATAAAATTCAAATAAAAATTAACTATTAATATATATTGATTTTATTTAATTCAAAAAAAATTAACATAAAATCAATTTTAATTTTATTAAAAAAAGTTAAAAAAATGTATTAAAAATGTCAATAATGTATTTAAAATTGAAAAAATGATAAAAAAAAGAGTTTAATGTCTTATTTAGATAAAATGTTAATTATATATCATTTTGTTTTTTTCTCTAAAAAATAATGTTCAGATTTGTTACCCTATTTTATAAAAATAAGACTATGAGGAGAAGAATCACATCTTTGAGTTTGTTGGCTTTCTTAGGTTTAGGAACAGCTGCATTTGCTCAAGTAACAGGTGTTGTAAATGACGCAGATAATTTTCCGGAAGCGGATGTAGAAGTATCTGTAAAAGGTACGGACAAAGTTGTCTATACTGACCAAGACGGAAAATTTGATATTGATGCTAAAATTGGAGATATTTTAGTTGTTAATGGAAAAGAATTTAGTGTTACAAGTAACGCTTTAGGTACATTAAAGTACGCTGCTGCTACAAATTCTACGGTTGATTTAAGTGAAGTTGTTGTAAAATCTATTTTCAACGCTCCATCTAAATCAGGTGTAACAACTGTAAAAGCAAAAGATTTAGAACAGATGAATCCATCTGTGTCTATCGACCAAATGATTGGTGGTAAAGTAGCAGGTTTATCTTCTCAAGCGATGAGTGGTGCTCCTGGTGCAACAGCTAATGTTACTATTCGTGGTGCAATTGGTTTGAATGGTGGTGTAAAATCTCCATTATATGTTGTTGATGGTACATATATGACAGCTGCTGATGTTAATGCTATTAATCCAGCTGATATTGAAGAAGTAAAAGTATTGAAAGATGCTTCTCAATTAGCAATTTTCGGTTCTCGTGGAGCAAATGGTGTAATCATCATGAAAACAAAATCTGCGAAAAAAGGAGAAGCAATTGTTTCTTATTCATCTCGTATTGGAGTGAATCAAATGGTTGATTTGCCAAATATCAACTTGATGAATGCAGAACAATTATTAAACTACCAAAATGGTTTAAGTACTATTGGTAATTTAGGTTTGG
This sequence comes from Empedobacter sp. UBA7248, assembly GCF_002472945.1. Taxonomy (NCBI): domain Bacteria; kingdom Pseudomonadati; phylum Bacteroidota; class Flavobacteriia; order Flavobacteriales; family Weeksellaceae; genus Empedobacter; species Empedobacter sp. UBA7248. The sequence continues at coordinate 142,121 of NZ_DKSU01000016.1, read as the reverse complement.
GACAAGCTCGTACATCACAAGAGATTGCAACTTTGTCTAAAAATAATCATAAATGGTCTGATGATCTATACAAAAACGGTATTACATCATCTCACTTTATTTCGATTAGTAAAAATGACGGTGAATCATCAAATAACTTTTCTGTAGGTTATGATAAAAACGAAGGTGCTGTTAGATACTATGATGGTTTAGAAAGAATTACAGCAACATTTAATAACACAACAAAAGTAAAAGATTGGTTACGTTACGGAATCAATGTAAACGGATCTTATACAACGTTAGATTCTCCACGTGACCGTGTAAATGCACAATCTCCATTCTATAATACATTGTTAAACCGTCCTTACGAGACTTTTTATTCAATGGACGCGAACGGAAATGTAATTTTAGATGCAGATGGAAATAAAGTTTACAATCCTAATGCTAACTACATGGGATATCCTGTTGCTGATGAAATGGAAAAAACGGATGCTCAAACAAGATATTTACGTATTTATGGAACTGGTTTCGTTGAAGCAGATCTTGCTAAAAATGTAACTGCTCGTACAACTTTAGGTGCTACTTATAACCGTACACAATACGAAAATTTCTTAAAACCATCTTCAGTTTTATCTCAATTATTAGGGGACGGAGGATCTAAAACAGATAGAAGTACAGACCGTTTTGATTACAACTGGCGTAATGAGGTTTCTTACGAAAATACTTTTGGAGGTAAACATCATTTACGTGTTACAGCGGCATCAGAATATATCAACCAAAGTTTATATTCGATGACAATGTACGGAATTGGTTTTCCTAATGATTATTTACAAACACAAGGTTTAGCAACGTTAATCGAACAAGATTCTAAATCAGAAAGATGGAGAGTTTCTAAATTTGGTTATTTAGGAGCAGCTTCTTATGATTTTGCTAATAAATATTTCGTGGATGCTTATGTTCGCCGTGATGGTACTTCATTAGCAGGTTTAGATAACAAATATGGAACTTTCTGGGGTGTTGCTTTAGGATGGAACATTGCGAAAGAAGGTTTTTTACGTGATGTAAAAGCTGTTAATAACTTAACGCTTAAAGCATCTTATGGTGAAGTAGGAGATGACTCTGCAATTTCACGTTACGCAAATTTAACTCTTTTACAATTAGATAAAACTTATAACGGTCAAGCATCTGCATTCCCTGATGGTAATTTATCAAATAGAAATACTACTTGGGAAACAAATAAGAAATTCAATGTAGGTTTAGATTTTGGATTCTTTGGGAATCGTTTAACAGGATCGATGGCTTACTTTAATGAATTGAGATCAGACTTTATTTTTAATCAACAATTAGCTCCAGAAGCTGGTGGGTTTACTACAATAGTAAATGCAGGTGAAATCAAAACTGAAGGATTTGAATTAGAATTAAACTATGATGTAATCCGTTCTAAAAACTTTGATTTATCTGTTTACGGAAATGTAACAAATCTAAAATATAAAATTAATGAATTAGCAGATGGCAATAATTCTTTAATTATGTCTGATTCATACGAAAGTATGATTCATGTTGAAGGAGGTAAACCTTATCAATTCTATTTAGTACGTCATGCAGGTGTTGATGCAAATACTGGTAAAGATTTATACTTAGATAAAGATGGAAACGTAACTGACGTTTATGATGGAGGTGATGCAGTAGCGACTAACAAAACTCCACTTCCAACTTTAATGGGAGGTTTTGGATTGAATGCTAAAATCTATGGATTTGATATTAATGCAGACTTTACTTATTCTGCAGGAGGATATATGTATAACAATACATATGCTTACTTAACAGATCCAACATCTTTAGATAACCACGTTGTAGAAGCTGCTGACTATTGGAAACAAGCTGGAGATAATGCTTCATTTGCTTTACCAAATACAACAGGGCCAGAATATTCAACAAAATATTTAGAAAAATCTGATTATATCGCATTCCGTAGTTTATCATTAGGATATAATTTTACTGATTTAGTAAAAGGAACATTTATCAAAAACTTAAGAATGTTTGCTCAAGTTCAAAACTTAGCATTGTGGACAAATTACCATGGTAACCCAATTGCAGGTACAGGAACAAGTGAAAGTAGTGCAGTAGGTTCGTCAGGATATGTATCAAACTCTTTTACGGCGTTCTCTTATCCATTAGTTCGTTCTTATTCTATCGGATTTAATGTATCATTCTAAAAAATTATAACAAAATGAAAAAAAATATATTAGTATTATCATTGTTAGCTTGTGCATTAAGTTTTACATCTTGTAGTGATGATGATATCGATCAAAAACCTTACGATAAAATTGAATTTGCTGATTATTATAAAACCGAATCTGATTTCACAACGGCATTAAATGGTGTTTATCAAGGATTTTCTCAAGCAGGTTACTATGCAGGTTTAAGTAGTGCAAGTGATATTGTTTCTGTAGGAGATATCTTAGCAGATAATTTAATCTTAGATCCAAATGGACGTCGTGCAGGTCAAAGAGCACACACTTGGTCATATAACTCAAATTCAGTTCCTACGAGTATTTATTCGTCATCTTATAATATTATTTCTAGAGCTAATATTATTTTAGCAAATACAGATAATTTACAAGATGGAGATTTCAAAAATAATGTAATTGCACAAGCAAAAGCAGTTCGTGCATTGGCTCATTTTGAAGTAGCTCGTACATATGCTGAGATTCCAACACAGTCTGCAGAAGCAAGTTCTACTGTTGGTATTGCTTACGTCGACAAATATGATCCTACAGCAATGCCAAAACGTGATGCTACGATTACAGAATCTTATGATAAAATTATAGCAGATTTAGAAGCTGCAATTCCAAATTTAGAAGCTTCTTCAGAAACTTCTGTTATGGGTAAATCTGCAGCGCAGGCTTTATTAGGAAAAGTATATTTATATAAAGGAGATTATAAAAAATCGATTGAATTTTCTAAACCGGCTGTTGATGCAGTTGCCCCAGCAACACAAGCTCAATTAGCAGGGTTATGGACTTCTAATAATAGTAATGGTGTTTTATTCGAAATTCCATTTATCAATTCTGGAGATCCAACAATTGGTACTAACTATAGTCAAGGAGCAACGAACGAAAATATAGTAATTGAATATGCTGTAGATAAAGATTTTTATGCTTTGTATAATCAAAAATCTGAATCTGAGCGTATTAATGCATATTTTAAAGTGTTTAACCCTAAAAACCATGATGGTGAAGCTGTTATTGCAGTTAATAAATACATTAATGGGGCAGTAAAATTAGGATTGAATAACGGACGTTACTTACGTGTAGAAGAAGCAATTCTTAATTTAGCAGAAGCACAATATTTATCAGGAGATCAAGGTTCTGCTTTGTTAACTTTAAATAAATTAAGAGATGTTCGTTACTCTACTTATGCAGGTGGAGAAAATGGAGTAGCAATTTTTGATGCAATTCAATTAGAGCGTCGTAAAGAATTAGCTTTCGAAAACGGAGATCGTTGGTTTACATTAAAACGTTTACAAGGAGTTGCTGGTATATCTTCTGTTTACACAAGCGGTATTCAACGTAGTGGAAATGGTTATTTAGCAAATGGTACAGGAACTGCTTCTTCAGAACAAACATTAAAAGCTGGAGACCACAAATGGCAATTGCCAATACCACAATCAGTTTTAAACTTGAATAAAAATATGACTCAGACTCCTGGGTACTAATATTTAGTTAATATACATAACATTTTATTATATAGGCTACTGTTTTTACAGTAGCCTATTTTATTGTCTTAAAATTTGAGTTTTAATATTTTTTTAACGTTTTTCTTATATCAATACTCTAATATAGTTAATTTGTTGTAAGTTGTATTTGATAAATATTGCATCTATTTTCGGTTATTTGTAAAAAATATAGGTTGTATTATTAATAATATACCTTTATGAGGAAAAAATATTTAAATACTTGATAAATAAAAAAAATACTTAACTTTTTGGAAATCTTAAAAAAAAGTTAGAGTTTTGTCTAAAATGTTATAAAATATTAAAACTATGAGGAGAAGATTAACATCTTTGGGCTTATTAGCTTTCCTAGGATTAGGAACAGTGGCTTTTGCTCAAGTAACGGGTGTAGTTAACGATGCTAACAATTTTCCAGAGTCTGATGTAGAGATTACTGTAAAAGGTACAGATAAAGTTGCATATACAGACGAAAATGGAAATTTTAACATCGATGCTAAAGTTGGTGATACATTAGTAATTAATGGAAAAGAGTTTAAAGTAACATCTACTAAGTTAGGGGCTTTAAAATATTCAACGGAATCTAAAGATATTTCATTAGGAGAAGTAACAATTCTTGGAGGTATTAAGTTAGATGAAGCTCAAAAAATTGGAGCTTTTCAGACTGTGAAAAAAGAAGATTTTGAAAACACACCAGTAGCTTCTGTAGATGAGGTATTAAATGGTCGCGTCGCAGGATTAAATTTTTCTACTGGAGGAGGTCAACCGGGGTCAGCTAATATAATTGCAATTCGTGGAGCTGCTTCTTTTGTAGGAACAACAAATCCTTTGTATGTTATTGATGGTGTAATTGTTGGTAAAGGAGCTGATAATGCAGGGATAATGACTTCATTTAATCCATTGTCTTCTATTGATCCAAATCAAATAGAATCTGTAACAGTTCTTAAAGATGCATCTTCAACAGCTTTGTATGGTGCGCGTGGAGCAAATGGAGTTATTGTTGTTACAACAAAAAGAGGAAAATATAATCAGCCAACTAGATTTAATGTTTCTACAGATATGGCGGTTCAGAAAGTTGCTTATGATAAGGCAAACTATATGGATGCGAATGAATTTGTGAAATGGGGAGGTTTAACAGTTTTTAATAACCCTACTAAAATGGCACAAGAAGGTCTTACTACTATGGAAGACGCTGTTAATTGGTTTAAAGGTCCTAAGTATTTAGAATGGGATGGGGTAACTAATGAAAACTGGAGAAAAGGTATTCAAAGAAATAATTCTACTGTCAAAACATATAACTTCTCTGTTATGGGAGGAGGGGAAAATACTTCTTTTAGAGCAGGGGTATCTTACTATGATAACCTACCTTTGATAATAAATTCTAAGTTTGATCGTTTAAGTACTTCATTAGCTGTTGACCATAAAGCTTCAGAAAAATTTAAAATGGGAGCTAATATTAACTTCACAACGGTTAAAAATAGAACTTATTTAGATGGAGGTGCATTTTCTAATCCGTGGTTGACACAATGGACAACAATTCCAACGACACCAATTTATAATACTGATGGTTCTTATAATACAGATTTAATTGGTGCAGGAGCTCATAATCCAGTAGCTGTCCAAAAAAATAATTTTGTTAAAGGAGCGATTTCTACATTTTTAGCATCAGTATATGGAACTTATAATTTCACTAAAGAGTTAGCATTCGATACGCAATTTGGTACTCAATATCAATTACTAGATGAAAAACAGTGGTATAGCCCTTATTATGGAGATGCGGTTTCTGTTGGTGGTAGATTATATGACTCAAAAAGACAATATTTAGATTGGAACTGGGTAAATACAGCATCTTATAAAAAAGTTTTTGCTGATAGACATGACTTGCAAGTGTACGTAGGAATGGAGTATCAAGAGCACAAAGGTATTTTTAATTTTGCTCATGGAACAACTTTCTTAATTCCTAATCCAATGATGTCTAATGCAGGTAGTATTATTTCTGCAACAGGTTCTAATGTTAAATGGACTCAATATTCATATTTTACACGTTTGAATTATGTATTAGATGGTAAGTATTCATTATCTGGGCAGTTTAGACGAGACTCAAACTCTACGCTTGGAGAAAACGAGAGACATGGAAATTTCTGGTCTGTTGGTGGTTCTTGGAATATAGCAAGAGAATTTGCCATGACAGGAACAACATTAATGTTGAGAGCTAACTATGGACAATTAGGAAATATACCTTATGCTGATTCTTGGGGATATATTTACAATAGCAAGACACTAATAGGAATGGATTCTAGTTTATATGGTGATACAGCTGGTTTTACTTTGGCAACTGTTGGTAATCAAGATTTGAAATGGGAGGTAACAAAACAATGGAATATCGGATTAGATTATGGTTTTGCAAATAATTTAATATCTGGTTCTATTGATGTGTATAATAGAAAAACCTCTGATGCAATTTTTCCGTTAGCTCTTCCTACTGACACTCCTTCAACAGTAGGTTCTATAATGACGAACGTTGGAGAAATTACAAATAAAGGGATTGAATTAACATTAACTGCTCGTCCTATAAATAACGAGTTTAAATGGTCTTTGACAGGTAATTTATCATATAATAAAAGTGAAGTAACAAAGTTGCAAGATCCTGAAGCATTATATATGGTAGGAGCTTTAAAAGCAGTACAGCAAGGTAGACAATTTGGCGAATATTATACATATGGATGGGCAGGAGTAGATCCAACAAATGGTAATGCTTTATGGTACACAGATGAAACTAAAACAGCTACTACGAATGTTAGATCACAAGCTAAACAATTTTTCCAAGGAAAATCTCCATTCCCATCATTTATGGCTGGTTTAAGATCCGATATGTCTTGGAAAGGTATTACTTTATCTGCATTCTTCTCAGGAGCATTTGATTATTCTGTATTTGATGCATGGCAATCATATTCTATTAATGATGGAGCTTATGGTTACTATAATCAGAATGTAAATTCTTTGTATGACTCGTGGACACCTGAAAATCCTAATGCAAGTAATCCGAAACAAGTATGGGGTAATGCTTCAGCATCTAGTAGCCCTTCAACAAGATGGTTAAAAGATGGAGATTTTATTCGCTTAAAAGAATTGAAATTAGCATATAGTTTTGGTGACTTGTTAAAAGAATCGAATATTAAGAATTTAACAGTTTATGTAAAAGGACAAAACTTAGTAACTTGGGTATTTGACAAAACTTTGACATTTGATCCTGAATCAAATTCAAATGGTTATGATTATCCATGGCAAGGGAAAGGTGTATATGATTACACATCTCCTATTATGAAAAGTTACTCTTTAGGTGTTTCAATTGATTTTTAATAGGTAAATTGATATAAAATGAAAAAAATAAAATATATATTATTAGTTGCGTTTGCAATATCTCTTTCATCATGTGGAGAAGATTATTTAAATGAAGAACCTGGGACAGGAATTGAGGTTCCTGCTGGTCAAAATCCAATAAAGGATGAGGCTACGATGAAAAACTTACTTACAGGTATGTACAATCAATTTAAACATACTGAGGCATTTGGTTCAACCATATTAAATGTAGGAAATTTAGTTTCGGACGATGTGTTTGTAAGTGTATCAAATAGTGGTTATTATAGAACTACTGATATGATGACTTGGACACCGTCGGGTTCTGATTTTTTGCAGTATAATAAATTATATGATGCGATAGGATTAAGTAATTTTATTTTAAATGCTAAAATAGAAGAGACAGCAAATGTAAAAAGTTATAAAGCACAAGCTTATACTGCAAGAGCATTAGCTTTATTTTATTTAGTTAACTTTTATTCTGCTAATCCAACATCTGGTTTAAATCAAAATTTAGGTGTTCCAGTTTATACCGGAGAATTCGATCAGTTTGGAAAGTATCCAAGAAAAACTGTTAATGAAGTTTATGATCAGATTATTTCTGATTTAACAGCTGCGACATCTAGTACTTTTGCAGGTGCTAATAAAGGTTATTTCTCAACAACTGCAGCGCAATTAATACTATCTAAAGCTTATTTAACAAGAGGGCAGTCTGGTGATTACCAAAAAGCAATAGAACATGCTGATAAAGCTTTAGCTTCAGGAGGCATGACAAACTTAATAAAGAAAGATAAATTAGTAAATTATTTTTATCCTTCTACAAAGTCAGAAAATGATAATCAAGCAGAGACAGTTTGGGAGCTTAACATGTCAGAAAAATCAAACATAGGTGTTAATACGTCTATGGGAGTTCTATATGACCCAGCAAGTTCTAGAAGATCTGAATATGTAAGAGCTAGTTTATATGATAAGTATGATGCAACAGATGTGCGTAAAACTTTGTTTACCAAAAGTACTGTAACAGCTGATAATCCTCCAGGATATGCTGTTAAAAAGTATAAATGGACTATTTCAGATCAAGGTGTTAATAAACCAAATGTAGCTAACATCAGAATTTTTAGATTAACAGATGCGTTATTTGTAAAATGGGAAGCAATGGCTAAATCAGGTCAAGGTACTGCGGCTTTAGCTGAAGTTAATGCATTTGCTATTGAAAGAGGTGCTACGACAGCATACACTGGAGATGCTCTAACTGCAGTGTTGAATGAAAAACGTAAGGAGTTCGTAGGAGAAGGACAACGTTATTTCGATTTAAAACGTAATAATTTAGATTTAGTAAAAGGAACTAATTGCTCTGGGGCAAATTGTACAGTTTCTGCAACAAATAAATTATTTGTTTTACCAGTTCCAACTTCTTCAACTAATATCAATACAGAAATGGTTCAGTATCCAGGTTGGGAAAATTAATTTAAAAAATTAAATTTATCATATCAACCCCTCGAAGCTTGCTTCGAGGGTTTTTTTTATGTGTAAAATTATTTTTTCTCAATAAACTCCCAAGCTCTAATCTCCGCCCAAGAATGTTTATTGTTTTCTAACGTGAAGCCACAGTGTCCACCATATTTAGGCATTTCAAAGGTGCAGAATTTATGGTTTTTAAAACGTTCGATAGGATAACAATCTTTCCCTAAAAAAGGATCATTTGCAGCGTTAACAATCAAACATGGTGTTTTAATATGGTCTAAAACAGTTGCAGGAGAAGCTTTGTGATAATAATCTTCTTTAGATGAATAACCATGTAAAGCCGCTGTAAAATATTCGTCGACTTCATCAAAAGTCTTTATTTTATCAATCATTTCTTCATTCAAAATACCTGGAAATTGTTTAGCTTTTATTTTAAATTTTGGAACTAAAGTGCGTTTGAAATTTTTAAAATAAACAGTATTCGGAAATATTTTCAATGTATCAGCACATGATTTTAGAGAAATTGGTGCAGAAAAAACAACAGCAGATTTTATCTTGTTCGAAACTTTATAACCTCCAAGATAATTCAAAACCAAAGCTCCACCCATCGAATAACCAATCAAATAAATTTCTTGATAATTTTCTTTCAACGCCTTTTCTACAACTCTGTGTACATCATCAATTGATCCATGATGATACAAACGACAAGTGTCATTCATTTCGCCTCCACAAGTTCTGTGATTCCAAGCCAAAATATTAAATCCTTTGTTGTAAAAATAATCTGAACACGAATTAAGATACGTTCGTTTTGAATCGCCTTCTAATCCGTGAAAAAGAATTATTAATTTGTCTTTATTATTTTGAAATCGCCAATCCAAATTCAGAAAATCACCATCATCAGTTGTGATTTTTTCTCGAGTATAATTTGGAACAGGGTATTTCTTGAATTTCGCCGGAATAATGGTAGAAAGATGTGCATTTCTGTTGATGAAATTAGGTGTAGGGTAAGTAGAATGTTCGATGTAAGGCATTTAAAATATTTTTACGTCAACTAAAAAATCCTTTTTAATTTCTTCATTTATATTAGCTAAAATCTTCGATTTTCCCATCAATAATTCTTGTCTCATTGCAGGAGAATTAATTTTTACATACAAAACCCTTTGTCTTACTTCAACTCGGTCCGTATATTTTTCGAAAAACTTTCCCATCACCGTTTGCCAAGCCTCTTCTGCTTTCACTTCCCAAATCAATTCTTCCTTTCCACTCTGTTTAATGAAATGCTCCAAAGCTTGTCCAAGCGTTTGCTGATTACTTCTTTTTTCGTACTTTTTCATAAACGGAAAACTTTACTTTCAGAATTAATTTGTTTGATGATTTGCTCCGTTCTTTCGGGATGTGTATCAGTAATGAAAATTTGACCAAATCGTTCTTCATTCACTAATTTAATCAATTGTGTTACACGATGTTCGTCTAATTTATCAAAAATATCATCCAATAATAACAAAGGTGTTATGTTTAAGGATGATTTGATGACTTCTAATTGCGCTAATTTCAACGCAATTAAATACGATTTTTGTTGACCTTGCGAACCAAATTTCTTGATTGGATAATTGGTAATCGTAAACAATAAATCATCTTTATGAATTCCGGCTGTTGAATATTGTGCAGAACGATCTTTGTATAAAGCTTCTTTCAGAACCGTTTCAAAAGGTGCGTCATTAAGCTGAGAAACATATTCGATGTTTACTTTTTCTCGACCTTCCGAAATTTCATTATAATATTTCAAGAAAGCATCCAAAAAAGTTTGAATAAATTCTTTTCTAACTTCATGAATTTTTTTTCCTAAATGAATCAATTCTTCATCGTAAATTTCCAAAGAAGTTGAATCAAATGTATTATTTGCAGCAAAGTATTTTAGTAACGCATTTCGTTGAACTAAAACTTTGTTGTATCGCATTAAATCAGCTAAATATTGTTTATTCGACTGCGAAATAATATTGTCCAAAAATTTGCGTCGAACTTCACTTCCTTCTTTGATTAAATCGTTATCATAAGGCGAAATCATCACCAAAGGATATTGTCCGATATGATCAGAGATACGGTCATAAGATTTCGAATTTCGTTTTAATTGTTTGGGCTGACCAGAACGAACCAAGCAGAAAATGACATCATCAGATTCATTTCGATCAAAAGTTCCTTCTAATGTAAAAAAATCACAATCGAACTGAATATTCATCGCATCCGAATGATTCAGATAGGATTTACTTAAAGCCAAATAGTGAATAGCATCCAAAACATTGGTTTTGCCTTTCCCATTTTGTCCTACAAATGCATTAATTTTTGGTGAAAATTCGAAATTATTTTCATCAAAATTCTTGAATTGTCGCGCTTTAAGTTCTTTCAAATACATAAAAGCAAAATTACGATATTAATTAGGATTTATAAGATTGATTTGTGTAGTGATTGTCAAGCTGAATTTATTTCAGCTTCTCATCCTCTTTTTAATTTTGTATAGAATTATCATTCAGAGCTTGTTTCAGAATCTTTCCGCAGCATAATTTATTCTTTTAATAACGTGATGTGAACCTGAAACGAGTTCAGGTTGACTTTGAGTATTTTAATTAAATCCTTTCTAAAACAATGATTTTGAAACAAAATGTCGAGTTAAAAATCAAAATGATGTATTTTTGTGTCTTTAAAAGAAAGAATTAGAAAAATGGCAATTCAAAAACCATCGATTCCAAAAGGAACAAGAGATTTCTCGCCTTTAGAAGTGAATCGTCGTCAATATATTATCAACACGATTAAAAAACAGTTCGTGTTATTCGGATTTTCTCCAATCGAAACTCCATCATTCGAGAATTTATCAACCTTAACAGGTAAATACGGAGAAGAAGGAGATCGATTAATTTTCAAGATTTTGAATTCTGGAGATTATTTAGCAAAAGTTGATGAGCAATTGTTAACAGATAAAAATAGTCAAAAAGTAATTGCTCAAATATCTGAAAAAGCGTTGCGTTATGATTTAACTGTGCCTTTCGCGCGTTATGTTGTACAGCATCAAAATGAAATTACATTTCCTTTCAAACGTTACCAAATTCAACCAGTTTGGCGTGCCGATCGTCCTCAAAAAGGTCGTTTCCGTGAGTTTTTTCAATGTGATGCGGATGTTGTAGGTTCGGATTCGTTGTTACAAGAAGTTGATTTTGTACAATTATATGATTCAGTTTTTACAGAATTAAAAACGCCAGTTGAAATTCATATCAATAATCGTAAAATTTTATCAGGTTTAGCAGAAGTAGCAGATATTTCGGCTCAATTGATTGATTTTACTGTGGCTTTAGATAAGTTGGATAAAATTGGTGAAGAAGCGGTGAAAGAAGAGATGCGTGGAAAAGGAATTTCTGATTCTGCGATTGAAATTTTATCACCTTTGTTCTCAATGAATGGAGATTATAAAACACAATTTGCTCAATTAAAAGAAATTTTAAAATCTTCGGAAACTGGATTAAAAGGGATCGAAGAATTAGAATTTGTTTTTGAAAATACAACAACTATTGGTTTACAATCTGCTGAATTAGTATTAAACTTAACATTAGCACGTGGTTTAGATTATTATACAGGAGCTATTTTCGAAGTGAAAGCGAAAATCGGAGAATTCTCTTCATCTATTGGTGGTGGAGGTCGCTACGATGATTTGACAGGAATTTTCGGATTGAAAGATATTTCTGGAGTTGGAATTTCTTTTGGATTAGATCGTACATATTTAGTTTTAGAAGAAAATAATTTATTCCCAGCTTTAGAAGATTCAACAAATATCCAAGCGTTGTTCATTAATTTCGGAACGAAAGAAGCTGCTGAGGCAATGAAATTGGTGAAACAATTACGTCAAAGTGGAATTAATACAGAGGTTTATCCAGATGATGCAAAAATGAAAAAGCAAATGGGATATGCTGATAAAAAAGGAATTAAGAAAGTAATTCTTTTGGGTGAGAAAGAAATTGCAGAGCAAAAAGCGACGGTAAAAGATATGATTTCGGGAGAACAAACTGAAGTTGCTTTTGTTGATTTAGCGAATGCACTTATTTCTTAAAAGTTCTATATATTTGCAAACTATTTAATTAAGAATATAAAATGAGTTTATTAACAGTTGGTACAGTTGCCTTTGATAAATTAGAATCTCCTTTCGGGAAAACAGATAAAATCTTAGGTGGTGCCGCTACATATATCGGTATGGCGTCTTCTTTATTGGGCGTGGATACTGCAATCGTTTCAGTTGTTGGTGGAGATTTTCCACAAGAATACATCGATTTATTAATTTCAAAAGGAATTAATTTAGATGGTTTAGAAATCGTAAAAGAAGGAAAAACATTCTTTTGGGAAGGTAAATACCATAACGATTTGAACACACGTGATACGTTAGCAACAGAATTGAATGTTTTAGAAACGTTTAATCCAGTTGTTCCTCAAGATCGTAAATCTCCAGACGTTTTGATGTTAGGAAATTTACATCCATTGGTACAAAAAGGAGTGTTGACGCAATTAGAAAAACGTCCAGGTTTGGTTGTTTTAGATACAATGAACTTTTGGATGGACTGTGCTTGGAATGAGTTGATGGATGTGATCAAAGATGTTGATGTAATTTCTATTAATGACGAAGAAGCGCGTCAAATGTCGGGTGAATATAGTTTAGTGAAAGCGGCTAAAAAAATCATGACATTCGGACCAAAAACTGTAATCATCAAAAAAGGTGAACACGGAGCTTTATTATTCCAAGAAGAACAAGTTTTCTTTGCACCAGCTTTACCATTAGAAGATGTATTTGATCCAACAGGAGCAGGAGATACATTTGCAGGTGGTTTCTCTGGATACTTAGCAAAAACAAACGATTTCTCTTTTGATAACATGAAACGAGCAATTGTTTACGGATCTGCATTAGCGTCTGTAACTTGTGAAAAATTTGGTACTGATTCATTAGGAGCTCTAACGCGTGATGGTTTAGCTGAACGTTTGAAAGCATTCAAAAAATTAATGGATTTCTCAATTAATTTATAAGAGAATTATTCATCAAAATATTTAACCTCGAGAGCTTCTCGAGGTTTTTTTTATGGATTAATTTTTGTGTAAATTGAACTAATAAATTTTAATCATGAAAAACAAAATTATACATCTTCTCATATTGGCATTTTCCTCTTTACTTTCTGGAATAATGATCTCGAAAATGTCATTCATCGGTAAAGTAGGAATCACAATTATTTACAACGAATATACGATCCTGAAATCGTGGTGGAAAACAGCCTTGTTATTATTCGCTATACAAGCTGTTATTTTTATCGTATTATCCATTTGGAATGAGAAAACAACGAAGCGTTTTAAACGTTTGTTATTGCCTCTCATTTTCCTTTTTATGGGAATTATTGGATTAATTTATTGCTATTACGATTTTACTGAAACATCACATCGTTTATTGAAAAAGACTTTTCATTTCGGATTTTATATTTTTTGGTTCACGTGGTTTGGGAATTGTATATTCTTTATGACAAAAAAATCTCAAAAAGTAGAAGAAATTCCACAAGAAACAGAAGTGTATTAAAATAAAAAAGCTCATCAAATTTTGATGAGCTTTTGCTTTTGTGACCGAGACAGGATTCAAACCTGTAACCTCTTGAGCCGTAATCAAGTGCGCTATTCAGTTGCGCCACTCGGCCATTCCTGATAAGGAACTATTGTTCTTATTTTGGACTGCAAATATAAAGACTATTTTTGAATCTGCAAATATTTTTAAATAAAATTATCCTCGATCTCTATCGCTTATGAGCATCATCATAAAACTCAAAACAAAAAGTGTATCATTTTCGGATGATTGATATTGATTTAATTTAAATTTTCGTCCAAAGAATGAAGGTTCTTTTGATACTTCCATCATTTCTTTTCCTTGTAAATCAGTTAAAACATATTTTGGATTGAAAATATAACCTGAGAAAAATCCTACAACGGGAATTTCTCCAACCATTCCGTCCATCATACGTGTAAAACCACTACGTTCGTTGATTGTAAATAAATGATTATCGTTTGCGTCGTAAATATGAAAAGTCGCTTTCCAAAAGGATTTGAAAGTTTTTCGTTTTGCTTTACCAACAACATTTCCGTTCGCATCTGTAATGGTAAAAGTTTGTTGAAAATCGATGACTTTATTTGATCGAAGTTGAAAAAGTTCTTCTTTTTTTGATGAATCACGGTAGATTTTAATCACATCTCGCCACGAAAGAATTTTTTCGCGTACATAAAACACAGGTTGATTATTAGCATCTGTTACAGAAAAATCATTGGAAAAAGTTGCAATATGAAACTTTATATCAAGCGGAAATTTTAGGTTGTTTAAATTCATAAGTATTGAGTAATTTTTATCAAAAATAGATTTTTTTCTGACATAAAAAAAGGTTCAGAATTTCTGAACCTTAAGTTTATAAATAATTTCTTACTTCATCTAAATGTGTAATTGTAGGAACATCATCCATCGAAAAATTATCATCTAATCGATCAAAGAAAATAGCCGACATTCCGAAAGCTTTTGCGCCAACAGCGTCCGCAATCCAGTCGTCACCAATGTAAATTGATTCATCTTTTTTAGCACCAGATTTTTCCATTGCCAAAGAAAAAATACGAGGATCAGGTTTCAAGATTTTGATTTCGTCTGCATAAGTTACCGTATCAAAATAACCATTTAATTCTGACGTTTCAATTTTACGTTTCGAGACTTCGAGAAAACCATTTGTGATAATGTGTAGCTTATATTTTGGCTTCAAATAATCCAGCAATTCCATCGCACCATCTACCACTTCATTATAATTGGTAATGGTTTCCATGTATTCTTCTTCAAAAATCTTTGCCAAAGCATCATTATCAATTCCAAGATTATCAAAAGCTTCTTTGAAACGACGAGCACGTAATTCTTCTTTTGTAATTTTTTTGTCACGAATCAAAGCCCAAAGACCTTCGTTGCTATCGTGATAAAATGGATGAAATTCCTCGAATGTAAAACCATATCTATTTTCTACATCATACTTTTTGTAAAGCTCATCTAGCGCGAATTTTGCATTTTTTCTGAAATCCCAAAGTGTGTTATCAAGATCGAAAAAAACGTGTTTTATTGTGTTCATAAATGCAAAGCTAAGGATTTTATGTAGATTTGCTGATGAAGAAAATATCAATTGAAAGCGAAGTTAGAAAAATTTAAAACGAAGAATGCCAAAGGTGTTTTGTCTTTGTTGGCAGGGAACACGATTGCGCAAGTGATTATGTTTATTGGCGGAATTATTTTGGCTCGAATTTATGGTCCAGAAGCGTCGGGAACTTACAATGCTTTTTCAGCTTTTGTGGCGATTCTAGCTATTTTGACAACGTTTCGTTTAGAGAATATTTTCGTGATTTCGAAATCATCAAAAGCGATTCGAAATTTGTTCACAACTTTATTATTAGTGAGTAGCATTGTAACGATTTTATTCTTTTTGGGCTATGCAGTTTTAGAAGGAATTTTCACATTCAAAACGTCTTTATTTATTGTTTTCTTAAGTTGTATTGCAGGATTATTTACAGCTTGGAATAATGTTCAAAATACATTGTTTACGAAGTATAAATTATTCAAAAGTATTTCGACTGGATTTGTGATTAATGCACTGTTTTCGGTTTTTTTTCAATTCATTTTTTATTGGATGGGCTACAAAGAAACAGGATTGATTTATGGAACAATTTTCGGAACAGTTTTGTCTTGTGCATATTATTTTTCAATTACAAAAGGACGATTTTCTTCTATTGATTTTGGTTTGGCTAAACGAACAATTTCTAAGAACAAAGAAATCATAAAATATACATTACCCTCAGAATCGTTGAATGCGATTGCAAACAATTTGCTCCCCATTATGATTGCGATTTATTTTATGAAAGAAGATGTAGCTTTTGTAGGAAATTCTGCTAAAGTTTTGGTTGTTCCTTTGACATTACTTTCCAATTCGATGTCGAAAGTTTTCTTTCAGAAATCTGCTGCAATGATTGATCATCGTTCGCATCAATTATATGATTTATCGAAAAAAGTGGTGCTGTATAACGTTGGAGCAATTGCTGTTTTTCTTTTGTTGATGAATTGTATCGGAATTTTTATTCTCGAGTGGATGCTTGGACCAGAATGGCGAGGTTTACATATTATGACGTGGATTCTTTCTTTCTGGATTTTGTGTCGTTCTGCAATGAATCCTATTCAGCAAATTGTCGTGGTTATCAAGAAAAATCATTACGCACTATACTTCAATATTTATTTAGTTTTCGTTACATTGATTACTTGTGTGATTGGCGGACTAAATAAAAATATACTTTTGACGTTATCCCTATATTCTTTCTTTGCGGGAATGGGCTATTTAGTTCAACTTTACTTTGTAATGAAAGAGCTGAAACGTTATAAAAAGTCAGGTGAATAATTCGAGAAAAAATATTTTAGCTTTAGCATCTTGGTATCCGAGTAGAATTTTTTTAGATAATGGAGATTTTATTCAGCGCCATTTACGTTCTATCTCTACTTTAAATAATGTGACGCTTGTTCATGCAGTAAAAGATGAAAATTTAAAATCTAATTTTGAAATAGATGATTCTATCAACCAAAATATAAGGGAAATAATTGTTTATTTTAAACCATCTTTTTTTCGTCCGTTTAATTTAATCAAACAATTTATAGCTTTTCTGAAAGGAGTTTCTTTGGTTAATAATTTTGATATAATTCATGTCAATGTTATTTATCCAGCTGGTTTAGTTGCTTTATTTTTGAAAAGTAAATACAAAAAATCAATAGTTTTAACAGAGCATTGGACAGGATTTTCCCCAGAACGTTTTATTTCATTTTCATTTTACAAGAAGTTCTTAATTAAGAAAATACTTAGAAAAGTAGATTTTTTAACGCCTGTTTCGAATGATTTAGCACAAAAAATACTTGAAATTTATCCTATAACAAATGTAAAAATTATTCCAAATGTTGTGGATGTAGAATTGTTTTCAGTAAAAGAAGAATGTAAAGTTGAAAAAATAATATTTTTACATCTTTCGCATTTAGGAAACGAGCATAAAAATGTTTTGGGAATGTTGAATGTTGCTAAAAAGTTAGTTGATAATGGTTATAATTTTGAATTTCAGATTGGAGGAAATGGAGATTTAACTTTGATTAATAATTTTATTGTAGAAAATAATTTACATGATTTTGTAAAATCTTTTGGGCGATTACAACATTTTGAAGTGAATCAAAAGATGAAGAACGCAAATTGTTTTGTACTTTTTAGTCACTACGAAAATCAACCTTGTGTTCAAATAGAAGCTTTTGCTTCAGGAATTCCTGTTATCGCAAGCGATGTAGGCGGAATTAAAGAATTTATGCCAAATAATTTTGGATTTATTGTGAATAAAAATGATGAATTAGCACTTTATAAAGCAATGGTTGAGGTGATAGAAGGTTATGAATTTGCAACGTCAAATGAATTAAATACGTATGCTTTGAATAATTTTTCTAAGGAAGAAATTGCTTACCAATTTGATGAAGTTTATGTGAAAATTTTACAATGAAAGATTTAATCAAATTCATACAATCTTTTTTACAAAACAATGGTTTTTACGTTTTTTTATCTTTTGTGGTAGAAAAATTAGTGATGCTGATTAATACCATTTTCATTGTAAAAATGATTCCGCAAGATGAATTTGGTCGTATAACACTTATCGCATCTATTATTGGGTTTGTTGCGCCATGGAATGGATTAGGTTCATTACAGGTTTTGATGAAGTTTGGTGCTGGCGAAGAAAATGAACAAACACGTAAAGACCTAAGTCGAAAATTATTTAGAAATGGCGTTATTAATCAGCTTATTTTATGTAGTATTTTCATTGTAATTGCTAATTTTTATGCCATAAAATTTGATCATTTATTATGGATTATTCTCTTGTTTTCTGTTCGTCTTTTCGGGATGTTTTTTCAGTCTCATCTTACAATCGATTATCGAATAAATGGTTTCAATAAGAAGTTTGCTTCATTAAATATGTTGATTAATTGTTTGGGATTGATTTTTACATTTTTCTTAACCATCAATTTTGGAGCAATTGGTTATATGACTTCGTTGGCGATTACACCTTTTATTAGTTTATTTTTCTATTCTAAAACAATTTTACAACAATCAATAAATGATTTAAGTGAAATGAATTGGAAAATGATGTGGAAATATGGAAGAATGGAATCTTTGGCTTATTTCGCTTCAGAGTTATTGTTTTCGATTGATATTGCAATGATTGCGATTTTTATGACAGATAAAGATATTGCTTTGTATAAAGTTGCGATTCTTCTGCCTATGAATTTATTATTTATTCCGACTATATTATTTCAAACCGATTTTCCTCGAATTATTAAAAATAGTCAGAACAAGGATTTTCTAAAATTTTATATAAAAAATTATTATAAGCTATTCATTCTTATAGGAATTAGTATTCTTTTAGGAAGTTATTTTCTTAGAGATTTTATAATCGAGTTATTTTTCAATAAAAGTTATTTAGCTGGTGATACAGTTTTTTTTATTGCAACAATAGCAGTTGTTTTAGCAATGTTGTTTAGAGTTCTTTTTCTTAATTTATTTAGTGCAGTTGGTTTGTTTACATATAGTGTACGAGTTTCAATTGTTTCAATTATCACACTTATTATTGCAGATTCTATACTTATTCCTTTTTATCAACTAAATGGAGCAGCTTTCGGTTTTTTAATTATGTATATAGTTTCTGGATTATATGCTACTTTTATATTTAGAAATTATTTAAAAAAATTATAACTTTTTTATTTCTTCTTTTGTCATTGTTTTAGATTTAAGATCAATTAATTTTTGACCTGTTTCTTTCATCCATTCAATATCTTCATTTGTTTCTTCATTATTTAGAATAACTTCCAAAATACCTTTGTTGTTATTCATCCAAGGAAGCAAATAATAATTTAATCCGTCTTTGTATGCTTTTTGTTGATGAAATTCTTTCCCTTTTGTTGTTTGCATAGCAAGTTGTTTGGCCGAATAATAATAAAGCGGTGTTGAGAAAATAAGGATAGAAATTAATGAAGTGTACTTCGGAAATTTTGTAATGAAATTGTTTAAACCAATACTTAAAATAATCAAATAAGCTAAATTAAAATTTAAGAAAAAGACATAATTATCGCTAACAGCATAAATAGTAGCAAAACAAAAAACAGGTAAACCGAAAATAATAAAAAAAAGTAATGATTTGTCTTTGATAAAATTTCTAATTGGAATAAAGAATATGGCAAAATTAAGAAACCAAAAATTATAAATAATATAACCTAATGCTTTCATTAAATCTTTTGAATAGCTTACTAAATCTTTCTTCAAAGAATCAGACACCCATGATTTTTCTGAAGATGATAAAACATTTTTCAGAGATTCGTTATTAATAATTGGATAAATATAGAGCAATGCCAAAAATAGAAAAGGAATGAAAAAATAGCTAAAAATCAATCTATTTTTAATATTATTTCTAAAAGCCAAGTAGCATAAATAAAAATAAGAAGGAATTAATAGAACGCCTTGTACATGAGAAAATAAGCTAATTCCAAGCATTATTCCTGCAAATAAAAGCGTTTTAGATTGTTTATTTTGAACAAATTTTATCGCAAATAAAACGTAAAGTGAAATCCAAATTAAACAAAAAGTGTAAACTTCTATATTTTCGGTATTTTTCCAAAAAGTAAAACTAAATCCAAACGCAACTGTACCTAAAAGAGAAATCCAAAGTTTTTTATTTAAGAGTTGAAGAATAGAAAATAAAATATTCAAAACTATTACAGCAGAAATAATATTTACCCAACGTCCAATCTCAATGGTATCTATAAAAGGAAATAATTTGTGAATTAGAATATTGAAGTTGAAATACAAAAAATGAGTTAATGAGTAGGTTTCAAACGTAAATTGATTTGCTTCAATATCCAAAATTTTTCCAGCAGAATCACCAAAAGTTATTTTACTAAAACTTCCTAAACGATAAATGATTAAGAAAAATAAGGTAATAAATAAATGATAAAATTTTTTCACTCTTTTTGTATTAATGAGATACAATATGCTTTTGTAGTAACTTTTGAATATAAAATTTATAACGATTTTTTTTGATAAAAATTGCAGGATCAGTAATACAATTATCCATCGGAAGTCGCTGAATATTTGTTGAAACTTCATCATCTTTTATTCCTGCCGTACCAAATGTAAGATTTGATTTTATAGTATTAAAAAAGTTTTTAGAAACTCCGTCATCTGTAAAAGGAAAAGAAAAAACTCGATAATCTAAATTAAACTTTTGTTGGATAAAATCTAAGCTTTCGTTCGTTTCTAAAAGTTGTTGTTCGAAAGAAATATCGCGATAATAAGGATGATTCATCGAATGTGCACCTATTGTATATCCTTGATTAATTAATGCTTTTATTTCATTTTCATTCAAATAAATTTCAAAATCATTTAGTTTTATTTCTTGTTTTAAAATTAATTCATCAATTTTTTTAAGATCATGAATAGAATAATTTAAAAGTTCTTTTTTAAAGTTGTTGTCTGTAATGTTTTCTAAAATGAAAGCAACTTTATATCGATAAAAAATTTCTTGATTGTCAATAAAATTTGGATTGATAAAAAAAGTTGCATCTAAATTTCGTTCTTTTAATATTGGAACAATTAAGGAGTAACATTCTTTCAAACCATCGTCAAAACTAAGATGAAAGTAATTTTCTTGAGGAATAAAACCATTTTTTTTGTATAAATCAATTAATTCAATCATAGAAATATTGACATAATTTTTCTGAAAAAAATCTAATTCACGCTGAAATTGATCAATTGATTTTAATGGATATAATTGATCAATATGAACTAATCGTTTATCTGAAACTGTGTGGTAAAAAGGAAATATATTTTTTTTGAATAAATTTAATATCATAAAATAGCAGTCTTAACGTTTGTAAGTAATGAATGCAATTAAAACATTTTATAAAAAATTATTTTCCGAAAAGATAAGAATTAATAATAGAAAAAATTTGAAGAAATTGAATGGATTATTTCTGAAAGGAAATAATTTTTATTGCAATTGTTGCGAACAATCTTTTTCTAAGTTTTTAGATAAATCTAATGGTATAGATAACCGAGAAAATGCTGAATGTCCAAATTGTGGTTCATTAGAAAGGACAAGAGTTTTGTTAGAGTTTATAAAAAATGAAACAGATTTATTAGCTAAACCTAATAAATTATTGCATATTGCTCCGGAAGACGCATTGAAAAATATTTTTAAACAGACCGATAATTTAGGCTATATCAATGCTGACATTAATATCAATCTTGCTGATGAAGAAATGGATATTACTTCAATAAATTATCCTGACAACACATTTGATTATGTAATTTGTTGTCATGTTTTAGGGCATATTCCTGATGAAAAAAAAGCAATTGATGAATTGTTTCGAGTTCTAAAAAAAAGAGGAAAAGCATTGATTCAAACTCCTATTCATCCAATAAATAATACGTTTGAAAATTCTGAATTTAAGACAGAAGAAGAAAGATTAAAAAATTATGGAGAAAAAGATTTATTGCGATTGCATGGACAGGATTTTCAAGAAAGATTAAAACGTGAAAATATGCTAATCAAAAAAATAGATTATCGAAATAAAATTGATCATAATTTAGCAAAGAAACTTTCTGTTGGAAATGGCTATCGTGAATTAATTTTTCTTTGTCAAAAAGTCTAAATTAGAATAGTTTGTATAATGTTTTTCTATAGCGCCAAAACCTTGCATAAATTTAGCTATAGAAGGAACCATAGAACCTTCGAAATCAAATGCTAATTCTGAATTAGAAAAGGTTTTGATAATGTAATCTATTATGTAAGCTGATCCAAAATTACTTTTTGAATTCTTATTTCTTGCAAAAGCAAAGTTATAAACTCGATTTTTAGAAATCATGATTAGTTGACAACCAAGTAAATTTTCTTCTTGATCAAAAATTTCATAAATATTAATAATTTTTTGATTAAATAAACTTTGAATTTTTTCTTGCGAATAATTTATTAAATTGTTTGTAATTAAATATTCATATGATGAGTTTAATTCGAAAAATCGATTTAATTGAGTAACATTTTCAATTTTATAATTAAATTTTCCTACTTTCCGAATTTCATTTCTTCGGTTTCTACTATAAATTGAAAATAAATTTTCATAATCTTGATTTAAATCCAAAATATAGTTGACCTTTTTCTGTCCCTTCGGCTCAAACATCTCTGTATTTTCTTCATTAAAAGCATAAGCTCTAACTAAATTTCGATGCAGTTTTTTCTCAAAAAGTAAGAAAGTTTCTTTTGAAAAATTTTCTTGATGAAAAACACCTAATTGTTGACAATAAATTGGCTGAACAATGAACTTAAACCCAAATTTCTTAACAAAAGGCAATGGCATTATGGCTTCATAATCGTTTAAAACGTAACAATCCCAATTGTTATCAACTAAAGCATCCAAATAAAAAACTTCTGCATAAATGCGATAATTCACCGATTTGTTAAGACATTCGGTGTATTTGTTAACATCTAATTTTTTTCGAGAAACTCTTTTTATCATTCAAAAATACTTTCGTAAACTTTTCGCCATTCAACCCAATCTTCGTTCAAGTTTGATTGGTGGAATAATGTTATAAACGTTCCGTTTGTGGCTTTAATTGTTTGTTTTAATTTTTTTATTTCTTCTAAAGCCTGTTGCGGTGTTAATTTTAAATAATTTTTCAATGTAACATCCATTGTGACAAAAGGATATATTGTTAACAATGTTTGTTGATTTGTTGATAAGTCAAACCATTTGAATGGAGTAGAAGTTCCAGCTCTAAAGCCTAATTGATGTGGAAATCCCATGGTGTAATCTTCTAAAATTTCATTTATTAACAATTGTTGATAAGTGTGAGGAATGCTCAATTTAATGAAATGTTGACGTGATTTTTTTATCGGTTGATTGATGATTTTTTCTAATCGATTAATTTCAATTGTTAATTTATTTCCTTCGAAATTAGATTGATAAGAAGGGTGGATTCCAATTTTTGCCCAAGTTGAAATGTTATTTATTAAATCTTTTTGAGTATTATTTTTCCAATGATGATTTTTATCGAAAGTAGAATAATCGCCCAATAACCAAAAGAAAATTGTTTCAATTTGATGTTTTTCAGCTAAATCTTTCAAATAATCAAATGTATCATAAGGATCTTTTTCTTTCTGATTCAAAACCTTGATTTGCTGTTTTGTTTCTGAGAAATTTCCTTTAATAATTTTCTTAAAAAGTGAACCAAATTTTACTTTAGGTGAATGATAAAGATATTTCCAAGAATAATCAACATCGTGAGTATTAATTTGTTTGAAAACTCTCTGTTTAAAAGATATTTTAGGAAATTTAGACTTTATCTTTTTTTGAATTTCAATACAAATTTCATCTACAATTGGTTTCGAATAATCTAAATCCGAACCTAAAAAACGATTGTGTTGATCAAATTGTCCTGGTTTTGCAATGTATTCTTCATAACGAGAAAGCCAATAAAAACATTTACCAAATTCATTTAAAATTGAATAATCAACATCTTTTCGAATAGTTGTTTCTAATAAAATATCATCAACTTTATAGTTGATTTCATTTTCTAAAAATTGATTCGAAAAGTTGATTTTTGGTAAAATTGATTGTGAAAACTCATCAAAATCTGTAGTCGTTTTGTAGTCAATTCCAAAAAAATCATGAAAAATAAAATCGAAAATATATTCAATTCTATTTGTAATTTTTTCTGTAAATATGATAATTTCTTGACTCAAAATATTTTTCAATAAGGCTTAAAGATATCAAATTAGACCATCATCCGCAAACGAATAAAAATCTTTTTGAGAAACAATAATGTGATCTAAAACTTGAATATCTAAAAGAGTAGCACCTTCTTTAATTTTTCGAGTAATATGTATATCAGACTGACTTGGAGTAAGATTTCCAGAAGGATGGTTGTGGGAAAGTATCATTCCTGTTGCCATTAATTCCAAGGCGCGTTTAAAAATTACTCGAATATCGACGGCGGTTTGATTAATTCCACCTCGCGAAATTTGCTCGGTTTTTATAATTCGATTTCCTTGATTGAGAAACATCACCCAAAATTCTTCGTTTGGTAAATCGCCAATTTGTTGTTGTAAAATGATCGCAGCATCCTTGCTCGAAGTAATTTTGTCACGTTCCAGAACCTCTTGCGAATTTCTTCTTCTTCCAATTTCCATTGCAGTGATTATCGAAATTGCTTTTGCTTCTCCAACTCCTTTGAATTTGCATAAATCTACAATTGAATATTTAGCTAATTCATTCCAATTATTATTAGCAGAGTTTAAGATTCGTTTTGCCAACTCTACAGCGGATTCTTCGCGATTTCCGCTTCCCATAATAATCGCTAACAATTCGGCATCAGAAAGCGACGAACGTCCTTTTAAAGCTAATTTTTCGCGTGGACGATCATCTTCATTCCAGTTTTTTATCGAATTTTTATTCTCTAAGTAATCCGTCATCGTCGCTCGCAATTTTTACATAAGTATAATAAAAACCATCGTGAAATTCGTCGCTAATTCCAAGTGTATTTTGTTTAACCTCAAAACTCTTTCCCATCGAAGTATTTCCATTGGTGTAAATCATTGGAACAAGCCCTGTTTTGTGAATACTTTTCCCTTTTGCTATATTATAAGTTACTCGATTTGTTTCCTTACCATTGATAATTGTAATCATCTCAGTAGGTGTAAATTCTACAACTGTAACACGATCTGCAGGAGGTAGTTGTTCACGTCCTACGATTCCTCCTGAAAGTTTTACCAATTTCCATCTCCCTATAAGTGTTGGTTCTTGCGTTCTTTCGATTTTGTCAGTAGAATCATTCGACTTTTTTTCTGTTGTAGCTTTTGTGGATTGACAACTTGATAAAGCAATAAAAATGGTAAATATGATATAAGTGATTTTATTTTTCATGTTAAAAATTTAGATTAAATATAATAAAAAAAGCTCGAACAAATTTGTTCGAGCTTGATATTTAATAAAATAGATTTTTTATTTATTCACTTTTGCCCAAGTATCTTTAAGCGTAACAGTTCTATTGAAAATTAATTTTTCTGTAGAAGAATCACGGTCTAAAGCAAAATATCCAATGCGTTGAAATTGGAATTTATCCTCGACTTTAGCTTCTTTCAAAGCAGGCTCAGCAAAACCTTCTTTTACAGTTAAAGAATTTGGATTGACAAATTGTAAAAAGTCAACATCTTTCTCTGCATCTGGCGATTCAACTGTAAATAAACGATCATATTCGCGCACTTCGATTGGAATATTCTCTGTTGCAGAAACCCAATGTAATGTACCTTTTACTTTACGTTTAGAAGCTTCAGTTCCGCTTCCAGATTTCGTTTCAGGATCGTAAGTTGCATAAATTGTTGTGATATTCCCTTCAGCATCTTTTTCTACTCTTTCAGCTTTAATGAAATATGCACCTTTCAAACGAACTTCATTTCCTAAAGATAAACGGAAGAATTTTTTAGGCGCTTCTTCCATAAAATCTTCACGTTCAATATAGATTTCACGAGTAAAAGGAACGATACGAGTTCCAGCAGTTTCATCTTCTGGGTTATTCTCAATTTCTAATTCCTCCACTTGTCCTTCTGGATAATTCTCGATAATCACTTTTACTGGATCAATCACAGCAAAAACACGTGGCGCAATTTTATTTAAATGATCACGAACAGAAAATTCTAATAATGAAATATCTAAGACGTTATCACGTTTTGCAACACCGGCTGTATTCCAGAAATTCTTGATAGATTCTGGCGTATAACCGCGACGACGCAAACCTGAAATTGTAGGCATACGTGGATCGTCCCAACCTGTTACAACTCCTTCTTGAACCAATTTCATCAACTTACGTTTACTTGTAATCATGTACGAAACATTACCACGAGCAAATTCGCGTTGTTTTGGTTTTTGAGGTTGATTTGGCAACTCAACATTATTCGCATACCATTCATATAAATCACGGTGATTTTTGAATTCTAACGAACACAATGAGTGAGAAATTCCTTCGATATAATCAGATTCTCCATGCGTCCAATCGTACATTGGGTACATTTTCCATGTATCTCCAGTACGGTGATGAGGACGTTTCAAAATACGATACATAACAGGGTCGCGCATGTTCATATTAGGAGAAGTCATGTCAATTTTTGCGCGTAAAACATGTGTACCTTCTTCAAATTCTCCCGCTTTCATTCGTTCGAAAAGATCTAAATTTTCTTCAACAGAACGATTTCTATAAGGAGACTCGATTCCTGGTTCAAAAGGTGTTTTACGTTGTTCATTAATCACTTCCGAAGATTGGTCGTCGATGTACGCTTTTCCTTCTTTAATTAATTGAACAGCCCAATCGTAAAGCTGCTGGAAATAATCAGAAGCATAGCGTTCTTCTGCCCACTCGAAACCTAACCATTTCACATCTTCGCGGATAGAATCTACGAATTCTTGCTCTTCTTTGTCAGGATTAGTGTCATCAAAACGTAAGTTTACAGGCGCGTTGTAACGCTGTCCTAAACCGAAGTTTAAGCAGATTGCTTTTGCATGCCCGATATGCAAATAACCATTTGGTTCTGGTGGGAAACGAAAACGTAAATTTTCTTTTGGCATCCCGTTGGCTAAATCATCTTCAATGATTTGCTCAATAAAATTCAATGATTTTTTTTCTTCTTCCATTTTTTAATTACGATTGAGTTTGCAAAGGTACGAAATTGACAATAAATATAATGTCGAAAATTTCGGATTTTACAATTAGAAAAATTCAATCAAAAAATAGAAGTAAATAAGTGATTTATAATGGATAAGTTATCCCAAATAAATTTCTAATAATCCGTCAGGAATTTGGATAAGCATTGCTTTTTCTTCGCGATTAACTTCAAGAATCCATTCGTCAATCATCGGAATTAAGATTTCTTTTCCATTCGCATCTACTTCGAAATAAGCTTGCGCTGCAGAATCATTTACAGATTTTATTGTACCAACTTCTGTATTTGTTTGATCATAAATAGTGAAACCAACTATTTCGTGATAATAAAAATCTGTTCCAGAAAGTTCTGGTAATGATTTTAGAGGTAAATAAAGTTCGCGATTGATTAATTTGTCGACATCTTCGTCTTCAACATCTTCAAACTTTACTAATAATTTTGTGCCTTGATAAGGCTGAGAAGTTTCGAAAAAAAATGGAACCAGTGTACCATCTTGCTCGATGAACACTGCTTCCAAAGTATCGTATAATTCTGGTTCGTCTGTATCCAAGTGAATGATTAAATTACCTTTGAAACCATGTCTCTTTGTAACTTTACCTAAATAGTAGCAATCATTTTTTGTCATTTGGAACGTCTCTGAACTTAAAAATTATTCTTCTGTAGCAACTTCTTCAGTTGTACCTTCTGCTTCTTCAGCAGGAGTTTCTTCAACTTGTGCAGCAGCTTCAGCTTCCTGAGCAGCTTTTACACGAGCTTCATTAACAGCTTTTTCAGCTTCTAAGGCAGCAGCTTTAGCAGCAGCAGCACCTGAAGTTAAACCGTCTTTTTTAGCTTGAACTTTTTCACCTTTAGCTTCTAACCAAGCGTCGAAACGTTTGTCAGCTTCTTCTTGAGAAAACGCACCTTTAGCAACACCACCTAATAAGTGTTTTTTCATAAAAGCACCTTTGTAAGATAATAAAGCTTTAGCAGTATTTGTAGGCTCAGCACCAGTTTGTAACCATTTTACAGCAGAATCAACATTTAATTCTACAGTTGCAGGGTTAGTAATTGGGTTGTAAGTACCTAATTTTTCGATGAAACGACCGTCACGTTTTGCTCTTGAGTCAGCAACTACGATGTGAAAGAATGGTTTTCCTTTACGACCATGTCTTTGTAATCTAATTCTTGTAGCCATAGTATAACTAATTATTTTGGGAACTCGTCCCGTTTTACAAATTTGAGGTGCAAATATACAATATTTTTATTAAAAACACATTGTTTTGTATATTGATGACTTTTATTATTTTAGTAAGATATTTTTATAATTGATATGAGTATGAATCTATTTATTAAAAGTCTAGCCATCTTGGTTGTGATCGTTTTTTTTTCACAATGTAAGAACAGAGAGGTTAGTAAGTCTTCAAATTTGGTAACTAAAGATACATTAAATATGTCTAAGAAAGAGTTGTCAAAATATTTTGATGAACAACAAAAGAAATTGGAAAAAAAATATGATAGTCTAAATATAAAAGGAGATTCAACTAAAAATAAATCAACTATTACAGACATCTTTGATACAGCACCAATATATAATGAAACGACTAATAAGAAAAAATAACAACAAATATGAATATAAAACTACTTTTTACAGGATTACTGTCTTTAGCATATATTAATACGTATGCGCAATCTAAAAAAGAATTATCTACTTTTTTTAAAGAACAAAATGAAGTTAAGACAAATAAGTTTAAACAAAGATTAAGTAAGAGTCATTCTAATCATTCATTTAACATCTCAAACTTAGCTGAAATTACAGATTATTCTGCAGTGTTTTATCAAACGGATGATTATAGAGCAAACAATGCTTCTAATATTGATTATTTACAAAGTGGTCAAGTAGGAGGGTTCGCGTTAAATGGTGACAATATGGATATTGCTATCTTTGATGGAGGCGCAACCTTTGCTCCTCATAAAGAGTTTGGAGATAAATCTTCTACAGGACTTACAAGGGTTTCTGATCTAGAGAATAAAGTTCTTGCAATGTCTACACATGCAACGTCAGTAGCTGGTTTTATTGCTGCAGGAGGTTATTATAATGTTACATTTACTTATACAGATGGTTCTAAAGTTACTTTTAATCAAGCTGCAAAAGGAGTATTACCAAATGCAAAGATAAAATCAGCAGGTTTTTCTACTACAACGAATGGAAATATTTTTAGTAAAATATTAAATTATAATTATTATATATCGAACCATTCTTATGGAGTTAATTATGGATGGTCATATGATGCTAATGGTAGTTTGGGAAAAGGTTGGTATTATCCAGTTAATACAACGATATTTACGAAATCAAGTGATACTTTTTTCGGAACTTATTTAACTAATGATGAAAATTATGATAAAATAGTTTATGCGGATCCTAAATTTACAATAATTAAATCAGCGGGTAATTATTATGGAGATGGACCAGCCGCGAATGATACTGTTCCTAAATATAGATGGGGAAGTGGAGCTTATCAAGCTTTTGATGCAAAAGATATTATGCCCGATATAAATTGTAAATCAGGAGCATATTGCATAGGTACAGGATCTTTGGCTAAAAATATTATTGTAGTAGGAGCTGTAAATGTACCAAATACTTCAAATAACAGAATCACATCTAAAAATGAAATAATAAGATCTAGTTATAGTAGTGTTGGGCCAAGAAAAGATGGAGCTATAAAACCAGATTTAGTTGCAGTAGGAACAAATGTAATTGCACCGACAGCTATTGCGACTGATTCAACTTCGGTAACAAGATTTACAATGGGTAGTGGGACTTCATATTCTGCACCAAAAGTGACAGGTGCGATAGGAGCGATAACACAATTAAAAAGATTATTAAGTGGAGATAATCAGTATTATTTTTATGCAGACGAAATAAAAGCTTTATTATTACATACAACAATGGAAGCTGGTGATTTCGAAGGTCCTGATAATTGGTTTGGTTGGGGTATGTTAGATGCTAAAAAAGCTGCAGAAACTGTAGTAGATATACATAATAAAACAGGAAGTATATTAGAAAGAAATGATAAAAAATCTGGTGTAGATTACAATAAAGAAATTATAGCAACATCTAATACAGATAATGAATTAAAGGTAACACTAACCTGGATTGATCCTGCTGGTACTCCTGCTACTACTAATGATGGAGCAATAAATGATAAAACTTCAGAGATTGTAAATGATTTTGATCTAAGAGTTATTGATACTCAAACTAATGAAGTGTTTATGCCTTGGAAATTAGATTTATCAAATCCTACTGGAGCAGCAATAAAAGGAGATAATTTAGTAGATAATGTTGAACAAATTTCAATAAAATCTCCAGTTGTTGGAAGAAAGTATAAAATAGTTGTTTCGAATAAAGGAACTTTAGTTAATGAGAACAAAGTAGCTTCAGATCAAAAATATACATTACTCATTACAGGTGGTAATCCAGCAAATTTGGACACAAGTGAACTAGATAAATTAAATTCTATTTCAGTTTATCCAACAGTTACAAAAGATATTGTAAATGTACAGACGAATGAAAAAATGATAGTTGTAGATATTTTTGATATGACTGGAAAAAAAGTTTCGTCTTCGGATAAGAAGCAAATTAATGTTTCGAATTTACCAACAGGTGTTTACATTCTTAATATTAAAACAGATAAACAATCGGTTTCTAAAAAAATCGTAAAACAATAAAATCATATTTTTTTCTATTAACTTAAAACTTCAATAACATTGTTATTGAAGTTTTTTATTTTAGCGTGAAATAGATTATCAAAAAATGAATAAACAAGAAATACTTACTCAGACACAAGCATATATCAAAAAAACGTTTTTAGATGAAGGAACTGGACACGATTATTTTCATATAGAACGTGTGGTAACAAATGCGAAGAAGATTTTGGAAACGGAGAATGCAGATTCTTTTTTGGTCGAATTAGCTGCTTGGACACACGATATTGGTGATTATAAATTACATAATGGAGTTGATAAATCGGAGGAATTAATTAGAGAATTTTTAGAATCAATTTATGTAGAAGAAACATCTATTCAGAAAGTATTGGAAATAGTTTCGCAAGTTTCATTTAGTAAAGGAAATAAACCAACAACTATCGAGGCGGAGATTGTGCAAGATGCTGATCGTTTAGATGCGATTGGAGCGGTTGGTATTGCGCGTTGTTTTGCATATGGCGGAAGTGTTGGTAATATTTTGTATAATCCTTATGATAATTCCAAAGACGCATCGAGTGTGCAACATTTTTACGATAAATTATTCAAATTAAAAGAGTTGATGAATACCAAAACAGCAAAAGAAATCGCTTTAAAACGTCATCAATATATGGAAAATTTTATCGAAGAATTTTATCAAGAAGTAAAATAATATTGTAACTTATTATTCATTTAATTATCCTCAATGCAATTAAAATCTACTCTAATTTATTTGTCATTTTTGTTGATATGCAGCTGTGTTTCTGTAGAGAAATACAATGCACATATTGATAAAGAGATTCCTGCAAATAAATTGAAAAAAGATGTAGATTTTGTTTATAAAAAACTAAAAAGATATCATCCAAAATTAGATTTATACACTTCTCAAGAACAAATTGATTATAAGTTTGATAGCTTAAAAAAAACAATTCATCAACCTCTGAAACCAAATGATTTTTATGTCAAGTTTTTTCCGATTTTCGAAAGTTTAAAACATGGTCATACAGATATCTATCCGTTATTCAAACGATTAGATAAAAAACGGACAAAGAAGTACAAAGAGTCAAAATCAGCGTTTAGTGATTATAGTTTTTTTTGGCAAAATGATTCAGTTTTTTTAGTGACAGATTACAGTAAAATCAATCCAATTAATCAAGGTTCGGCTTTGTTTTATATAGATAGTGTTTCTACAAAGTATTTATACGATAAATATAAGAAAAGTATATATGGTGATGGTGAGAATCAAACTTTTTCGGATAATGTGTTTAACCGAACTTTTCTCAATTATTTTACTTTAGAAAATGGAATTAAAGATTCGGTTGAGTTAACTTTTAAAATGGGAAATTCAATCATCCGAAAAAAAACATTTCGTACCTATCCTAAACCCAAAAATGATAAGGCTACAGAAACCCCAAAAATTACAAAAGAGCAAAAAGAAGTTGAGCGAAAAGTTAGGATAAAACAAAAGAAATACGGTTATTCTAAAAGTTCCAAAACTTATTCCAAAGATTTGACTTTTCCTACGAACGACAGCACGATTGCGGTGTTAAAAGTAACTGATTTCAGAAAAGGAAAAATACGTGAACTTTATAAAGAAGTTTTTACGGATATCAAGAATCATAAAGTTCAAAATTTAGTTCTCGATCTTCGCAACAATGGTGGTGGTTATCTAAAAGATTCGCACTATTTATACGCTTATTTGGTCGATGATTCC
Organism: Empedobacter sp. UBA7248; assembly: GCF_002472945.1. NCBI lineage: Bacteria > Pseudomonadati > Bacteroidota > Flavobacteriia > Flavobacteriales > Weeksellaceae > Empedobacter > Empedobacter sp. UBA7248. The sequence continues at coordinate 109,299 of NZ_DKSU01000016.1, read as the reverse complement.
AAGGCATTTTTAGGTGAAAAAATCGTCGCGAACAAAACCTCTTTTGGTAAGTCGCTGTACAATCTTTTTCCCGCTTATTCCTATCCGTTGCTTTGGTTAGGTTCGGGGTATACTTATTTTTCGACGTCCAAAAATGCTAAAAATGAATACGAATTGCATATACCTTTTTCCCATGTTAAAGTAGATAAAGAACTTGTGTATCATCACAATTTGTATGTGATCATAAACGGTGGTTCTTACTCTGCTTCGGCGCTGATTTCGGCTAATCTTCAACTAAAAAATAGAGCATTTTTTGTAGGTGAAGAAACGGGAGGAGATTTTAATGGAACGGTTGCTGGATTGATGCCAAAATTTACGTTACCCAATTCCAAACTCAAAATTTCGGTTGGTACAGTTTATCTTTCTCCTACTGAAAAGCGAGATGAACAGGCACATGGAGTTTATCCAAATCAACTTATTCAACCTAATTTGCAAGATAAAATTAAACGTACGGATGCTGAATTGAAATGGATTTTAGATGATATCAAAAAAGGAAATATTGAATTCAATAAAGTTTTAAAAAAAGAAAATCATCTCCCTAATTAAGGAGATGATTTTTATATTTTTAGCGTTCGAGCGGGCTATTCGTGACAATCTTTTTTGTTGACACAGCGTTTACAAAAAAGGATTTTCACTGCTATCCCTAACGCATTTTATTTTTTATTGAAACTACAAAAAATAAAATTTTGTATTGTTTCAAACGGCGTTTTATGATCAATTGTAAAACATTCTATTTTTTCAAAATTAGTTTCAAAAGTAGAAGTTAAAGAAGTTTCATCATTTTGTTTAATTTCTAAACCACTACATTTTAATGGTCCGTTTGTGGAAAAAGTTCCAATAACCATTTTTTCTTTTACAGCTTTCGCGACCAAATTTTGGTATTTTTTGATATCATTTTCTTCGGTCAAGAAATGAAAAACTGCTCTATCGTGCCAAATATCGTATTGTTCTATAGGTTCAAATTCGGTGATGTCAGCAACAATCCACGTTACTTTTTCTGCCTTATTTCCTAAACGATTTTTTGCTCTTTCCAACGCATTTGCAGAAATATCCAAAACCGAAATATTTTCGTATCCCTCTTCTAATAAGAAATCAACCAATTTACTATCTCCACCTCCAATATCGATAATTTTAGCTGTTTTATCAGTTCCAAAAGAATGAATAAAATTTAAAGAAGTTTCAGGCTTTTCTTGTGTCCAACTCACTTCTTCTGGAGTTTTTACATCGTATATATGTTCCCAATGAGTTTTTTTATTGTCGTTCATTGTATTTGATTTTGATGCAATTTCGCCTTTTAATTTAAAATGAAGTGTAACAAAAAATACAAAAGGATTGTTTTATGTAAATTTTCTAAGTTGAGAGAGAAATTAACATAATTGTGTATAAAACAAAAAGTTATTAGATATTAAGTATAATAAAGAAAATAAAAAAAAGGTTAGTAGAAAGTTTACAGCTCTTACTTAAGAGTTAGGGTCTACTTTATTTCCAAATAGTATTTCCCTGTAATCTATTCCCCATTGTGCTATTGCATCAATAGTAGGTTCTAATGTTCTTCCTAACTCAGTTAAATTATACTCAACTGTAATAGGTTTTGTATTTAGAACAGTACGAGTAACTAACTGATTAAGTTCTAAATCCTGTAATTCTTTAGATAACATTTTTGATCCTATTCCTGTTATTTCATTTTGTAAATCTGTATAGCATAACTTTCCACCATATAGCAATGTTCCAATAATATGTATTTTCCATTTACCAGTTAATAGCGTCATACTGTCTTTAACTGCGTTTGTTCTGTACCTACAAAATTTAGGCGCGTCATATTTTACCATATTTTAAATTTTAATTCAAATATAATGATATTTTGATATCAAAATACCATTTTGTATATCAACTTCTCTATTGGGAAGTCATGATAATTATTAAATCTTTAATATATATTTTTGGTGCAAATATTTATTGATAATTATATAAATAGTTATATGCCAACTCAAACCAGACAAATTGTTGATCAAATGCTAGAAGCATTCAACACAAAAGATGTAGATGCAGTAGTAAGTACTTTTTCTGATGATGCTATTCTTATTTATCATGGAACTCAAGTGATGCCTGCAGCCAAATTTCAAGGAAAAGAAGGAGCACGTATGTTCTTCGAATTTAATATAAATGCTTTAGATGTTGTGTTTTTTAAAGCTAATCAATTCGTAGAACAAGATAATACAGTTGTCATTCTAGGAAATGAACATTTTATTTCTAAAGAAGACGGAACTCATCTCAAGAATTCTTGGGTACAAGTTTATACAATTTCTAATGGTTTAATTTATAAGATGGAAGAATTTGCAACTTCTGCACAACCAAATCAATATGGAGGTAATGCAGGCGGTGTTTAAATTTTACAGATATAAGATTTGCAATAAAAAGTGGATTAACCTACACTAACTTAAAGGATACAATGTATTTGGACATAACAAATCTTATTGAGTTCACAGCTTAAATTAAAACAAAACTATGTAGGTAATTGATAATTTATTCTTCTAGAATTTTTTGTCAACCTACATAGGAAATTGTTTATCAAACAAACAATTAAGAAATAATAAAAACAAAATTTTAAAGAAACGATAAGATTAGTAACTCTATCTAAAAGTTTTAACCATAAACCAACCAAATAACTATGAAAAACTTTGTCCTATTATTAAGAGTAAACACAAATATGGATCCAGGAGCTTTCTCAGATCCAAAAGAAGTCGCTGACCGTAAAAAATGGTTAGATGATATTCAAGAAAAAGGAATAGTAAAATATTTAGGAGGAACTATGCCTCCCATAGAACCAATGGCATGTACAATATTTGCTGATGGTTCTATAAAAGAAGGACCTTTTAAGGAAGTAGATCATTTCTTAACTGGATTTTTAGTTATAGAAGTCGAAGACTTAGAATCTGCTAAGAAAATAGCAAAAACAAATCCTATACTAATTGCAGGAGGAAGTGTTGAGGTAAGAGAGGTTTTGTTACGATAAACGAGATATCACCTATTAAAAATTTGAGATTAATTTTAATCAAAAAGGACCATAAAACTAATTAAAGTCTTTTTTGACAGAAGGATTTTTTTATTTCATTTAAAAATAATTTCAATATAATTAACTGATTTTTAAATATTTATTGATTTAATGTGTCTAATGTTATTTTATTAATTCTAAAAATAATAAAATATGAAATCTATCTCCATCAGTCAAATTATTGACATTATTTTATTAATTCTGTTACTTCTATTTATAGGACAGAATTTAGAAAGTATAAAGGTCAAATTATTCATGTTTGGATTTGATATGCCTATTGTAGTTTTAATAGCTATAGGTTTTTTTATAGGATTTTTTACAGCAAAGGTTTTTAAAAAATAATAATTCAAAATACATCACCTATGTCACTGAGAGAGCTTATGAAGGGTTAACATAAAGAATAATATATGTTGCTTTTATCCAGATATTTTGATGGATAAATTAAACTAAAAATTATTTCAAAAAAACTAAACGTTTTAATTCAAGAGAAGAAATATATAATTTTTAAAATACTAACTAACTAACCTATGTACCTATTTTCTCTACTACCTTTTATGATTAACCAACAAAGTCTTTTAGAATCATGAATAATTTAAATTATAAAATCTGAATTTATGAAAAAAAAATTAACAAGTTTAACGATATTATTGTTTAATACCGCTGTTTTTTCTCAGGTTGGTATTAATACAGATAACCCAAAATCAACATTAGATATTTCTGTAAAAAATACAGGAGGGGTTATTGATAATACACAATCATATGGTTTACAAGCGCCAAGGTTATCACGCGCCGACCTATCAGCAATCCCAGAAACTAATTATGGTACAGACCAAAAAGGTGCAATGATTTACATTACTGATATATCTGGAGGGATAACTACTGGACAAAAAATTAATGTAACTGCAATCGGTTATTACTATTTCGACGGATCTGTTTGGGTTAAAGTTACAGATGGTAATACAACTAACACAGGTACATCAACAGAACCTTGGAATGAATCGGGAAAAACCACGCCAGCTACGGCTAACAACCAAAACATTTACCAAACAGGAAATATTGGTATCAGATCTATAAGTCCAGCGACAGCATTAGATATAACTGGTTCTACTGGCACAACGGATGACGATGTCTCGATACGTTCTATTGGTACAGGTAGCCAAGCAGGCGCTATAGGTTTTGAAAGAAGTGAGGGTACACTTACTGCTCCTACTGCAGTTGCTACTGGAGATAATTTAGGATCATTAACCTTTTCTGGAAACGATGGAAGCGCCCAAAATGTAAGAGCCCGTATAGATGGGGTTGTTAATGGAGCTGTTTCCACAGGTGTTGTTCCTACAGATTTGACCTTTACGACAGGTGCAAATACAAATGCTACAGCCGATGCCTCAACTGTTGCAGAAAGAATGAGAATTACATCTACTGGTAGGATAGGTATTGGTATGGCAACTCCTCGTCAGACATTAGAGGTTGCGGGATTTGTACGAGCAAATGGCTTTACCAATGCAGTAGCAACCTTAAGTACAACCACAGGTGTGCAAGATTTTGGTATCTTCAACGCTCGTACCACTCCATTAAGAATAACTACTCCTGAAAATGCTAGAATCCAATTCCATACAGATGGTCTTTCAGGAGGAGCTGGAAATAGTAACTTCAGCAGAGGAGGTACTGATCCTTTATTAATGTTAACTAAGAAAGTTGTCGGTATTGGAGTTCCTGCAAGTAGAGATCCAAACAATACTTTAGAAATTGTAAGTGCTACTACTGGTACATCTGGGGTTAGATTAACAAACTTACCATCGGCCAATTTTTTAGCTACAGACAGTAATGGAGATGTTATTAATGCAACATTGCCAGCTGGCACCGAACCTTGGTTTCAAGCTGGTTCAACTAACCAGGCTACTGCTAACAATCAAAACATCTACCAATCGGGAAATATCGGTATTAGATCCATGAGCCCAGCGACAGCATTAGATATAACAGGTGCTATGGGTACTACTGATGATAATGTATCAATACGCTCTATTGGCGCATCAGGTTCGCAAGCAGGTGGTATAGGATTTGAAAGAAGTAGGGGTACACTTACAGCTCCTGCTACAGTTGCTACTGGAGATAATTTAGGATCATTAACCTTCTCTGGAAATGATGGAACTAACCAAAATATAGGAGCCCGTATAGATGGGGTTGTTAATGGAGCTGTTTCCACAGGTGTTGTCCCTACAGATTTGACTTTTACAACAGGAACTGCTACAAATGCAATACGTGAAAGAATGAGAATAACATCCAATGGCAGGGTGGGTATTGGTACGACTACACCCTCTCAATCGTTAGATGTTGCAGCTGGTGACATGAGAGTTAATAGTATTACTAATGGAACTTTTCCTGCATATGTAGCCAATAGCAGCATGTACATCATGAATCAATTTGTAGGAGGAGAAACTACTATTGCAGTGAGACCAGGTACTATATTTAAGGTCAATACTGATGCAGATGTAAGTAACCGTTTTCAGGGAGGAGAAACAACCTTACATGCTTACAATGGTAAAGTTGGTGTTGGACTACTTCAAGATGTAGCGAGAAATACGCTGGAGGTTCTTAGTGAAGCACCTGGCACATCTGGTGTTAGGTTAACCAATTTACCAGGTGCTAGTTTCCTTGGTACTGATGGTAATGGGGATATTATTAGTGTAACTTTGCCTACTCCTACTCCTACTCCTGTTCGTATCAACATCTATGGAAATATAAATACTGGTTCAAAATCTGTAGCTTCTCTTATTTCAACAGGTTCATCCATCACTTTACCTGCAGGATCTTGGTTGGTAAAAGTAGGACAAATGATAAACAGTACTTTACCCGGAAGTAGTGTAGATAATATGTGGATGAATCTTACATTATCTTCTGAAAATGTAGATGGTGCTAATGCTACCGCTAATGGATTTGGTTTCTTTACTAATAATACGGTCTCAGGTTGGTTGGCTCCAGCAGCAACAGCATCGGGAGCAAATTCATTTTTAGAAGGCTCTTTTTCTATATTTGTTCAAAGTGGTACTTCTGCAACGATTTACCCAAAATTTAGTACAGTAGAAAAAACTACAAGCTACAGCGCTAGTCAAAGTGTTACAACGCAGAATAGTACAAGTAATTACCTTTATGCAGTGCCATTAAATTAATGTAAAAACAATTAAAACCTCATAAATGTTATCAAGTAATAGATGTTATATGCTCTGTTTATAACATCTAACATACACTAACCAAATCTTAAATTATGAAAAGAGAATTAACTTTTTTTATTTCAGTACTTTCTACCTCTTATGCCTTTTCTCAGGTGGGAGTAAATACTGATAATCCAATGTCAACATTGGATGTCTCTGTGAAAATGAATGGATCAACTATTGATAATTCACAAATCTATGGTTTGCAGGCACCAAGATTAACGAGAGCTGATTTAATATCAACTTCAGGAACAACATCTAAATACGGTGCAAACCAAAAAGGTGCTATTGTATATATTACAGATGTTTCTGGTACAGATACAGGAGGAAGTTCTACACAACGTCTTAACATAACAACTGCAGGGTATTATTATTTTGACGGAAGTGTTTGGGTGAAAATTACAGATTCTAGTACTGTAACAACATCAACAGAACCTTGGTATGATAATCAAACAAAATTACCTGCGACAACTAATGTTCAGAATATTTACCAAAAAGGATACGTTGGTATAGGATATTTTGATGCTACAAAAGGTACTAGTAACGAAACTATAAATAGAGGCTCTCTTACGAATGCCTTTACAATTGCTGGTACAGGTGCAGCTAATGATGATATGCTTATAGAATCAGTTTCTACTGATGCGAGCTCGGGTCAATTAAACTTTAAAAAATCTAGAGGAACATATGCTGCTAAAATTGACGTTGTCGCAGAGGATAAAATAGGTGAAATTCTTTTTAATGGTCCTAGTAATTCCTTTGGAAATCTAACCGTTAGATCAGAAACTCCCACGACAGGTTATCTTTCAATGGGCACAAATGGTACTGAGAGAATGAGGATTACAGGTACTGGTAATGTCGGGATTGGGACCAACGCCCCAGCTCAAAAATTAGATGTTTCTGGTAATATACGAGCGAATAGCTTAACAAATGGCGGAAACCCAATTTCTGGCGATTTTGGTATTTACAACCAAAATAGTAGTTGGCTAAGAATTGCTACACAAGGTTCTGATAATGGTGCATCTGGTGCTTCAAAAATTGCATTTTATACAAATGCTACATCTGCTTCACCTACAGGAGTTGGTACTACTCCTGCAATGGTTGTAGACGGAGGAAAGGTAGGTATCGGTACTGCTTCACCTTCTAACAAATTACAAATTACTTCCGGTACGACAGACGCGTCAGGTCTCACCCTTACCAATGTACAAAATGCTAAGTTTTTAGCTACTGATGGATCGGGTGTAGTCGTTAAGAAACAGATTACCGAAAATGGAGGTGGATATCCTCTATCATATGATGAGTCTACAGGCAACATGTATTACAACAAGTTATGGCAATATACGGGTGAATTTGCTCTTGTTGCGGGTAACGCTATATCTCCAAGCCCTGTTTACCCTCTTCCAAATAAATATGATGGCGTATATGAGATAACTATTAAAAGAACGAACATTTGTGGTTTCACAGGTTATGGAAAAGTGAGACTTGTAGGAGGTCAGCTGAATAATACTTGGAGAGTATATGGTTTGGAAGGTAGTTTGGCTACTAACAATACTGCTACTTATCAAATGAGTAGTGGAGAGGAGGTTCTAAATAATACTGGTACTCTAAGAATAATTTATTTTAAGGCTAATGTCACTGGTTGTGCTAGTGGCGAGGGTACAGATGGCATGGATATGGCAGTTGGAGTTGATACTTCTAATGGAAACATTTATATATATAACATTTCGGGGTCAGCTGGTCCTGCAACCAAAACTTATTACTATAACATAAAACAAGTATTATAATAAATATTTTTTATCACTTGTTATTTACTGAAAAAAATAATGTAAGCACCGTAAAATAACAGATGTGTTATAAAAACTTATTCAAATTGTTGAAGCAAAAATATAATAGAACTAGGCCTTTTACTTATAAATTTTTAAAATATGAATTACAAAACGATTTATATAGGAGAGCTTATAAAAGAACTTACTCTTGAGAAAGAAATTACGATATCGCGTATATGTAATTTTATGGGTTGTACAGAAAAAGAAGTAATTCAAATGTATACAATGAAAAGTATGGATACTGATATTCTTTTGAAATGGAGTAAGTTATTAGAGTATGATTTTTTTAGATTGTATTCTCAACATCTCATTTTATACGCTCCTGTAGGAAACATTAATTATAATAAAAATACCAAAAGTAATCAATCGGTATTACCTAGTTTTCGCAAAAATATATATACAAAAGAAGTGATAGATTATATTTTGAATAAAATAGAAAAAGGTAATATGACAAAAAAAGAAGTTATAGAACGATATCGTATTCCGAAAACAACTCTATACAAATGGCTTCATAAATATAACAAATAACATTTTAATTTTTCTACTAATCATTTTTCAAAATGATTAGTAGATTTTAAATTCCAAAAAAATGAATAATAGCATAAATTATAAGGCACTCTATACGGATATAATTAATGATCTTTATCCAGATGAGTTATCGTTATATCAAGATATTTTGAATAAAGAACAATTATCTTTTTTTGATATATCGAAGCTTAATAGATTAATTTTTCTTGACAAGAATCGTAATAATAGTAAGGTTAATCAAAAATTTAAATCATATCAAGAAAAGGATATTTTATTTATTTTAGATTATCAGAAGACAAATAAATTAAACAATACGCAACTAGCTATACATTTCAAATTAAGTAGAAATACTGTAGCAAAATGGAAAAAGAATTACATCTAGTTAGCAAAGAATATACACTTTATATAATCATTTTTTAGTTAAAGAACTTAGTTGTTTTTCAATGTTTGCTTTAATTTTTTATAGTTTTTTGAACGAATAATTTTTCCTTTGTCTGTAATCAAAAGAGCTGCGTAATCTTTTTGTTGATTGATCAAATTCAATCCTTTTTCTTTTCCTAAAACCATGATAGAAGTACTAAAACCATTACACATTTCAGCATTTTCTCCGATTACTGTAACACCAGTTAAACCCGTTGCAGGAATCCCAGTTTTGGGATTAATAATGTGTGAATAACGGACTCCATCAATCAAAACAAATTTTTCGTAATCACCAGAAGTCGTAACAGCAGCATTTTTCATTGAGAGAATATCCAACATTTTATGTCGATTAAATGGATTTGTAATTCCAATTTTCCAAAGTTCTCCATTCGGTTGATTTCCCCAAGTTGTCATATCACCAGAAGCATCTATTATACCAGCATTAATTCCTAAACTTTGCATAAAAGTTCGCGCTTTTTGTGCTGCATAACCTTTTCCTGTTGATCCAAAACCGATTTTCATTCCAACTTTTTTTAAGAATATTGTTGAATTTTCTTCATCCAAAATAATGTTTTGATAACCAATTTTTTCAATGGCTTTTGAGATTTCTTCCTGAGTTGGAATTTTGTCCATAGAACCATCAAATTTCCATATTTTTTCCATTGCTGCAAAGCTAATGTCAAAAGCACCATCGGTTAGTTCCGAAAAATAAATCGAACGTTTTGTTAAGTCAAAAACTTCTCGATCTACTTTTATGGGTTTTATTCCAGCATTTTGATTGACAAGAGAAACTTGTGAAGTAGGTTTCCAATCAGAAATCAAATTCTCGATTCTAATCATTTCATCAATTGCTTTATTGATGTTTTTTTCAACAGAAATAGAATCGGTGTCAACCAACGTAATTTTGAATTTACTTCCCATCAAAATTGTATCTCTAACTCCAACCGTTTGAGCATTCATCGGAGTTAGAACATACAATAGTATAAAAGTGAATATATTTTTTAGAATGAATTGCATGATGTTTTATTCATTTGTTATTGTGAGTTTATCGAAGAGTCTGAAAACTTAAAGATACCTCGACAGGCTCGGTATGACAAGAAATTAGAGAATAAATAATAATGAGAAGCTGAAATGAATTCAGCGTGACAAGATTTTGTAATTCTTAACTCGTTTCAGGATTGCTTCAACAATTTTTAACGAAATTTTTAATAGCAGTCCGTCAAAAATTGTCCATTTGTTTTAAATTCTTCGAATGATTTCTTCAAATGTTGTTGACAAATTTGTTCCAAAACTTTCTCTACATCATGTTGCATTATTAGAGCGCCACAAATCATAAGAATTCCACCATTTTGTAATGTTTCAGCAAAGAATCTAGCATCACGATTGACTAAATCCATCACATACTGTTTATTTTCTTCACGAGAAAATGCAATGTGAAATTGACTCAAATGATTCGTAGAAATTTGTTTCGTTGCAAATTCTTGATAAGATTTTGTTGTTTCATTATCATATCTGAAACCGCAATATAAATGCGTTTCAACCTTTTTCGAATTCTCATCAATCATTCCAAGAAAAGGCGCAATTCCTGTTCCGTTTGCAATCATCACAACTTTTGAAGCTTTCGGAAATCTAAAGGCTTTATTTTTTACAATTCGAGCTTTAATTGTTGAATCATGAACTAAATTATATAAATATTGAGAACCTAATCCAAACTCATGCAATTTTACAATTAACTGTAATTTATTATCAACTTTTCCAACCGAATATAAGCGTTCTTTGTGATCGCTTTCGGGATAAATTGCTAATAAATCTCCAGATTTGAATTTCTCTTTTACATCTAAAATAACTTTAAATGTGGCATCTTCTTCTGTTACTTTTGTGGTAGAAATTACCTTAACATTTTTCAGTTTTGGCGCTTTTCCAACATACATCGCAGGCGTTGTTGCTAAAGGAATATCAGTTGTTTCCTTGTAAGCAGTTACCCAATTTGTGAATTCCTCTGGCGACTTATCATTTACCGTTTTCAAATCCAATAATCGAGTAGCCCATTTTTGATCATTCAACCATTTGTCAACTTTGATCGCATATCCACAATAATCTGAATAGGCTCTTGAGCCAAATCCTATAACCGAAAACTCGATGGATTGTTGTTGAGGAAATTGAGTGATTAATTGTTCAAATTTCTTTGCATTTGCAGGCGCATCACCAATTCCATAAGTTGAAGTAAAAATGATGAGTTGTTTTGCCTTTGGATAAATTTGATATTGATTCATCTGAGCGATGAATGATTTTTTTCCATTTGCTAAAAATTGCTCTTGAATTTTTGAGGCAAATCCAACAGTTGCACCATTTTCTGAACCAACTAAAAGGATAATTTCAGCTTCGTTGGCTTTATATTTATTTTTACCAATTTTCGTTTTTGTACGTTTGAACGTAATTACAAATCCTGACCAAATAAAGAATAAAATATTAAGTGAAGCAATTCCTAAAATCGCTGCCCAAAACACATTGGTGCGACCTGTATGTAAATCGATATTGAATTTTTCTACAATTGCTGAATAAGGATTTAACGATTCTGAAATAATCGCTCCATTTACTTGATTAACCGAAACCGATTTTTTTCTTAAATGGACGATAAATGGTTCTGCTTCATCATCTGGAATAAAAGGAAATTCAATCTTTTCAACACTACTTAATTTTGTGTTTTTGAAAAATTCAATGTCTTTTAAATCTTTTGGTTGTAAATTTTCTTTAGCTTGATGCTCGATTTCTTTTGGTTGACCAACTAAAGGCTCTAATCGTGCTAAGAAAATCAATGTTCCTGTTAATGCAATGATTAAAACTGGAATTAATAACCAACGTCCAGTTACAACGTGGAAATATTGTGAAAAAGAATCTTTGTTAACTTTGGTGAAGAAATTTAGGATTCCTTGTTGACGTTTTATGATTAAGATTAATCCACTTATTGAAATTAACATTAATAAAAAAGAGACAACGCCAACGATTGCTCGTCCTGTTTCTTTTAGAAATAATGAACGGTGCAAGGCTGTGACCCAATTGATGAAATCACTTTTTGGAACAATTTCACCAATCTTTTTTCCTGTTGTAGGATCAATGTAAGATTTGATCGAATTTCCATCTTCGTCCATAGCATCAATCGTCACAAAATCATTGTGATCAACTTTAACTTCTATTATTTCAAAATAATGCTCGCGCAAAGTTGGTAAAACTTGCGCGAGTGTTATGTTATCGAAATTTTCTACTTTGTATGCTGGCGATTTTTCGTTTATTGCATCAACAGCCAAAATTACTCCTGTGATAGATAGAATAACTAAAAATGCTGAAGATAAAATTGCAAGACTCAAATGCGCATATCTCCAAATAGATAATGTCATTTTTATTGAACTTTTATAAAACGTACGGCTTTAATATAAACTGAACCTTTGATACCTGCTTTGTTGTCTAAATCCGCAGAATTTAACGCGACTTCGGCGTCTTTTGCGACGTATTTTTGAGTTTCAACAGCAGATTCAAAACGTAATTTGTATCCTTTATTCAATTTTGCAGTATCAAACTCGATGACACGTGTCGCTCTCGCTCCTCCAGCAACTGAAGCACCTGTGATTCCGTTTAATTTTTCTTTCTTTTTACTATTGAATTTGTGCCATTCTTTTAACGTGTTATACCACTCGTTATCTGTTCCTAAAACCCCTAAAGTTTTTTCGTATTGTCCTTTTGGATTGATTAATGAAATCACTACATAGGCTTCTTTTCCTGTGTAATTATTCATCTGAATCATTGTTTTGTATTTCGTTGTTTGCGCAAAAGTGGCAGTTGCCATTAAGATTACAACTAATCCAACTAATTTTTTGATTAAGTTAAATTTCATCTCCTTCATTATTTTAAAAAGTCAATAGACACATTATTTTTCTTTAAGAATTCGTTTTCTCCAGCCAAATCATAAGCCGTTTCGTCAAATTCTGTTTTAATATCTTTTTTCGCTCCAGCAGCAACCAAAGTTTTCAAGATTGCATCATCTTTCGCAATTAAAGCTGCTTTGTGTAACGCAGTATTTCCGTCTTCATCTTGTGCATTAATATTTACACCTAATTCAATGGCTTTCTTCACCAAATTTACATTTCCTTTATCAACAGCGATGTGTAACAAAGTTGCACCTTTGCTTTGAGTGGCTTTAAAATCAACTTTTGCATTTGTTAATAAAGCTTGTTTTTCAGTGAATGATTCATCATTTGGTTTGAAAGAATTGAACCAATAATAAGCCAAATTATTTCCATCTTTATCAACAATATTAGCTTTAGCGCCTTTTTCTAATAATAAAGAAACGATTTGAGATGTTCCAGAAGCAACGGCTTTTGTTAAAGCTGATTCACCATTTTTATTAACCGCATTTACATTATTTGCTTTTGATAAAAATGTATTGATTAAATTTGTGTTTTTTCCTCCAGCAGCAACCATTAATGCAGTGTTTCCTTCTTTATCAGCAATTTTAGCATCAACACCTTTTGATAAGATAAAGTTGATTGTTTCTGAGTTTCCTCTGCGAGATAATGCGTGTAATAATGTTTGTCCGTCAGGATTTAACGCTTTCGGATTTAATTTATATTTTGTAATTAATTCTTGGAAAACTTCTACACCATTTTCTTTTGTTCTCGAACCTTGAGTGGCAAAAAATAAAGCTTGATCTGTAGGTTTTACACCTTTCGCGATTAATTTATCTATGATTGATAAGTTTCCTAATTTAGCTGCATAATCTGCTACAGTACGTCCGTTAGCGTCTTTTTCGCTTAATGATAAACCTTTCGAAATAAAATATTCAGTAACTTTTAAATCATCATCATTTGCAATCGCTTCCATAATTAAGTTAGTCCCATTTTCTCCTTTCACTTTTGGATTGGCACCAGCTTTAATTAACGCATCGTAAACCGCTATATTTTGATTTCCAGCACTCGCAGCATACGTAATTACATCGTAACCGTGGCTATCTTTGTAGTGAACATCAGAACCTTTGGCTAATAAATAGTTTACCAATTCTAAGTTCCCTGCAGCCGCAGCCCATTGAAGATAAATTCTTGAGTGATGCGTTTTTTTGTCAACAGAGTTTCCTTCTTGTTCAATTAAAAATTTAATCACATTAAAATCTGCTTTGTTGTTAATCGCTATCACAACTGGATCAAAGAAACCACCATTTTGAAAAGAAGGACTATTTCCTTTCGAAATTTCAGTTTTTACAGTTTCTATTGTTGGATTATTTTTCCAAAAACCAGCGTCCATCAACGTATTCGTTTGAGCTTGAATAAATGAAGCGACAAGGATAGCAGCAGAAATGAATAATTTTTTCATATGAATAGAATATATTGTAATGATTATTTAGACTAATTTTAATTTGATTTCAAAAGTATTATTTTTATTTATATTAATTCTAATTAAATTAAATAAATTTGGCTAATTCTGCTAAACATCAGTTTTTTGAAAACAAAAAAAGATTGCTAATCTGCAATCTTTTATATTTCTAAACTACTTTATTCAGCTCGTCTTGGACCATTTTCTCTTGATTTCAAAACATTTTCTACATCTTCTAATTTGAAACCTTTGGCTTTTAATAAAATTAAATAATGATACATTAAATCCGCGGCTTCATTAATAAATAAATCATCGTTGTTGTCTTTGGATTCAATTACTAATTCAACCGCTTCTTCACCCACTTTTTGCGCAACTTTGTTGATTCCTCTTTTGAATAATTTGTTGGTATACGAATCTGGATCATTGTCCAAATCAATTCTATCGTTAATTGTTTGTTCTAATTCATATACAAATCCGTGGTTGGTTTCTTCTTTAAAACAAGTCGTAGAACCCGTATGACAAGTTGGTCCAAAAGGTTTTGCTTTGATTAAAACTGTATCGTTATCGCAATCAACCGCGATAGATTTTACTTCTAAAAAGTTTCCTGATTCTTCACCTTTTGTCCATAATCTATTTTTTGAACGAGAGTAAAAGGTCACTTTTCCAATTTCTTGGGTTTTGTTAAAAGCTTCTTCGTTCATATAACCTAACATCAAAACTTTGTTGTTAAGATAATTTTGAATAATAACAGGAACTAATCCGTCATTACTTTTATTGAAATCGATGTTCATCGTATCGGAATATTTTGTTCTTTTAAATAATTTTTAAGCGTCGGAATTGGAATTTCACCAAAGTGAAAAATACTTGCAGCCAATCCACCACTTGCTTTTGTTTGGGTAAAAACTTCTGTAAAATGCTCCATTTTTCCAGCTCCTCCAGAAGCAATTACTGGAAGATTTACAGCATCAGCAACCGCTTTCGTGATATCAATTTTGAAACCAGCTTTTGTTCCATCGCCATCCATAGATGTTAACAGAATTTCGCCAGCGCCTAATTCTTCTGCTTTTTTAACCCAATCTAAAGTTTCCCATTCGGTTTCAATTTTTCCACCGCTTACGAAAACTTTTTGTGTTCCGTTTACATCTCGAGTATCTACAGCAACCACTACACATTGCGATCCAAATCGAGCCGCTAAATCAGCTATTAACTGAGGGTTTTTAACAGCAGAAGAATTCACTGAAACTTTATCCGCTCCAGCTTTGATGACTGCCGAAGCATCTTCCACCGAATTGATTCCGCCACCAACCGTAAACGGAATATTAATCGCTGAAGCAATTTTTTCCACCATTTCGGCTAAGGTTTTACGCTTTTCTAATGTGGCTGTAATATCCAAAAACACCAATTCATCAGCGCCTTCTTCTACATATTTTTTTGCCAATTCCACTGGATCTCCCGCATCGCGTAATCCAACGAAATTTATACCTTTTACTGTTCGTCCATCTTTGATATCAAGACACGGAATGATTCTTTTTTTTAACATTTTAGTTCTAAGTTCTAAGTTCTAAGACTTAAGGTTAGAATCCTATATCCTAAATTTAGAACTGTTTTTTTTATATTAATTTAAATACCTTTAAAATTACAACTTAAGTCTTAGAACTAAAGTTGTCGTTCTTTATAAATTTTTCGTAACCATTTAAAAGTCTTCCTACTTCTTCAGTTAATGGAAAAATAGTATCATAAATTTCTTGATTTAAATAGCCTAAATCTTTAGATAATAGTAGAAAATATTTAACTTCTTCTAAGGATCCTATTGAATGAGATAAGAAACTTAATCTGTGCGGAATTGTACTTTTCTTTCGACCTTCTACAATATTTGAAGGTACAGAATATGCGGCACGTCTAATTTGACTTGTGATACCAAATATTTCTTCTTTTGGAAAATTTTTGGTAATCTCGTAAATTTTCAATGTTAATTCGTGAGATTTTTGCCATACTAACAAAGATTCAAATGTATTCATAGCTATAAGTTTAGTACGTAAAATTTACGAAATATTTTCCTTAGAACTTAGAACATACGACTAAGAACTTTTAAATCAATTCTCCCTTCATAAATCGCTTTCCCTAAAATAGCTCCTTCGCAGCCTAATTCTTTTACTTTGATTAGATCATCAATTGAGGATACTCCGCCAGAAGCAATTAACTTGACATCCGAAGCTGCTAAAATTTCTGTATACAATTCGTTTGAAGTTCCTTGTAACATCCCATCTTTCGCAATGTCTGTGCAAATCACATAATCAATTCCTTTGGTTTTATATTCTTGAATAAAATCTATCACATCTAATTCTGAAGTTTCTAACCAACCATGTGTTGCAATTTTTCGATCTTTAGCATCTGCACCTAAAATGATTTTATTGCTTCCATACTGTGAAATCCATTCTTGAAATAATGTTGGATTTTGAACTGCAATACTTCCGCCTGTAATTTGGTTTGCACCACATTCAAAAGCAATTCTGATATCATCATTTGCCTTAATTCCACCTCCAAAATCAACTTTTAAATTGGTTTTAGAAGCAATTAATTCTAACGTTTTATAATTAATGATTTGCTTTGATTTAGCGCCATCCAAATCCACCAAGTGCAAATATTCGATACCGTAATCCTCGAATTCTTTTGCTACTTCCAACGGATTTTCGTTGTATATTTTTTTTGTATCGTAATCGCCTTGCGATAATCGAACGCATTTTCCGTCGATAATATCTATAGCTGGGATTATTCTCATTATTCTTTAGTTTTAAGGTGTAAGACATAAGATCTAAGGTGTAACTTCTTACGCCTTACAACTTAAGTCTTAAATTTATTTTAATTCTTTCATGACCTCTTGAATTGCACGTTCCAATTGTGGGTCTTTATTTTCTAGTCGATCTAAGAATGTATTTTTAATATAAATGTCAGGTTTAACACCAGTTTTTTCTAAATTTTGTCCATCCAAAGTATAAGTTCCCCAACTTGGTAAACGATAAAATGAACCATCAACTAATCCTTTTCCAGAAGTAAAAATGATCCAACGATACGTTTCTTGACCGATGATTTTTCCTAATTTTAAGGCTTTGAATCCTGCGGCTGTCATTTCTGCATCGCTTAATGAGTATTCGTTAATTAATAAAACAATTGGTTTTCCTGACGGTGCAAAGTTCGGTTGAACAGTTAATTGTCCTTCACGATATTTCCATTTCAAATAAGGTCTTTGCGATAAAAAGTTCAAGACTTTATCATGTACATTTCCACCTGTATTGAAACGCAAATCTAAAATGACACCATCTTTTCTATTCTCTTGCTCTACCATGTCCAATAAAAACACATCCAATTCAGAAGTAGACATATTTTTCATGTACGAATAAGCGATTCTATCGTTGCTTAATTTTTTTACACGCTGACGATTTTCATAAATCCATTCATCATATAAAAGCGATTTCAATTCGTTATTTGAAATTGGATGAATCTTCGTCGAAATTGTTTTTCCTTTTCGGTCAAATTCAAGAGTTAATTCTTCTAATTTTTTAGGCGTTGTAAAATAAGTTTCACGATTTTGGTTTTGATCGATTTTTTGTCCATTTACACTTACTAAAATATCACCTTCTTGAACATCAACATTTTTAAGGAAAGCAGGAGATTTTCGTAAGATTTTTTCAACTGTAAAAGGTTGATCTTTTTTGAAAATAATTCCTGTTTCGTTGGTGAAATAATTCAATCTTCGACTTTCTTCTTTTCCGAAAGATGAAAAACCTAAATGCGAAGAATTCAATTCACCTAATAGATCATTTAACAAAATTCTTAAATCATTTCGATTGTTTACATAAGGTAAAAAGGTTGCGTATTGCTCTTTTTTCGCTTTCCAATCGATTCCGTGAAAATTCTCATCATAGAAATTTTCTTCTACTCCAGCCCAAGCTTCCTCGTACATTTGATTGAATTCTGAAGCCAAGTTTTTATTGAAATTATATTTAATATTAACTTTTTCAGGATTTGTAGAACTAATGCCAAATTTGTAAACAGAATTATCGATTAAAGCATAAAGATTTTTCTCATTTTTTACGATAAAATCAGCGCCTTTGTTGAATATTTTATCTGTTTTATCTTCTTCAAAATCAGTGGTTGTTTTTCTGTATAACTGAAATTTACCATTTTCTTGATTGGTGTTATAGAATAAAAATTGCTTTTTATCATCCGCAAAAACAAAAGGATTTGTTTGATATCCAAAACGGTCTGTTGCCAATTCGATTCGTTCCAAAAATCCTTCAGGATTAATAGTTAATGCTTTAAAATCGTTCTTTTCTTCTTTTTTCTCTTTCTTCTCAACCTTTTTTTCTTCGACAAATAAATTATCAAATTTCTCTGATTTATAAGCTTGATCAAACCAATCTAAAGAAGCGCGATAAATACTTGATTCTTGCATTCCTAAAGGATAGGATGGGTTTTTTCTATCGCTTGAAAAATAAATGTATTTTCCGTCTGGAGACCAAGTAGGATCAGCTTCAGAAACACCAGTATTCGTTAAATTAAAAGTTGTATTTTTTTTGATGTTGTGAATAAAGATATCTAATTCGAAATTGCGTTTTGCAGAAAATAACACATATTCATCATTTGGAGAAAAAGATGGTTTCGAATTTTGGAAAGCCCAAATTTCATCTTTAACAATTGTTGATGATTTAAGTGATTTCAAATCTAATAACCTTACTTCATCGCGTCCACTTAAATAAACAGCTTGTGATAAATCATTGTTGAATGTAATGTCTCGATTATTTCTTAAATCAGAAGTTAATTGTTCAACTTTTCCTTTTCCGTCAGCCGAAATTTTAAACCAATTTTGGTAACCTTTATAGGTTTGGTTGAAGATTAAGTTTTTATTGTCTTTTAACCATTTTACTTCTAAAACACGTTCTTTTCCATCAGAAATTTGATTGACAAACTTTCCTTCATTATCCGAAACAAAAATAATTCCTCTGCTTACAAAAGCCATTTTCTTTCCGTCAGGAGAAATATCAAAATAGTCAATATTATTTTCAACTTCAAAATTTTGCTCTTTTTCTAAAGATTTATTCGAATTGACATTAATTGTAAGTGGTTTTGATGTTTTAGTTTTTACATCGTAAACAAATAATTGATAATCTTTTTCGAAAACAACTTTTGAACCATCAGCCGAAACAAAAGGTTTTTTGATCGAAGTTTCAAATTTTGTTAATGCTTCTTTTTTACCATTTGCCAATTGATATAAGTTGTATTCGCCATTATTTTCATCCGAAATAAAATAGATAATTCCGTTTTTATCTACCGTTGGATTAAAATCTTTTCCGTTATAATCGGTATATTGTTTATAACTTTTTGTAGTTGGATTATATCCTAATAAATCTGGATTATTTTCTCCTTTGTATCTTTTTCGTGTGACTTGACTTGCACTTTCAGACGAGTTGGTGAAAATATATTCGCCTTGAGGAGTTTCTACTAAACCATTTGTTGTGTTGAAATAATTTGTAAAAAGCGCTTCTGGTGTTTTTCCATCTAAATCAATTTTAAAACTTCCAAATCCATTATTTTGGTTTGATGTAAAATAGATCGATTTACTATCCCAGCTCCAACTTTCGACTTCGTCTTTGGCTTGATGAAATGTTAATTGCTTGATTTGTCCACCATTTATTGGCATCACATAAATATCGTAATTCCCATATTGATTAGAGCTAAACGCCAACCATTTGCCGTCTGGTGAAACACGAGGATTAATTTCTTCGCCTTCTAAAGCTGTGATTCTTGACGCATTTCCACCATTAATATCAGTTGACCAAATGTCGCCATCATAACTAAAATAAACCGTTTTAGCATCTGGACCTAAAGAAGGAGTAGAAGTGAAATACACTTTTTCCTGAGCAGAAACCTGCGAAATGGCGAAAGCACTAAGTAAAGTAAAAACTATTTTTTTCATGTGTGTGAATTTATAATTACTATAAACTTAGAAAGTTTTTTAGTATTTGTTCTCCTATTCCTGCAGATTTCTCTGGGTGAAATTGAGTTGCGTAAAAATTATCTTTATTTAAAGCAGCTGAATATTCTAAAATATAGTCTGTTTTCGCGATCGTATATTTTGAATTTTCGCAATAAAAACTGTGTACATAATAAATGTCGGAGTTTTCTTGAACATTATTAAATAAAGGTGTTTTTAAATCATAAATCGTATTCCAGCCCATATGAGGAACAATTTCTGTTGAAGGAAATAATTTCACTTGAATAGGGAAAATTCCTAAACAATCGGTATTTCCTTCTTCCGAATAAGCGCACATTAATTGTTGTCCTAAACATATTCCTAAAGTTGGTTGTTTTAAGTTCTTAATGACTTTATCTAATCCTTTTTCTTTTAAATAATTCATCGCAGAACTTGCTTCACCAACTCCAGGGAAAATTACTTTATATGCATTTTGCAAGATTTCAAAATCGTCTGTAATTATTGCTTCGTATCCCAAACGAGTTACTGCATTGTACACCGATTTTACATTTCCTGCATTGTATTTTACTATTGCTATCATTTTTTAGTTCTAAATTCTAAGTCGTAAGGCATAAGGAAAAGAAAATCCTTAGAACTTATACCTTAAGACTTAAGTCTACAAAAGTCCTTTTGTTGATGGTAAAATCATTTTTTCTAGATCGCGCTTAACCGCTACTTTTATAGCTTTGGCAAAGGCTTTGAAAATCGCTTCAATTTTGTGATGTTCGTTTGTGCCTTCCGCTTTGATATTTAAGTTTGCTTTTGCGCCGTCTGTAAATGATTTGAAAAAGTGATAAAACATTTCTGTTGGCATTTGACCAATCATCTCGCGTTTAAAATCAGCTTCCCAAACCAACCAATTTCTTCCTCCAAAATCAATCGCTGCTTGTGCTAGACAATCGTCCATAGGTAAAGTAAATCCATAACGTTCGATGCCTAATTTATTTCCTAAAGCTTGTGCAAAAACTTCGCCCAAAGCAATTGCTGTATCTTCGATTGTGTGGTGTTCGTCAACTTCTAAATCACCATCGACTTTAATCACTAAATCCATTTGTCCATGACGCGCAATTTGATCTAGCATATGATCGAAAAAATGAATTCCTGTCGATATGTCCGATTTTCCAGTTCCATCAAGATTTAAATCGATCTTAATCTTTGTTTCATTTGTGTTTCGAACAATTGAAGCCGTGCGATTTTGAAGTTTTAAGAACTCGTAAATTTCTTTCCATGATGTTGTTTTTAAAGCAATCGTTTCATTTAAACCTTCGTTATCGTTGATCTCGTCAGCGCCTAAAGCTTCATCATTCGCGATAAAAATTCCTTTTCCACCCAGATTTTGAGCTAATTTCACATCCGTTATTCGATCACCAATCACAAACGAATTTACTAAATCATATTCAGGATTGTCGATGTATTTCGTCAATAGAGCAGTACCAGGTTTACGCGTTGGTGCATTTTCGTGGGCAAAAGTTTTATCAATGTAAATATCCTCGAATTTCACGCCTTCGTTTTCAAAAGCTTTTACCACGAAATTTTGAATCGGCCAGAATAATTCTTCTGGATTAGCGGGCGTTCCCAAACCGTCTTGGTTCGTAACCATTGCTAATTCGTAATCCAATTCTTTCGCAATTTTACCTAAATAAGTAAATGCTTCAGGATAGAATTCTAGTTTCGAAAAGCTGTCAACTTGGTAATCGGCTGGCTCCAAGATCATTGTTCCATCTCTATCTATAAAAAGTACGCGTTTCAAAGTTATATTATTTTAAGTGTTTGTATTAATTTCTGATTTTCAAGTTCCGTTCCAACTGTGATTCTCAAACAGTTTTGACATAAATCATCGTTGTTTCGATTACGAATAACAATTCCTTTTTCAACCAATTGATTGTAACGTTCGTTCGCATTATCTACTTTAATTAAAATGAAATTAGCATCGCTTGCATAGATTTTTTCTACAAATGAAATCTCAGTTAAAGCATTTTCTAAAACTTCTTTTTGTTGAATAATTGTGTTCGTAGCAGTTATAATTTTATCGTAATCGCTTAAAATTTCAATCGCTTTTAATTGCGTTAATTGGTTAATATTATAAGGTGGTTTGATTTTATTTAAAACATCCACAATTTCTTGTGAAGCATACAAAATTCCTAAACGGATTCCGGCTAAACCAAAGGCTTTCGATAAGGTTTGTGTTACAATTACGTTTGGATAATTTTTGATTTTATTTATCCAAGAAGGTTCAGTTGTGAAATCAATATACGCTTCGTCGATAATGACTAAACCATTGAAACGATTCACAATTTCTAAAATAGATTCTCTTTTGATAATCTCTCCTGTTGGATTGTTCGGAGAACACAAGAAAATAATTTTCGTTTTATCATCCACTTTTGAAAAAATATCTTCGATATTTGGTTGAAAATCTTCTTCATTTAATAAAGATTTTCGGTATTCAATTGCATTCAGATTAGCTAAAACTCCGTACATCCCATAAGAAGGAGAAATCGCAATAACATTATCTTGATTCGGTTCGCAAAATGCACGGAAAATTAAATCCAAAACTTCATCACTTCCATTTCCTAACAAAATCTGATTTGCAGGAAAGTTTTTGATTTCACTTAAAATCAATTTTACATTACGTTGTAAAGGATCGGGATAACGATTTAATCCATTATTGAACGGATTTTCGTTCGCATCTAAGAAAACGAAATCGTCATTTATTTCTTGAAATTCGTCACGCGCCGATGAATAGGCTTTCATTGCTTTTACGTTGGGACGAATGATGTTATTTATGTTGAATGAATTCATTTTAGTTATAAGGTTTAAGTTCTAAGACTTAAGATTTTGTTTATTTAATACTTTTGAATTATTCCTTGTGAATTACGCCTTAGATCTTAAGTCTAACAAACGCAGCGTTACCGCATTTTTGTGTGCAAATAATTCTTCGGCTTCGGCCATTAATTCGATTGCTGGACCAATATTTTTAATTCCCTCAGCAGTTAATTTCTGAAACGTGATTTTCTTGATAAAACTATCAAAGGAAACTCCAGAATAATTCTTTGCATAACCATTGGTTGGTAAAGTGTGATTAGTTCCTGATGCATAATCTCCAGCGGATTCGCACGAATAATTTCCTAAGAAAACAGAGCCTGCATTAATAATTTTTTCGATATAACTTTCAGCCGTTTTGCAAGCAAAAATTAGATGTTCTGGTGCATAAATATTAGAAAAATTCACACATTCTTCGATAGAATTTAACACGATTCCTCTCGAATTTTCTAAAGCTTTAGCCGCTAATTCTTTTCTCGGTAAAGTTTCTAATTGAGTATTAATTTCAAAAATTGTTTCGTTTAACGTTTGCTCGTTAGTTGTTAATAAAATCACTTGTGAATCTATTCCGTGTTCGGCTTGCGATAATAAATCAGCTGCGACATATTTAGGAACTGAGGTTCCATCTGCAATGACTAAAACTTCACTTGGACCAGCAGGCATATCAATAGCAACTCCAAAATTTTGAGCCACTTGTTTGGCAGCGGTTACATATTGATTTCCCGGTCCAAAAATTTTATCAACTTTTTGTATTGTTTCTGTACCAAAAGTTAACGCACCAATCGCTTGGATTCCGCCAACTTTATAAATCTTCTTAATTCCAATTAAATTTGCTGTATATAAAATCGCTGGGTGAATTTTTCCTTCTTTATTTGGAGGAGTACACAAAATAATATTTTGGCAACCAGCTAATTTAGCAGGAGTTCCTAACATTAATGTTGTAGAAAATAAGGGAGCTGTTCCGCCTGGAATATAAATTCCTACATTTTCTATACCGCGAGATTCTCTCCAACAATTTACACCTTTTGTTGTTTCAATAACTTTTATTTCTTCGCGTTGTTCATCGTGAAACTTCTCAATATTAGAAGCTGCTAATTGAATTGCTTGTTTTAAATCTTCAGGAATTAAAGTTTTTGCTTCTTCAATTTCTTGAGTAGAAACTTCTAAAGAAGTTAACTTAACTTGATCAAATTTTTCTGTAAAATCAATTAAAGCTTGATCTTTTTCGATTTTAATTTTTTCAAAAACATCTAAAACGATTTTTTGTAAATCTTGTGCTTCTTTCGTTGGTCGAGCTGTTAACGTTGACCAATCTGAAAGTTGAGGTTTTATATATGTTTGCATTTTTTTAGTTTTAAGTTCTAGGACCTAAGATCTAAGGTTTTTGTTGTCATCTTTATGACTTATACCTTAAGACTTATATCTTATAAAATCATTTTCTCAATTTCTAATACTAAAATTCCTTCCGCACCCAAAGCTTTCAATTGCTCGATGATGTCCCAAAAAGTATCTTCTTTAATGACGGTGTGGATTGATGACCAACCTTTTTCGGCCAATGGTAAGACTGTTGGAGATTTCATTCCGGGCAACAAAGCAATGATTTCTTCTAACTTTTCATTTGGTGCGTTTAATAAAATATATTTGTTTTCAGAAGATTGTTTAACTGCTTCGATTCTAAATAAAAGACGATCTACAATAGCTTGTTTTTCAGCATCAAGATTTTTATTAGAAATTAAAACAGCTTGCGATTCAACCACCGTTTCCACTTGTTTTAAACCGTTTGTTAATAGAGTAGAACCTGTAGAAACGATATCAAAAATAGCATTTGCCAAACCGATACTTGGAGCAATTTCTACGCTTCCACCGATTTCTTCAATCTTAACATTAATTCCTTTTTCTTGGAAGAATTTTCCTAAAATACGTGGATAAGAAGTAGCAATTTTTTTATCTTGAAAATAACTTAAATCTGTATAAATTTCATCTTTCGGGATCGCTAAACAAAGTTTGCAGCCAGCGAATCCTAATTGACGAATTTGTGTGACATTTTTATCTTTTTCCCAAACTTCATTTTCGCCTAAAATGCCTATATCAGCAACCCCTTGTTCTACATATTGCGGAATATCGTCGTCACGCAAGAATAAAACTTCGATAGGGAAATTTGGAGATTCGGTTCTTAATTTTCGATTACTTGTAGAGATTTTAATTCCGCAATCTTTCAATAATTCGAGTGATTTTTCACTTAATCGACCGCTTTTCTGAATGGCTATTTTTAATTTACTCATTTTTAATATTTTATATTTTTAAGTTTGAGTAAATCGATGATTAAATCTTGAAGTAACAAAAAATCCCGTTCGATTTACTCAAACGGGACTTAGATATTGTGATAAAATCATTACATACCACTATCTGCTCGCTTGAGTGCAAGTATGATGGTGATGATGATGTAATTGATTTGTGTACATTTTTATTTTTTTGTTGGAACAAATGTAGAAAGGAAATTTTAATTGACAATGAATTTTTTTAAAATTAGTAAATAAACTTGTTATTAATTATGAAAACCTTATTTTTTTCTATTTTTATTAAAAAGAACTCAAATATTTATTGAGTTTTATTGATTTGATTAATTCTCAATATTTTATAGAAAGTTCGGTTACATCCAAAACTTTCTTTTATTTTTGCAGTAATATATGTTAGAAAAACAAGAAGCACAATACGAAAAAGTAGTTTTAGTTGGATTGATTACACGTGAACAATCCGAAGAAAAACTGACGGAATATATGGACGAATTGGAGTTCTTAGCTTATACAGCAGGAGCGACAGTTGGAGAACGTTTTACGCAAAGAATGGACAAACCTGATTCTAAATTCTTTGTAGGAAGTGGGAAATTAGATGAAATCACAGCTTTTGTCGAAGAATATGATATTGATACAGTTATTTTTGATGATGAATTAACGCCTTCTCAATTGAAAAATATTGAGAAAGTTGTCAACAAAAAAATCATCGACCGTACACAATTGATTTTAGATATTTTTGCTCAACGAGCGCAAACTTCTTATGCGCGTACGCAAGTAGAATTGGCACAATACCAATATTTATTACCGCGATTAACACGAATGTGGACTCACTTAGAGCGTCAGCGTGGTGGAATTGGTATGCGTGGTCCTGGTGAAACTGAAATTGAAACGGATAGACGTATTATTCGTGATCGAATTACCTTATTGAAAGAAAAACTGAAAGGAATCGATAAGCAAATGGCAACTCAACGTAAAAATCGTGGTGCATTGGTACGCGTTGCGTTGGTTGGATATACAAATGTTGGGAAATCAACGTTGATGAATGTCTTATCGAAATCTGAAGTTTTTGCCGAAAATAAATTATTTGCAACATTAGATACAACGGTTCGTAAAGTGGTGATTGGTAATTTGCCTTTCTTATTAACGGATACGGTTGGGTTTATTCGTAAATTGCCTACACAATTAGTGGAATCGTTCAAATCTACGTTAGATGAGGTTCGCGAAGCAGATTTGTTAGTGCATGTTGTGGATATTTCGCATGCAAGTTTTGAGGATCATGTAAATTCTGTGAATCAAATTTTAGCTGAAATTGAGTCGAAAGAGAAACCAACGATTATGGTTTTCAATAAAATTGATAATTTTTCTTATATCAAACAAGATGAAGATGATTTGTCTGAAAAGAAATTTGAAAATTATTCATTAGAAGATTGGAAACGTACGTGGATGGCGAAAACAGATTATCCGACATTGTTTATTTCGGCAACGGAAAAAGATAATTTAGAAGATTTGCGCAAAACAGTTTATGAAGAAGTGAAAGAAATTCACATGAAACGTTTTCCTTATAATAACTTCCTTTTTCAGTATTATGATGAAGAAGAAGAAAATGATACGGAAGAATAATAGGTTTAATTTTTAGATTTTTTAAGATTAAAAATTAGAATTAATATAACCATAAGCAATAATCCAATTTGAATATAAAGACTTGTCGAGTTTTCAGAGGGATTATTGTACAGCTTTATAAGACCATTGATTATTATAATCAGGAAGAAAAATAATATTAGAGGCTTGTGTTTAAAATTCATAACTATAAGTTTGTATTAAAGTTAGGAAATTTATATTTAATATTTTAAAATAAATAAGAGTTCAGTTTTTGGACTCTTTTTTTGTTAACTTCAACATCTAATTGATAAAATATGATAGAGCAATTAAAATCAACTTTGCAAGATTTAGCGGATGAAGGAAAAGCAAAAATTATGATGCGTTTTTTCAAAACTGGAAAAGGAGAATATGGCGAAGGAGATATTTTTTTGGGGATTTCTGTTCCGAATCAACGTTTGATTGCGAAAGAATTTTATCAACAAGTTTCGTTAAATGACATCGAAAATTTATTGAATTCCGATATTCACGAATATAGATTAACTGCTTTGTTGATGTTGGTTTTGAAGTACGAAAAATCAAAAGACGAACTTGTAAGAAAAGAAATTATCGATTTTTATCTTGCTCAAACTTCTCAAATCAACAATTGGGATTTGGTTGACACAAGTTGTTATAAAATTTTGGGACATTATTGTTTTCATCAAAAGCGAGAAGAATTGCTTTTTGAATTGGCGAATTCTGAAGATTTGTGGGAAAAACGAATCGCAATTGTATCAACGATGTATTTTATCAAACAAAAATCATTTTCAATTGTTCCAGAAATTGTGTTGAAAAATCTTAATCATTCACACGATTTAATGCACAAGGCAAATGGTTGGATGTTGCGTGAAATGGGAAAAATGAACGAAGAAAAGTTGATTGAATTTTTGGACGAATATACGTTGCAAATGCCAAGAACAACGTTGAGATATGCGCTCGAAAAAATTGATCCAATTCTCAAAGATTATTATATGAAATTGAAATAGTTTGCATAAAAAAAGTCGCTCACAGAGCGACTTTTGATTTTATATCAAGAATAAATTCTTACAAAATAACATGACCTAATTTAGTCAATTTTTGATGATCTAAAACTTTGATTTTTCTTCCTTCAACTTCGATTAATTCATCAGTTTTGAATTCGGAAATCAAACGAATTGCAGATTCTGTTGCTGTTCCAATCAAATTTGCCATTTCTTCGCGTGTCAACGAAATGTTGATAAATCCGTCTTTGTCTGTTCCTAATTTTCCTTCTAATAAAATTAAAACTTCAGCCAAACGTTCGCGAACTGTTTTTTGCGCTAAATAAGTAATTGTTCTTGCATATTCTCCCAAATCTTTTGCAATTCTTTGTAAAATATTGAAAGCTAATTTTGGATTAACTTCTAATAATTTTAAGAAGAATTTTTCTGGAATATAATATATTTCAACTGGCGTCATTGCAGTTGCAGATGCACCAAAAACTTCTTGACTTAAAATTGAGCGATAACCGATAATGTCACCTTCGTTGATAAAACGTAGAATTTGCTCTTTTCCATTAAAACCAATTTTGAACAACTTAGCAGTTCCTTTCATGACGCAATATATACCTTTTGGTGTATGACCTTCTTGTATAATTTCGTCTCCTTTTTTTAGGTTGATGATTTTCTTTTCTTGCTCAAACTCCAATAATTCTTCCTTACTAAAAACCCCGAAAGACTCTGGGTTATCAAACATCGCTTTAATCGATACTACATTCTCATTAAACTCTGACATATCTTGTTGTTATGACTTAATTCATACAAAGTTAACGTTAATTCTGATAAAAGGAAAGTAATTTTGTAAAATAGTATGGAAGAGAATTGTTTTCACTGTGGTCAACGGATTGAAGAAGAGGTTATTCAGTTCGATGAAAAGGATTTTTGTTGTCAGGGTTGTAAAACGGTTTACGAGATTTTAAACGTAAATAATCTAAAAGATTATTACGACCTTAATCGTAATGCAGGTTTGCGTCCTGATGGAAAAAGTAATCATCAATTTGATTTCTTAAACACAAAAGAAATCTTTGATAAAGTTGTCGATTTTTCAGATGACGGCGTTACAGTTGTCTCCTTTTACGTGCCTGTAATGCACTGTACTTCGTGTGTTTGGTTGCTAGAAAGTTTGGATACGATTAATCCAAATATTATATCTTCTAATGTCAATTTTACGCAAAAAACTGTTCAGATTACGTATCGTGATGCGGATTTGAAATTAGGTGATTTGGCAAGATTTATTACAAATTTAGGCTATAAACCTTCGATTAATCTAAAAACATTAGACAAAAAGAAAAAAAGTAAAGTCGATCGTTCTTTGGTGAGCAAATTGGTAATTGCAGGATTCTGTTTTGGGAATATTATGCTTTTATCGTTTCCAGAATATGTCGAAGTTTTTGGTAATGTAAAAGAACAATGGTTAGATCAAAACAAAGGATATTTCCGTTGGACAATGTTCGCGTTATCGTTGCCTGTTTTCTTTTATTCATCTACCGATTATTTTGTTTCGGCTTGGCAAGGTCTGAAAAATAAATATATCAATATCGATGTACCTATTGCGTTAGGAATTATTGTGATTATGTTCAAATCGACCTATGATATCATTTTCGATATTTCGCCAGGTTACTTTGATACATTAGCGATGCTTTTATTTTTGATGTTGACAGGTAAATGGTTTCAGCAACAAACAATGCAAGCGTTGGCATTTGACCGAGATTACAAATCGTTTTATCCAATTGCAGTTGCGAAACTAGAAAATGGTTATGAACAACCAATTTTGTTGGCTGATTTGAAAAAAGGTGATCGAATTTTAATTAGAAATGAAGAAATTATTCCAGCCGATGCTATTTTGATGAAAGGTGAAGCGATGATTGATAACTCGTTTGTGACGGGAGAATCTCGCTTGATTCAGAAAAAAGCTGGAGATAAAATATTTGCTGGCGGAAAACAATCTGGTCATGCAATTGAGTTAGAAATTATTTCGGATGTTAATCAAAGTTATTTAACCCAATTATGGAACAATGATGCTTTCCAGAAAGAAGAATCTGAGTTGAATGCTTTGACGAATAAAATCAGTCATTATTTTACATTAATCATCCTTATTATTACAGCAATTTCTGCTGTTTATTGGTATTTCCACGATTCTTCAAAAATATTAGAAGTTGTTACATCAATCTTAATTATCGCTTGTCCTTGTGCGTTAGGTTTATCGTCTCCGTTTATTTTGGGACACATGATGCGTATTTTCGGTAACAAGAAATTCTATGTAAAAAATACATCGACAGTCGAAAGAATGGAAAAAATTACAGATGTAGTTTTTGATAAAACTGGTACAATTACGGAAAGTGATGAAGCGCAAGTGCAATATGAAGGGAAAGAACTTTCTGAGTATCAAAAGCAATTGGTGAAAGCATTGATTAGAAACTCTAATCACCCGTTAAGTCGTACATTATATAAGAAGTTGACAGTTGATGATCATTTACCGATTTCTAATTACGAAGAGATTGTAGGAAAAGGTCAGCAAGCTGATGTAGATGGACATCAAATAAAAGTTGGTTCGAGAAGTTTTACGAATGCTATTTTTAATGAAAATACTTTAAATCAATCTCAAGTATTTATATCAATTAATGAAGAAGTTTTTGGTAAATTTGTTTACACCAATCGATATAGAAAAGGTTTAGATCGTTTATTGAAAGAATTGGATGCTTATCAGTTACACGTTTTGTCTGGGGATAATGATTCTGAAAAAGAATATTTAGAAACTATTTTTCCAACCAATGCAAAATTGATTTTTAATCAATCGCCAACTGATAAGTTAGAATACATCAAACAATTGGAACAAGATGGGAAGAAAGTGATGATGCTTGGAGATGGATTGAATGATGCTGGAGCTTTGAAACAAAGTACAGTTGGAATCTCTATTTCTGAGGATATTAACAGTTTTTCACCTTCGTGTGATGGAATTTTGGATGCAAAAAGTTTTTCTGCAATTCCAAATTTCTTAAAGTTATCGAAGACCACGATGAAATTTGTAAAAATTGCTTTTTTCATCAGTTTCTTGTATAATATTGTTGGACTTAGTTTTGCTGTTTCTGGTTATTTACAGCCAGTTGTAGCGGCTATATTAATGCCAATAAGTTCTATTTCAGTGTTAATTTTTGCAACGGCAAGTACCCGAATTGCGGATAAATTAACAAAATGGAATTTAGATTGATTTTAAATTAGAGTTATACATACTGCTCTGACCAAAATCATTGTGATAAGAACTTAGGGCTTTGTAATTTTGTGGAGCTATGGGGATATTATTATTAATGATATTAGTTAGTGTCTCTTTGGGGGCAATTTTCCTTCTTTTATTCTTTTTAGGGTACAAGAAAGGGCAGTTTGACGAAGACGAATCTCCAGCGGTGAGAATGTTAAAAGATGATAAAAAAACACAAGATAAAATCGACTCATAATGCAAATGCAGACTTTTAGTTACGACAATAAGATCGTAAAGTATTTCCTTTATGCCACATTGTTTTGGGCAGTTATGGCATTTTTCTTTGGAGTATTGGTTGCAACTTTGTTGTTTTTTCCTACGTTACCAGAATACATCTTCGGATCGGATGATGGAACAATTGGAGGAAACATTCAAGGATTAATCAATTCGCAAGGAAAACTTGGTTTTGGTAGATTAAGAATGATTCACACAACATTTGCGGTATTCGCCTTTGTTGGGAACTCTTTCTTTACTGGAGCTTATTATTCAATGCAAAGGTTGTTGAAAACCAGAATGTACAGCGATGTTTTAAGCTGGATCGTTTTCTGGGGATGGCAATTATTTATTGTATTATCATTTGTAACATTTATCTTAGGATACAACACTTCTAAAGAGTATGCTGAGCATGAATGGCCAATTGATATTTTAATCGCGTTAGTTTGGGTATTGTTTGGAGCACAAATGTTCTTAACGATTGCTAAGCGTCGTGTACGTCACTTGTACGTTGCAATTTGGTTCTATATCGGAACTTGGGCAGCAATTACAATGTTACACGTGTTTAACAATTTAGAAATCCCAGTAACATTTAGTTTAACAGCTCCAAAATCGTACTCTTTATATTCTGGAGTTCAAGATGCGTTAGTACAATGGTGGTACGGGCACAACGCCGTAGCATTCTTCTTAACGACACCTATCTTAGGATTAATGTATTACTTTGTACCAAAAGCAGCTAATAGACCTGTATTCTCATACAAATTATCTATTATCCACTTCTGGTCATTAATCTTCATTTATATTTGGGCTGGTCCTCACCACTTGCTTTATACAGCATTACCAGGTTGGGCGCAAGCTTTAGGAACAGGTTTCTCTATCATGTTAATCGCTCCATCTTGGGGAGGTATGTTAAATGGTTTATTAACATTACGTGGTGCATGGGATAAAGTAAGAGAAAATCCTATTTTGAAATTCTTCGTAGTTGCCTTAACTTGTTATGGTATGGCTACTTTTGAAGGTCCAATGTTAGCAACAAAAACATTGAATAAAATTGGTCACTTTACAGACTGGGTTCCTGCTCACGTACACGTAGGTACTTTAGGATGGAATGGATTTATCGCATTTGGTATGATCTATTACTTAGCACCAAAATTATTCAATACAAAATTAGCATCTGTTAAGATGGCTAATGCTCACTTCTGGATTGGTACTTTCGGTATCTTATTCTGGGTAATTCCTATGTATGTTGCAGGATGGACACAAGGTTTAATGTGGAAACAATTCGCAGCAGATGGAACATTAGAATATGGTAACTTCTTACAAACAGTTACTATTCTTAAAAAATGGTTATATCCATTACGTGCATTTGGTGGAACATTATATTTATTAGGATCAATCTTAATGATTATCAATGTTTGGAAAACTGTAAAATCTGGACACTTTGTTGCAAACGAGGAAGCAGAGGCACCAGCTTTAGCACCAAAAGCTTCTACACGTGCACAAGGAGAAGGTGTTCACTCTTGGATTGAGAGAACTCCATTGGTAATGACAATTGGAGCTGTATTAACTTTAGCAGTTGGTGGTTTAGTAGAGATTGTTCCTACAATCGTAGTAAAATCAAACGTACCTACAATCGCAAGTATCAAACCTTATACTCCGTTAGAATTAGAAGGACGTGATTTATATATTCGTGAAGGATGTA
This sequence comes from Empedobacter sp. UBA7248, assembly GCF_002472945.1. Taxonomy (NCBI): domain Bacteria; kingdom Pseudomonadati; phylum Bacteroidota; class Flavobacteriia; order Flavobacteriales; family Weeksellaceae; genus Empedobacter; species Empedobacter sp. UBA7248. The sequence goes on along the minus strand of NZ_DKSU01000016.1, from coordinate 75,900 downwards.
ATGCTTGTCATACGCAAATGGTTCGTCCATTCCGTGACGAAGTAAAACGTTATGGTGAATACTCTAAAGCAGGAGAATTTGTTTACGATCACCCATTCTTATGGGGTTCTAAAAGAACTGGTCCAGACTTACACCGCGAAGGAGGTAAAAACCCAGACGCTTGGCATTACAAACACATGTGGAATCCACGTTCTACATCAGATGGTTCTATCATGCCACGTTACCCTTGGTTAATTGATAATAAATTAGACCGTGAATTAACGCGTGATAAAATGAAATCAATGGTTGCATTAGGTGTTCCTTATCAACAAGAAGATTTTGACAGTATGCAAGTTTCTATGAACAAACAAGCTTTAGCAATAGAGCAAACTATCTTTAAAGATGCGTCTGACTTGAAAGAGTTATATGCGAAAAAAGAAGCAGAAGCTAAACAACAAGGTAAAGAGTTTGTTCCGTTAAGAGATCGTGAGATTACAGCGTTAATCGCATATTTACAACGTTTAGGAACAGATATCAAAGCTGAACAAGTAGAGACAGCAAGTAACTAATGTTAAAATATTATAAAGAATTCCTTTCTCAGTATGAGTATGCATCTTTATTGCAGACATTAATCCTAATAGGATTTATAGTAGTCTTTGTGACGATTTTTGTTAAGGTTATGAAAAAACCAAAAGAGTTTTACAAAGACAGCGAGTCAGCAGCTTTAGATTTAGAACCAGAAGAGAACGAAAAAAATAATACAAAATGAGACAACGTACCCCGGCTTATATATTTATCCCATTAACGCTATTAGCAGTAATCTTAGCGTTTACAATGGTGACGCCAGTAGATGTGGTGCCAGAACCAGGTTTTCAAGGAATGATGCACAATTTATTGGAGCACTTGAAACATGTGTTTGCACAAGGAATTTTCTGGGCAGTATTAGCAGTTGCAATCGTGATGCTTTTAATCATCAATGCTTTAAACAAAGTTGTTGAAGCAGAGAAATTTAAAAGATTATCTGAAGAAGAACAAGCTAAATATTTAGAAGATGGTAAAATAGGTTACTTCAAAAGATTGTTCAGTAGTGCTGGTAAAAAACAATCAGACGAAGAAGAAGAATCTATTATCTTAGATCACGGTTTTGACGGAATCAAAGAGTTAGACAACGCTTTACCACAATGGTGGTTATCATTATTCTACTTTGGTGTAGTATTTATGGTAGTTTACGTAATGGCATATAGCTTCACAGACTTTGCTCACATGGACAAAGAATACGAAGAAGAAATGGTTTACAAAGATGCGCAAGATAGTATTTGGGCAGTTGCAAATGATATTGATATCACAGGAGCTGTAAACAAATCTAACGATCCTGCAATCGTAGAACAAGGTAAAAAAATCTTTGAGCAAAACTGTACTCAATGTCACATGGAAGGTGGTAAAGGAGGTATTGGACCAAACTTAACTGATGATTACTGGGTGAATCATGTAGAAGATAGTTTGTTCAAAAATATCTATCACATTGTTTACAATGGATCTCCTCACAATCCTCAAATGCGTGCATTTGGTCAACGTAAAGAGTTATCTGGATTAGCAATTGAGAAAGTAGCTTCTTATGTTTATTACATCAACCAAAAAGAACCTACGAAAACAGTTGCAGAAGGTGCAGCTGCTCCTCAAGGTGACTTAATGGAAGCATGGAAACAAAAGTAATTCATTAAATAATTACAACAAATATCATATTGAAAGAGAGCTTATTTATAAGCTCTCTTTTCTTTTTTAGTCGTAAATTTGTATACATTTAAAATTCACTAAAATGAGTGTTCAAAATTCTGACCCAAAAGATGAATTTAATTTAGACGATTATTTGGATGATAACAACCAAATGAAAGAAGATGTTCGTAGTTCCATTGGAACCATGGAGCGAACTGGAGAACGTAAATGGGTTTATCCTAAAAAGCCAAAAGGTAAGTTTACAAACTATAGGACGTATGTAAGTTATGTATTGTTAGCAATATTAATCTTAACGCCTTTCTTTAAATTACCTAATGGAAATCCATTGTTCAAATTTGATGTTTTGCACAGCCAATTCATCTTATTCGGATTTCCGTTCTTTACATCCGATTTCTTCCTTTTAGCTTTAGGAATGATTACGACAATTATTTTCATCGTATTATTCACCATGGCTTATGGTCGTTTGTTCTGCGGATGGGTATGTCCGCAAACAATTTTCTTGGAAATGGTTTTCCGAAAAATAGAATACGCCATAGAAGGAGATAGAGCAAAACAAATTAGATTAGATAAGCAAGATTGGGACGAAGAAAAAATTCGTAAAAAATTATTGAAATGGACCATCTTCGCTATCATTTCATTTATTATTGCTAATGTTTTCTTAGCATATATTATTGGTGCTGACGCTTTATACGCAGTTATAAAAGAAGGACCAGCCGAAAATGTAGGAACATTGGTTGGATTAGTTTTCTTCTCAGCGATGTTTTATTTCGTATTCGCATGGTTTCGCGAACAAGCGTGTACATTGGTTTGTCCTTACGGGCGTTTCCAAGGAGTATTAATTGATTCGCATACAATCAATGTAACATACGATTTCAAACGTGGTGAAGGAACAGCTGGTCGAGCAAAATTCAAAAAGAATGAAGATCGTAAAGCAGAAGGAAAAGGAGATTGTATTGACTGTGGTCAATGTGTTGTTGTTTGTCCTACTGGAATTGATATTCGTAACGGAATCCAATTAGAATGTGTTAACTGTACAGCTTGTATTGATGCATGTGACGAAGTAATGGAAAAAGTCGGTTTACCAACAGGATTGATTCGTTATGCTTCGGAAGATGATATCAAACGTGGCGAAAAATTCAAATTCACAAAACGATTAGCTGCTTATACATTTGCTTTATTATTATTAATTGGAGCAATGACAGCTTTCTTGTTCTCTCGTTCTGATGTAGAATCTAAATACCTTAAAGTTCCTGGAACAGATTACAAAGTAGAAGGTAAATATTACGTTAATCAATTCGAGTATACATTGTACAATAAAACAAATGCAGACCAAATTGTAACAGTTCAATTGCTATCACACAAAAACTCAAAAGTAGAAATGTACGAAGGCGAAAATAAATTGAACATGGAAAAAGGTCAAATCATCCAAGGGAAATTCTTCTTGAAAATTCCAATGGATGAAGTAAAATCTTACAAAGAAAAAGTAGTGATTGGATTAGTCAATCAAAAAGGAAAAGTAATCGATAAATACGAAACGAGCTTCTCAGCTCCATTCAAATATTAATCATATGAAGTTAAATTGGGGACATTATGTAGCAATTGCTTTGGGGTGTTTTATGATATTCATTCTATCGTTGTTATATTTTGCAGGAGATACAGGCGGAATGGTAACCGAGGATTATTACGAAAAAGAAATTCATTTTCAGGATGAAATAAATGCTGAAAAACGTGCAAATGCTTTGGCAGAAAAGCCAGAAGTTATTGTACAAGCAAATGGATTTTTATTTCAATTTCCAGCAACTACTGCTGCCGATTTTAAAGGAGATATTTTTTTGATGCGTAATGATGACGAAACAAAAGATGTTAAAATGCCGATTAAATTATCTGATAAAAAGAATTTTTTAGTACCATCTGTTAAGTTAATTGACGGAGAATACGAATTAACTTTAAGCTGGAAAGAAAATAATCAAACTTATTTGATTAAAAAGTCCATTCGATGGATTTCACAATAGTTATCATAGCATTATCCATAGGTCTTACATCGTCCCTGCATTGCGTGGGGATGTGCGGACCTATTGCTTTATCTTTGGGATTAGAATCTCAAAACAAACTAAAATTTACACTTCGTAATTTGACTTATCAATTAGGACGTGTAACCACTTATACAATTTTAGGTGCAATTTTAGGATTGATTGGTGAATCATTTTCATTTGTTGGATTACAAAATTATCTAAGTATTTTGATTGGAGTTTTGATGATTATTATGGTCATGATTCCAAAATTTTACGAAAATGGTGCTACGCAACTTCGTCCTGTAAACGCCTTGATGGTAAAAGTAAAACTCTCTCTTGGTAAATTCTTAATCAAGAAAGATTCTTCCTCTCTTTATATAGTTGGTGTATTAAACGGACTTTTACCTTGCGGAATGGTTTACGCTTCACTTACAGCAGCCATTGGTTTAGGATCTGTTTACAAAAGTGCGATGTTTATGTTCTTCTTCGGACTTGGAACTTTGCCTTTGATGTTTGCAACCGTTTTATTTGGTAATTTTTTATCAGTGAAACAGCGTCAAACGATCTTAAAAATCTTACCAATTATCACACTTATTTTGGGTGTATTATTTATCCTTCGCGGATTAGAATTAAACATACCTTTTATCTCACCAGCCAAAGAAGCTCTTCAGCTAAATGGGATGGATGAGCATTGTATGTAGATTTTATTGAATAAATGTATTTTCTCAAAGATGTGAAAAAATATTACATTTGATTTTGTATTCAAAACAAAAATGGACAACTTCACATTTAAAGAAATAGCTGCTTTTATAGGGATTTTCCTTGTACTTGTCCTTGCCTTATTTTTGGTTACGGTGAAAACCAAGCATAAATTTTCCAACTGTTTACTTGCGTTTTTTCTTTTTACGACTGCTGCAGATGGTTTGAAGTTTTTGATGCGCGATTTCCCCGTCAATTATATGAACCTTGAAGCTTTCCGCTGGAGTTTTAACTATATCTTTCCCGCATCATTTTATTTCTATGTTTTGTCGGTTTGTTACACCAAATTCCGATTAAAACCGAAGCATTTATGGCATTGTATTCCTTTTGTTGCGTTCAATTTGTATATGGCTTATGGAATATATTTTCAAGACAGAGCTGGAAAAATTAGTTTTATCAATGAATTGAGCGAATCACCGATGATGCGATTTTTCTACATTCTTTTTGAAGTTCTGTTTCAAGTTTATTTTATTGCTTCATTTTTAGTCATTAGAAAGTCAAAAAAGGTCTATCTCGAGAATTATACCAATCCCAATATTTCAATACTTAATACTCTTTATAAAATCAACATTTTATTTTATGTTGTTCATTTTTTAGTATTGATAAGATGGCTGGTTACTTTTACGTATGGGAATGGAGAATTGAAGGAATGGATTGTGATGCTTGATGGTATTTCTTTTTTTGTTTGTACTTGTTGGTATTTGTTTGTCGCATTAAATAATCCCGATTTTTTTCGAGGTGTGAATTCTAGTTTAAAACCGATTAAAAAAGACGTTTCCGAAGAAAAACCAAGTCCCGAAATTAATGCGGAGAAAAATGCAGCAATCGAATCTTTAAAAGATTTTATGCTTAAAAATGAGCCTTACTTGGATTCATCCTTAACGATTCAGAATTTGGCGGAGCAAGTCAAGATGCCTGTGAAAGATTTATCGGCTTTGATTAATTTGTATATGGACAAACATTTTTTTGATTTTATTAATGAATATCGAATCGAAAAAGCCAAAGAAATTTTACGAGATCCATCCAAAAAAGACCTGACAATTTTAGAAATTCTTTATGAAGTAGGTTTCAATTCCAAGTCATCATTTAGTACTTCATTCAAAAAATACACAGGTACAACGCCGACAGATTTTAGGAAAAATCCGAATTAATTGGTAGTATTTCTCGGAAAATGAGTTCGACTTTTTTTAGTCGGTCGTGTATTAAAGCATTTTGACGCAGTTTTGCAGAAAAATAATTATTATTGAATATGAATCACAATCAAATGGTTTCGCATATGAAAAATACAATCCTTTTCTTTTTTCTGATTTTTTCAAGTTTCACTTATGCTCAAAATATCAACGAAAAAATCAAATCTTTAGAGAATAATTTAAATGCTTGGGACAAGACTAAAACCAAAAAAACGACTTTAAAAGAGAGAATGGATTTTTACGAAGTCAATGAAGTAAGTATTGCTGTCGTTAAAAATTACAAAATTGAATGGACAAAAGCTTACGGTTTTGCAGATGTCACTGAGAAAAGACCAGCAACCACAGCAACACTTTTTCAGGCGGCATCAATTAGTAAATCGTTTAACAGTTTGGGCGTTCTAAAGTTGGTTGAAGCTAAAAAATTAAATCTGGATCAGGATATTAATACCTTTTTAAAAACTTGGAAATTTCCTTACGATTCGATTTCAAAAGGAAAAAAAATCAACATCGCGCAATTGTTAAGTCATACGGCAGGACTTTCTGTCAGCGGTTTTGGTGGTTATGAAAAAGGACAAGCTTTACCGACGATTACCCAAATTTTGGATGGCGAAAAACCTGCAAATTCTAATGCCGTTCGTTCTATTTTTGAGCCTGGTCTCAAGTTTCAATATTCAGGAGGCGGCACGACTGTTTCTCAATTAATTGTTGAAAATGTAACTAGCGAAAAATATGCAGATTATATGCTAAAAAATGTTTTGCAACCTTTGGGAATGAAGCAAAGTTCCTTCAATCAACCGCCATCGTCGGACAAGCAAAATCTTTTAGCGACGGGTTACAATGGAAAGGTAGAAGTTATTGGTAAATACCATATTTATCCCGAACAAGCTGCTGCTGGTTTGTGGACAAATCCGACAGATTTGGCAAAATACATCATCGAAACTCAACTGTCTTTACAAGGGAAATCCAATAAAATTCTTTCAAAAGAAATGTCAATTAAAAGGCTTGATAACAATTTAGGTGTATTTGTTCAAGATTATAATGGTACAAAATACTTTGGTCACAGCGGTGGAAATGATGGATTTGTTTGTCACTACATTGGAAGTTTGGAAGATGGAAACGGCGTTGTTGTGATGACCAACGGTAGAAACATGCAGCTAATCAATGAAATTGTTTCAAATATTGCTTATCAAAATCATTGGAAAAATTATCCATTTGAACCCATAAAGGAATCTATTTCGTTAACAATTAAAAAAATCGCCAATCAAGACATTGATAAAGGCATCGAACTTTACAAAAAATTGAAGTTAACCAATCCAAACGATTACAATTTTTCGAATGCAAGCGAACTGAATACTTTGGGTTACGAATTTTTAAGAAATAACAAAATTGATGAAGCTATCAAGATTTTCAGTTTGAATATTAATCAATTTCCTGATTTAGCAAATGCGTACGATAGCCGTGCTGAAGCTTATTTTGATAAAAAAGATTTCGCAGCATCAAAAGCTGATTATCAAAAAGTATTGCAGTTGGAACCGGCCAATCAAAACGCAAAAGAAATGCTTTCAAAAATTGAAAAAGAATCGAAGAAATAGACAATTATGATAGTACATAATCTAGCAAAAAATTTCGGTTTCCTTTTCTTGATTTTTTCAAGTTTCACTTTCGCTCAAAATGTCACCGAAAAAATCGATTCCTTAATGAGTAAATCTTACGAAAGAGATTTGTTCAATGGAAATGTTTTGGTTGCTAAAAAAGGAAAAATCATCTATCAAAAATCTTTTGGTTTTACCAACGAAACAAAGAAAACTCAATTAACTAATAGCTCAATTTTAAATTTTGGTTCTATTGCAAAGGAGTTTAATGCAGTTGGGATTATGATGTTGGTAGAACGTGGTCAACTTAATCTTGACGACCCGATTTCGAAATACAATTTGGATTTGCCAAAATGGTCGGAAAAAGTAACAACCAGACATTTGATTAATTATTCCAGCGGAATTCCCAGAATAGAAAACGGGTTAATCGTCCAGAAAAACGATGAAGAAGCTTGGAAGATTTTAAGAAAAACGGATACGTTGTTATTCGAACCTGGAAAGGATTACCGATACGATAATGTCAATGTTTTTTTACAAAGAAGAATTATTGAAAAAATAACAGGAATGACTTTTCAAGATTTTGTAACGAAAAACATTATCAAACCTTTGAAAATGACTAATTCTGTGTTTGATGCAAAAGCAGGCTATAAAAACCGAACATCTTGTTATGATATGGACAATGTTCGATGCCCAGAAATGGAATTTATCAGTGGATGGCTTTGGTTGGATACTAGTGACATGTACAAATGGATTGATGCGATGAATCACAATCGTTTAATTTCCAGAAAATCCTTTGAAACATTATTGAATAATCCTTACACAAAAGACCATCAAGGTGGATCGTTTGGAGATTATTTTGCAGAAGAAGAATTGCAACGCCACAATGGTGTTTCGTACAAATTTGAATCGCTGGTATTAAATGATATGAAAAACGATGTCGTTATCATTTTAGCATCCAACAATCGGAATAAAGTTTGGGATTTAGGACATATCATTCGTGATATTATGTTGGGAAAACCTTTTGAAATTCCCAAAAAATCGGTTTATCAAGCTTTAAGAAAAGAAGCGCAAATGGACGTCAATAAAGCGATTGAAAGTTATTATCAATTGAAAAATACTTCCGAAAAAGAGTATAGTTTTGAAAATCCAACCGAACTTAACACTTTGGGTTACGAATTATTAAGAGCGGGCAAAATTAACGAGTCTATCAAGATATTTCAATTGGTTGTAAAAGAGTTCCCGAACAACGCCAGTGTTGCCGACAGCTTGGGCGAAGCTTACCTTACTAACAAGCAGTACGACTTGGCTTTAGAATGGTACAACAAAGCCATCAGCCTTGGCGGAACCAACGGAAATGCCGAAAGAATGATTGAGAAAATTATAGCGTTAAAAAACTAAAAATTGATTTCTCAAAATATTTAATTCAAATCACTCGAAGCCTTATCGAGGGTTCTAAATCTTGACAAGGCTTTCATTCAAATCAATACTTTCATCCTTACAAAATAAATTGTACTTTTAATTTAATGAAATGTAATTAACGCGATGAAGTTCAAATCAGAATATATAGGAATTATTTTAGGAGCATTATATGGTTTGCTTTTTCGGTTGGTAATTGGTGATAGTTCATATAGTATATTTGATAGAGGTCTATTAACTTATACCTTTCTTTTCGGAATTCCAATTATTATTGGAGTAGTTCCGATTTTGTATTCTTCTACAGAAATTTATAAATCAAAATTGAAACAATTTTTTTATCCAATAATTACAGTTGTAATTTATATTATGACGTGCTTAATGACAGGGATTGAAGATTTGGTTTGTGGATTAATATTGGGATTTCCAGCATTAATAGTTGCAGGAATTGCAGGATTAATTTGTGGGAGCAGAACAGCAGAAAGAGAAAATGATAAAAAACTATACTCAATTTTATTATTGCCGTTGTTTTTATTTCCAATTGAAAATGTTTTTCCTGATAAAAGCGAATTGTTTACCACAGAAAGTTCTATTGTTGTGAATAATCAACCTGAAAATATTTTTCCTAATTTGATTGAAGTCAAAGAAATAAAGCAAGATGAATATAAAGATGGATTTTATCAATTTATTGGTGTTCCGCGCCCAATAAAATCGACATCGTTTATAGAAAATAATCAATTGGTTCGTATCGGAAAATTTACAGATGATTTGGAGTTATTTGAATATGTTACTGAATTGGAAGAAAACAAATATGTAAATTTCAAAATAGATATTTCAAAGTCTAAACTTCGCCAAAAACCAACGGATCAACATGTGTTGAAAGGAAATTATTTTAAGTTTGAAAATATAAATTATCGTTTAGAAAAAATAAATTCAACGCAAACAAAAATTACTCTTTCCTGCGAATATCAAATAAATTCTAAATTAAATTGGTACGGAAATTTTTGGGCAGAAAGTATTATTCATGATTTCGAAAAACGATTATTACAATCTCTAAAATTCAAATTAGATTCTCATCAATAAATCCAACTTTCATCCTTACAAAATAAATCGTATTTTTGACGTTATCACTATATGTAGTGTAACTAAATAAACGTCAAAATGATAACACAATTAAGAGGTAAATTAATCGAGATTTATCCAACAAATGCTGTAATAGATTGCAATGGTGTCGGATATTGGGTCAATATTTCATTGAATACGTATTCTACTTTAGAACACGAAGAGTTGGTTACAATTTTTACACATTTAATTGTTCGAGAAGATGCGCATATACTTTATGGATTTGCAACAAAATTAGAACGAGAAATTTTTCAGAAATTAATTAGTGTTAACGGTGTTGGTCCAGCTTCTGGAATGATGATTATTTCTACACTTTCTTCCAAAGAAATTGCAACCGCAATCGCTCAAGAAGATGCCAAATTATTGCAAAGTGTAAAAGGAATTGGAGCTAAAACGGCCCAAAGAATCATCATTGATTTGAAAGATAAATTGGATCAAAATTTAATATTAGATGTTAATTCTACTTCGGTTAAAAATAAATCTAAGAATGAAGCGTTATCTGCTTTAGAAGTTTTAGGAATTCCTAAAAAATCTGCAGAAAAAATTATGGACAAAATCCTACAAGATCAGCCAGATGCAGACGTGGAATTCTTAGTAAAAGAAACCTTGAAGAAAATTTAATGAAGATTCATAACGAACCAAAAACTATTCGTAAAGGCTCTACTATAGCGGCTTTGTGTTTCCTTTTTGCAATGGGAACTATGAGCGATGTTATGGCTCAGGAAAGTGATACACTTAAGTTTCCTATCCGAGATCAAAAAGGTGGATTGTTTTTAGATAATCAAATAAAATACGATGTACAATATGATGCGATAAAGCGTCAGTATATTTTATATCCTCAAATTGGAACAAGTTTAGTTTCCGAACCTATCTATTTGACACGTCAAGAATACCTGACTTTGGTTCAGAATCAAGACATGAAAAATTATTTCCGTACAAAATCTCAAACCAATGATCAATTTTATCGTGAAGAACGTTTTGGAGATAAAGAAGGAAAAAAAGAAGGAAGCATTTTACCAAGTTTTAAAGTGAAATCCAAAGTTTTCGAAACTATTTTTGGCGGATCAGAAATCTCATTAATTCCGCAAGGTTATGCAAATTTAGAATTGGGTGTTTTCTTACAAAAGATAGACAACCCAATGTTATTACCACAAAACCGTCAAACGCTTACAATGGATCTTAACCAACGTATGCAATTGAGTATTTTGGGTAGAGTTGGAGAAAATCTTCAGATGAAAGTGAATTATGATACGCAAGCTGGTTTTGGCTTTGAAAATCAAATGAAACTTCAGTGGAGAAAGGCTTTGGGGAATAAATTAGATCCATTTGGTGGAGATGATGATATCCTACAAAATATTGAGGTTGGTAATATTTCGATGCCGCTTAGTACTTCATTGATTACGGGTGCGCAGTCACTTTTTGGAGTTAGAACAGATCTTAAATTCGGTCGTACGAATGTATCGGCTGTCTTTTCAGAGCAACGTTCAGAATCTAAAAATATCGTGGTTCAAGGTGGTGGTGTGATGACTGATTTTAAAGTCGCTGCCGAAAAATATGAATACAATAGACACTTTTTCTTAGGTCAATTTTTTAGAAATAGTTACGATAAAGCATTAGCAAATTATCCTGCGGTTAATAGTAATATCAATATTAGTAATATTGAGGTTTGGAAAGTTGATAAATCCGGAGGAAATCAGCAAAATAGACGTTCTATTATTGCTTTGCGAGATATAGCTGAAGGTGGTACAGCGCCTCAAAATAGTAGTAATACCTTATTTAATGAGATTAATTCTCAGGGTTTTACTAAGATTAGTGATGCAAGAAGTTATTTGAACGGATATTCTTTCAATGGAGAACAATTTCAGGATGGAGAAAACTTTATTGTAAATGAAAATGTTCGAAAACTTGATGCTTCCGAATTCACTTTCTATCCAAAATTAGGATACATTTCCTTGAATACACCTTTGGTTGATGGGGAAGATTTATTAGCGGTTTCGTTTCAATATTCGTTAAGCTCTGATCCGACAAAATTATACAAAGTTGGACAAATGTCGAGCGAGACAGATAAACCAATTATTGCGAAATTAATCAAACCAAATTCTACAGTTAATGTGGCTTCGCCAATGTGGGATTTGATGATGAAAAATATTTATTCGTTAAATGCTTATGGTGTTTCGAGTGAAGATTTTTTGATGAATATTAATTTCAAGGATAATGGAGAACAATCTTCTGGAAAATTAAATTACTTACCAAATTCTGCTGTTTCAGAACAATCTTTAATTCAGGTTCTGAACATGGATAGATTAAATTCGAACGGACAATTACAACAAAATCCTGACGGAAGTAAAGGTGATGGTTTATTCGATTTTCAATCAGGATTGACAATTGATACAGAAAGAGGAAACATTATCTTTACTTCTGTAGAGCCTTTTGGTAAATATTTGAGCAATAAATTAAAAGGTCAAAATGAAGAATACGTTTTCAATCAAATTTATCGTCAATTACCAAATACTCTTTCTGGCGAAAAATTAGCTAATCGTTATACATTAGAAGGTCGTTACAAAGGAACGGTGACAGATGGTATTCCGTTAGGAGCTTTTAATGTGCCACAAGGTTCTGTTAAGGTGACTTCTGGTGGAGCAACGTTGACGGAAGGCGTAGATTATACGGTAGATTATCAGTTGGGTCGTGTAAAAATCATCAATGAACAATTGAAAAATTCTGGAGCACCAATTAATGTATCTTTAGAAAATCAATCAACATTTAATTTACAGAAAAAACGTTTCATGGGAATTAATGTCGAGCATAAATTTAGTGATAAATTGATGTTAGGCGGAACTTTAATTAATTACCAAGAACGTCCAGTTACGCAAAAAACACAATTTGGTTCAGAACCTGTGAACAACACAATTTTTGGACTTAATACACAATATAACTCAGAAGCTGAGTGGTTAACTCGTTTAACAAATAAAATTCCAGGAATCAAAACTGATCAAATGTCGAACATTAGCGTTCAGGCAGAGGCAGCTTATTTGATGCCTGGAATGAACAAAGTGACAGGAGGTTATTCTTATATAGACGATTTCGAAGATGCACAATCTCGCATTAGTTTATTAGATGTTGGTTCATGGAAATTTGGATCAACACCAGGAAAACCTGCTGGATATTCTGCTTCTGGTTATCACCCGTTCTTCCCGAATGGAATGAAAAATGACGATTTATCATTTAATAATGGTCGTCGTATGTTATCGTGGTATTCTATCGATCCTCGTTTTTATGGGATGGGTGGAAGCTCGCCTTTAACAGATCAACAAATGTCAACGCATATGGCGCGTCGCATTAAGCTGAAAGAGCTTTTCGATCAACGTGATGTAATGGCTGGTACAAATTCGTACATCAGCACATTAGATATGACATTCTATCCGCAAGAACGTGGACCTTATAACGTTAATCCAAATGCAGTAGACACGAAAAATTGGGGAGCAATTATGCGTCCTATTTCAGTTTCTAACTTCAAAGATTCGAATGTGGAATACATCGAGTTTTGGATGATGGATCCTTATGCAGATGGAAAAGGAGGCGATGGAGAGTTATTGGTACATTTAGGAAATGTTTCGGAAGATGTCTTAAAAGACGGCGAAATGATGTATGAAAATGGATTGCCTCATTCTGGAAATGGTGCGGCAACTGTTGCTTCTAAATGGGGATTAACGCCTCAGTTAAATCCAATTTTATATGCTTTTGATACAGATGGAGCTGCCCGAAAACAACAAGATTTGGGTTATAATGGATTAACAGATGAGGAAGAAGCACAACGTTATGGAATTACGAGTAATAATTTAGTGACAGGAGAATTAGATCCTGCGAATGATAATTATTTATTTTTCTTAGATGATCGTTTTAGAGGAGCATCAATTGGGAATACAGTTCAAGATCGTTACCGCTATTTCAGAAATCCGCAAGGAAACAATTCAACCGATAATCCTTTACATGCGTCATCTTTAACACCAGATACAGAAGATATCAATGGTGATTTCAATTTAGATCAAACAGAAAACTATAATCAGTATACGTTAAAAATTAACCGTCAAACGTTAGAAGATCCAAACAATAAATTTATTGTTGCAAGAAAAACAGTTCAAGGAGAATTTCCAGACAAAACGAAACATGATGTTAAATGGTATCAAGTTCGTATTCCTGTTGATAACTTTGATTTAGATCTTGACGGAGATGGAGTAGAAGAGTTAAACAATGATGCGTCTATTGCGCAAGCAGAAAGCGTATTAACAGCTGCTCGTTTTATGCGTATGGTGATGCGAGGTTTCGAGGAAGAAACAACTCTTCGTTTTGGTACGTTTGATTTAGTTCGTTCTGAATGGCGTCGTTATACCAAAAACATTTATCCTTATATCATTAGTAATCAAGAAGGTTATGAGGAGGATAAGAATATTGATGATTTAGAAGTTGGTGAGGTTAGTATCGAACGAAATGGTACAGATCGCCCTCGTTATATGATTCCTCCTGGAGTTTATCGTGAACAAACACAAGGAACAACGGGATATCAATCTCAGAATGAAGCTTCGATGACATTGAAAGCGAAGTTTAAACCAGGAAGTACTTCAAAAGCTATTTTTAAGAATACAAATTTAGATTTGCGTCGATACAAAAAATTACAAATGTTTGTATCTGCTCAAAACTTATTAGATAGAACGTCAAATGCCATTGATAATGGTACAAAATTATTTATTCGTGTAGGTAGTGATTATACAGATAACTACTACGAATATGAAATGCCGTTAAAATATACACCACAAAGTTCTGCAACAGAAAGCACAGTTTGGCCAGATGAAAACTTTATCGATCTGAATACAGATTTGTTTACAGATGCCAAAAAACAAAGGGATGCTGATGGTTTCAGTACATTGCAACGTTTCAATTTTGCTTTTGATCAAGAGAATCCAAACAAAACGGTTTATGTAAAAGGACGTCCAACATTGGGGAATGTATCTTCGATTATGATTGGGGTTCGTAATACTTCTGGACCGTCTGATAAAGAAGTTTTACTTTGGGTAAATGAACTTCGTCTGAGCGAAATCGATAACCAAGGAGGTTATGCAGCTTCCGCAAATGTGCAGTTCAATTTAGGTGACTTCGCAAATGTACAAGTCTCGGGAAGCACAAGTTCTGTAGGTTTTGGTGCGATAGACCAAGGTCCTGCAAATCGTAATCAGGACGAATCATTACAATACGCGTTGAATGCGCAAGTAAAGCTAGACAAATTCTTACCAAAGAAATGGGGAATGGAAATTCCATTTGATTTTACAATTCAGGAAAGTTTTGTCGATCCAAAATATAATCCATTAGACAACGATATTATTTTTGATGAAGCGCCTAATAAAGCCGAACTAGAAAAAGTTGTTCGTACTTATACGCAGTTTAAAAGTTTTGCCTTTAACAATATTCGAAAAGTTAGATCAACAAATAACAACAATCCTGTTCGTTTTTATGATCCTTCTAACTTCTCAGTTTCGATGATGTATTCGGATAATTATTATCGTGATATTTATACGCAATATAATGTCAATCAGCAATTAAGAGCGTCAATTAATTATAATTTCGGATTTAGAGGAAAATCGTACGAACCTTTCAAAAAATGGCGTGCGGTTCAACCAAAAGAGGAATCAGGAAAATATTTACAATTTATTCGTGAATTTAATGTGAATCCTTTGCCAACACGTTTCTCTTTCCGTACAGAGATTGCGCGAACGTATAGCGAAAGACAATATCGTGATATCAGTCAATATTTAGGAGGAGGAAGTTCTTCGAGCTTAATTCGTCCTACATATAGTAACAATTTCTTGTTCAATTGGCAATATAATTTAGGTTTTGATTTGACGAAATCGTTGCGTTTAGATTTAACATCTTCGACAATGACGTTGAATGATGGAACAACTTTCCAGCGTGCGGATCAAGATATGATTTGGCAAAATATGTTTACAATTGGACGCCCAGTTCAGTATGATCAACAATTTCAGGTGAATTATAAATTACCTTTAAAATTCTTCCCGTATCTAAATTGGATGAATGTTGAAGCTGGATTTACTTCGAATTATAACTGGATTGCAACTTCTACAGCTTACAGAAATTTTGAGACAGAAGTTACAAATCCTGATGGTTCTACATCAACACGAATTGCAAATTTAGGTAGAGGTACAGCTCAAAACTCGAATTCGATCAACTTGATGGGAGATTTGGATTTTGCAAAATTCTATCCAGAATTTAAAGGATACAAACGTTACGATTCGATCTTAAAAGGACGTCGAGCAGAAATAGATTCGTTGAATACAGTTTATACAAATTTATTCGCTAAAAAACGTCGAACAAATAAGAAATCAGCTTATAAATTCAAACATAAATTTACAGCAAAAGATTATGGTTGGATGGTTTTATCATCACTAAAACGTGCTAATTTTACATATAATCAACGGAATGGAGCCGTAATTCCAGGATTATTATACGAGCCAGGATTTTTTGGTGTTGATGGTAAAAATGGACCAAGTTTAGGTTTCGTTTATGGAACACAATTCGATATTAAACGACAATTAGTTGAAAGAGGATTGATTGTTGGTGATGAATTGATGACGGATGCGTATCAAATTACAAAAGGTTCTGATTTTAATGGAACTGCTTTAATTGAGCCTATTCCTGATTTACGAATTGATTTGAATGCAAAACGTACAAAAGATCGTCGTATTTATCATTCAGGATTCAATTTAGCAGTCGAAAATCCTTACATCGATGAATTAGCAAATCTTAATATTTCGACTGTAAATATCAAAACAGCTTTCAAAGATGGAGATGCAATTTTTGAGCAATTCCTAACAAATACTAAAACTATTTCTGGACGTTTAGCACAAAAAAGAGGTAGCGGAAATGTAGATGGACTTGGTTATTACGAAGGATTTAATGCAAGAAGTTCTGATGTACTTTTACCAGCCTTTTTAGCAGCGGTGCAAGGAAAAGATGCAGGTTCGTCTAAGTTAGGATACAATCGTTCTATTCCGGTTCCGAACTGGCGCGTAACGTACACAGGATTGAAATCTGTTCCAATTATCAATAAATATTTTGATAATGTTGAGGTTTCGAGTTCATATAATTCGACGTACACAACAACTGGTATTCAGTCTAATCCAAACTTCATGTTAGATACAGGAATTATGGGGGGTGGACAAGTGACTGGTAAAGATGAAAACGGAAACTTCTATACCCAGAATTTATATGGAGCGGTTACGATGATCGAATCATTCTCGCCATTATTAGGAGTGGATTTAACATTCCGTAACAGTATGCAATTACGTGCACAATATAACAGAGATCGTTTATTATCATTAAGTACAACAAATTATACGTATACAGAAGATTATGGATCTGAATATATTGTTGGATTTGGGTATATTTTCAAAGATTTCAAAATGAAAATTCGTTACCAAGGAAATCAGAAAACAATCAAAGGTGACTTAAATATTCGTGGAGATTTCTCATTAAGAGATAATCAAACAACAATTCGAAAAGTAATTTATAACTTTGATGACGTACAAAATCCAAACGTACCAACAAGTATTTATGGAGATTCGCAAATAACAGGTGGACAACGAATTATGACATTTAAGTTAACGGCAGATTATAACGTAAGTAAGAATTTGAACTTGAGATTCTATTGGGATCAGATGATGAGTAAATATAAAATTTCAACAGCTTTTCCAATTTCTCAAATTCGTGCCGGATTTAGTGCTACCTTTACATTCGGAAATTAAAAAAACAATAAAACAAACATTATGAGCATTCCAAACAATTTAAAGTACAGTAAAGATCACGAGTGGATTTCTGTAGAAGGAGACGTAGCAACAATCGGTATTACAGCTTTCGCACAAGGAGAGTTAGGAGATATTGTTTATGTTGACGTAGAAACAGAAGGAGAAACTTTAGGTCAAGAAGAAGTATTTGGAACAGTAGAAGCAGTAAAAACAGTTTCTGACTTATTTATGCCAATTAGCGGTGAAGTTGTAGAATTTAACACTGAATTAGAAGGTGAGCCAGAATTAATCAACACTGATCCTTACGGAAAAGGATGGATTATCAAAGTAAAAATTGAAGACGCTTCTCAATTAGATGCTTTATTAGACGCAGCTGCTTACGGAGAGTTAATCGGTGCATAAGACAAAAAAAATAATATTCTTTGCGTATGTAGCGTTAGTGTTTTATCTGACGCTACTTCCACAAGAAAATTTCTCGAAATTAAGTACAATCAAAGAATTAGAAATCTTTTTGGAGATTGATAATTTAGATAAACTTGTACATTGTGGAATGTTTGGAATGATGACGATTTTGTTATTTATCGCATACAAAATAACAAATCTACGTTTGATGATAATTCCGTTTTTGGTAAGTTTTCTTATTGAAATTTTACAAGGCGTTTTAACATCACTTCATCGTAGTTTTGATTTTGTCGATTTAATGGCAAACTTATCTGGAATCGCCCTCGCATATATCGCAATAACTTATTATTTACAACATAAAAAAACTCAGTAGTATTACTGAGTTTTTTGTTTTTAGTATATTTTTTTGATTTCTCAAATGTAAACTAAGAAAATGTCATTCCGCTAGCGCTACATTCAGAATGACATTTATAGATAAGTCATGTTGAACTCGTTTCAACATCGCATCAAAATAAAAAAGCAAACTTTCGCTTGCTTTTAAATTGTATTCTAGTTATAAGTTTTATCGAAGTTCGAATTTCGAAACTCGGAATATGTTTTACCTATTCACTTACTTCATCAATTCCTCTGGAATATCACAAATCGGAATTGGAACCATCTTGTGTTGGTTAATACGATTTAATCTCGAATAAATCTCGAAAACTTCTTTTTCTCTTCCTTCAAATTCATCTGCAGTTTTTCCAGCTTCTTTCGCTTTCATCGCCCATTCCAATTCATCGTAATTTGCTCCTAATTGATCTTCATCCGAACGATCATCGCCAAACAAACCATCGGTTGGTTTTGCCTTTTGAATATCGGTATTGATTCCTAAAAACTCAGCAATTTTATATACTTCCGATTTCATTAAATCAGCAATTGGACTAAGATCTACACCGCCATCACCGTATTTCGTATAAAAACCAACGCCAAAATCTTCGACTTTATTTCCTGTTCCTGCAACCAAATAATTGTGTAAACCAGCAAAATAATAAAGTGTTGTCATACGCAAACGAGAGCGTGTATTGGCCAACGCTAAATTCACTTTATCCGTTGTTTCCGTTTCTGGTAAAGCAGAAACCATTGCATCAAAAGTAGAGGTCAAATCAACTTCTATTGAATCGATTGGTGACGAAAATTTATTATTTAACCATTCGATATGACGTTTTGCTCTATCCGCTTGATTTTTCTCTTGATGAATAGGCATTTCTAAGTTTAATAAAGGATAACCTGTCATCGCGCAAAGTGTTGAGGTTACAGCCGAATCAATTCCGCCCGAAATTCCAATCACAAAGCCTTTTTGGTGAGCTGTTTCCAAGTAATCTTTCAACCAAGAAACAATATATTCTACAACTTTTTCAGTTTGCATAGTTTAATAATTTATTTCAAAGATAGCAGATTATGAAAAAAATTAGGGTTGAAAATACTACCGATTATTTTACTATTTTTGTTAGCTAAATAACCAAGCAATGAAATTTGTATATGGCTTAGCTTTTGCGAGTTTAATTTTATTTACTGCGTGCAAAAAAGAAAAATCGTGGGAAGTGGATGTCAAAGAACAAAATGTTCAGTTGAATATTCATGATATTAGCCAAGATTTTTTTAACGATTCGATTCCTTTAGCGACTTTACGAAAAGATTATCCATTCTTTTTTGATGCAAAAACTGCGGACGATGTATGGGAAAGTCAACGTCGTAATAAAGAAGAATTGAGTATTTATGGACAATCTCGAAAGGTTTTTGGAGATTTTAAAAACTTAAATCAATCGTTAACACCGATGTTTCAACGTTACCAATTTTATTTTCCTGAATATAAAATTCCGACGGTTTATACTTATTCATCAGGTTTGCAAAATATAGATTATCCTGTGATGTTTAGTCAGCAATCTGGCTTGATGTTTATTGCGATGGATGCGTATTTGGGACCAAAGAACAAATTGTATGACAGCATTGGTGTAGAACGTTATTTGCGCACAAATTTAGATCTTAATCGTTTACCATCTCAAGCAGTTGATGCGATTGCGAATGATGTGGTAACATTTAGCCCAAGAAATCAATTATTTATTGATAAAATGATTTACGAAGGAAAGAAATTGATTTTGCAAGATGCATTGTTAACAGATACGCCAGACGAATATAAAGTTGGTTATACGCCAGAACAAATTCAGTGGTGTATTGAGAATGAAGGTCAAATTTGGAACTTTTTTGTGGAGCAAAATTATGTATTCAGTTCAGATGCTTCTTTAGATAAACGATTTTTAGCAATTAGCCCTTTTTCAAAATTTAATAATGAAATTGAGCAAGATTCTCCAGGAAGAATTGCAGCTTGGATTGGTTTGCAAATTATTCGTCAATACATGAAAGAGAATCCGAAGGTAGAATTGAAAGCTTTATTAGATGATATGGATGGTCAAAAAATATTCAAAGATTCTAAATATAAGCCAGCTTTAGAAAGTAATAATTCAACAAATTATACAACAAAAACAATTGATGGTAAAGTTTACCATTTTGTGAAATAAACTAATAATTAGAAGTTATGAGAACAACAAATATTACAGTAGAGATTGAATTGGACGAAAATCACGTGCCAGAAAAAATGACTTGGAATGCACCGGACGGTGGAATTAGTCACGAAGAAACAAAAGCAATGTTACTTTCTGTTTGGGATGATAAAGCAAAAGAGGCTTTGCGTATCGATTTGTGGACAAAAGAAATGACACAAGATGATATGAAACGTTTCTTTCACCAAATTTTAATCTCGATGTCTAGTTCTTACGAAAGAGCAACAGAGGAAAAAGAAGTTGCAGAAAGAATCGCTGCTTTTGCAGAAGAATTCGCAATTGCTTCAAAAATTAAAGGTTAATTTACTGACCGAATAAAACTTTAAGTCGAATTTCGTAACATTTTGGTTAGAAATTCGACTTATTTTATATCTTTAATTTTCTGACAAGAATAGTCTATGAAACAATTATTTTTTACTTTACTATTTATTACTTCTCTTTCTTCGTTTGCCCAAGAAGAATGGACAATTGAAAAGTGTATTGAGTATGCTTCGAAAAATAATTTGACTGTTCAGCAGAATACCATCAACCAAGAAATTTTCAATAAAAATTTAGAGTTAACCTACAATGCATGGTTGCCAACAGTTTCGGGTTATGTAGATACTAATTTTACAATCGGAACGTATAATCCAACAATAGAAAAGGGATATTATCAATTTGCGCATTCATTTGGTGTACAATCGAGCATTAATATTTATAGTGGTGGAGTTGTTCAATTGAATAAAGACAAAGCTGCTTTGGAATTAGAAGCGTCGAAAGTGCAAACTGCGATGACGATAAATGATATTTCGTTACAAGTCGCGAATTATTATTTGGCGGTTTTATTGAACAAAGAATTGAAACAAGTTGCAGTTGGAAATCTAACTATTTCGAAGCAATTATTGGATCAAAATCAAAAGAAGTTCAAAGCTGGAACTGTAGCTCAATCTGTTGTCGCACAATCTGAATCTGAAGTCGCGACAAATACACGTGAAGTGGTAAATGCACAAATCGAAATAGAGCGTGCATTGTTCAATTTAGCGATGTTGTTGCAATTAAATGATTACCGAAATTTTGCTGTAACCGATGTCAAAATTCCAGATAATGTTACGTCTCAATTGTATAATTTGGATGATGTGGTGGAAACGGCTTATCAAAATCAGCCTTCTGTAAAACATGCCGAATTGCAAATTGATGTTGCTGCGAAAGAAACTCAAATCGCAAGAACTTCATTATTCCCAAAAGTGACAGGAAGTTTCAATTTCGGGACAAATTATCTACAATATTTTAACAAGAGATTACGTCAAGATGCATTATTAGAGCAATTAGGGCATAATGTAACGGGTGTTTTTGGAGTTGGTGTGTCTATTCCAATTTGGAATCAATATTCCTATAAAATTAATATTCAGAAAGCATTAATCAACGAGGATTTAGCAAAAGTTGATCTTTTACAATCGAAACAAGAGGTGTTGAAAAACGTTCAGTCTGCATATTTCGAAGTAAATAGTTCTTATGCGTCATACGATTCGTCGAAAGAAGCAGTAAAATATGCGAAAATTTCATACGATTTTGCGCAAAAATCTTACAATGCTGGAGTTATTAATCAATATGATTTTAACCGTTCGCGTAATGACATGATGGTTGCAGAATCGCAAATGTTGCAAGCAAAATATAACTACATTTTCAAACAAAAAGTATTAGATTTTTATGCTGGCGTTCCAATTACGTTGGAAGAGAAATAAAAGTTAAATAAAGCTTATGAAAAATATATTTTTATTGTTCTTATTCAGTTTTTTATCGTGTTCAAAAATAGATGAGGTTAAAGATAATACTATTCAGAAAGTAAAAGATAAAGCATCAACTACGACTGAAGTTGTGTGGAAAAAAAGTGTTGATAAACTATTTCAAAATACTACAGCGATTAATTCTATTAAATTAGGAGAAGTTTATGATAAAGGTTTAATATTTGAAATTAAAAATCAAAAAGGGGTTAAAATAGATTTTTTAGGAGGTTTTTATCAATGCTTTTTTAAATATCAATCAGATAAAAATGATTTATTCAAATTTTTAAATGATTTGAAAACAGATAAAGCTGACATTTCGGATAATGAATTAATGAAAACAAATGAAGTTACAATTTTAGAGAAAATAAATTTTATCAAGAGTAAATTTCCTGAAATATATAATAAACTTGATTTTTTTACAGAATTTAATAATATAGGAGAATTAGAATATTATCAAATTGCGAAATATCCTCATTATAATATCCTTATATATGATAAATCAAATAATACTTTTTATCATTTCGTAGAAAATTATCAGGATTAACTCCATTTCCGATAGAAAATCATCTTATCAAACATAAATCATCTAACTTTCGTGATGTATCTTTGCAGCATGGCAACAATCTTAAATTTAGAAACTTCAACAAAAAATTGTTCGGTTTCGATTGCTAAAGATGGCGTTCAACTATGTTTGGTTGAAGAAAGTGATGAAAACTATGCACATGGCGAAAAACTGAATCAGTTTGTGGATTGGTGTGTGGAAGGTGCGCAAATAAATTGGAAAGATATCGAGGCGGTTTGTGTTTCAAAAGGTCCAGGTTCTTACACAGGTTTGCGTATTGGCGTTTCGTCTGCCAAAGGTTTTGCGTATGGTTCTGATATTCCGTTGATGGCAATTAATTCGTTGCAAATTTTGGCGGAATCACAATTAAATCAAGAGGTAGATTATATCATTCCGATGATTGATGCAAGACGAATGGAAGTCTATACAGCTTTATTCGATAAGCAAGGAAATCAGTTGACAGAAACTGAAGCGAAAGTAATTGACGAAACTTCTTTTGAAGAATTGAAAGGAAAGAAAATTATTTTTGTGGGTGATGGAGCAGAAAAATGTCAAGAAGTTTTAGCGCATTTGGATGCTACGTTTATACAAACTTTTCCATCGGCAAAGGATATGATTCGTGTTGCGGAAGAAAAATTTAATCAAAAATCATTTGAAGATGTTGCGTATTTCGAGCCATATTATTTGAAAGATTTTGTAGCTGGAAAAAAGAAATCTGAATAAAATAAAAAGAGATAATTTATGAAAAATCTTGTGTTGACAATCGCTTCATTATACGGAATGACGGCGGTTATATTAGGTGCTTTCGGAGCTCATGCGTTCAAGAAAATTTTACCTGCCGAAAAATTAGCAAGTTTTGAAGTAGGGGTACGTTACCAAATGTATCACGCGATTGTTTTGTTAGCTGTTGGAATGTATTTTCAATTTAATAATGGATTAGAACGTTCTGCTGCTTGGTGTTTAATTGCCGGAACATTTGTTTTTTCTGTAAGTATCTATTTGTTGTCATTCGCAGAACATTGGAATGCAAACCTTAAATTTTTAGGACCAATTACGCCACTTGGAGGATTATTCATGATTATCGGTTGGGGTTTATTGGCTTGGATTTTTATGAAAGGAAAATAATTTTCTTTAAATTTATATAATTGTTAATCAGTTATATGAATTTGTGGAATAAATTATTGGTTGGATTATTATTTTTACTTGCAATTAATACAAAAGCGCAAGATAAATTAGTGTTGACGACTCCTTTAATCTTTAAACATAGCGACTTTGAATTGAAATTGTTTAATAACCAACAATTCAAATACAAGTCGGTTTTTCTTAGCTGTATTGTAGAGTTAGATAAAAACGGTAAAGAAATCAATAATGCTAATTATGGTTTTGCTGAAGGAACTTATCAAGTAAAGGATAATAAATTAATCTTAACTGTAAAATCGTCAAGCAACTATTATTCTTTAGAAAAAGAATATTACTTTTTGATTCTTGATAAAAAGACTTTTTTGATATCGAACAAGGATCGAAAAAATCTCAAAGAAGCAAGAATGAGAAGACCAAATAAATCTTTTCCGAATTATATTATAGATACAGATAATCGTAAAGAATATACGTTTTATAGTACTGATCAAAAAGTAACCATCGAAGGTTACGAAAAAGATAAAATATATCAAATGTTTAAATAAAAAAGACACTTTATAAAGTGTCTTTTTTTATTTTTAATCTTTACCATTTATCATTTTAGAAACAATTCCAGAATTTTTATTGACTTCATCGATAATAACTCCAATTAGATGAATGAGAAAGAAGATAGGAAACCAATAAATTGCAGTTTTATGCAGTTCTTCCATAGGGTCTTTGTAAGTTCCATTTCCCCACATTAAATAAAATCCTGTCACAATATTAATTAGCATTAACAAATAGAAAATCATATAAATTATTCCCTGAAATTTTTCGGATGTTGAATGACTTTTCAAAGGATTAGGAAATCGGATTCCCTTTACCAGCATATAAACAATTCGGACAGCAAAAAGACCTAAAGCGATATAAGCAAATATTTCGTGCCATTGCCACATTGGTTCTAAAGAACTTCTCCCAATTGTTTTTAAAGTAGCGTCAGAAATGTTTAAACCTTCTTTTGAAACTTCATTAGTAATCAAAGCAGAAAGATTTTTCTTACTCATCCATTCCATTCTCAAAAAACCAGTTAAGAAAAGCATTATCATCGATATTCCGATTGTCCAATGTAATAATCGATGAGTTAAAGTAAACTTTTTCATAATTTATAGTGATTAAAAAAACCTCTCAAAATTGAGAGGTTTTTGTTGTATTTTTTTATTCAAAATCGTCTTCTGTGAATTCGAATTCTTCAAATGTACATTCTATTTCGAAAGGAATATCTTTTTCAGATTCTTCTACAAAATCTTGCACTTCACCTTTCCAATTCAAGGTCAAAATTCCTTTGTCATTTACACTAAAAGTTAATTCGTTGTTTACCGTTTCGTAATCTTCTTCCGAAACATTCAACGTTGTGTAATATACTTCCACAGTTTCACCTTCTTCGTCTTCTTCCTCGGCAAAACCGTAAGGAATAGAAACTTTTTTACCGTTTAATTCTTCTACAGATTCTACATCCAAAGGAAAATCATCAATAAATAAAGAAAGTTGAGGAAAATCGTTTTGTAACGAATCGCCTTCTACGTGTTCTAAGTCATCAGTCGAATGTATTTCGACCAACAAACATTTTTTATTTCCTTGAAAAACGACTTTGCATAACGATTTTTCAATATTATAATTAAATGTTTCATCCGGATGGAAGAACTTAATTGTTTTCATTGTTTTGTTAATGTATGTTATTAATTATGAGTACGAATATAATTAAGTTCAATTAATTATCACAAAAAAAATGAGAGAAATTATATTTTTTCGCCTCTAAACCAAAAAAGCCATCTATCTAAGATAAATGGCTTCTATTATTTTATGAATATTCAATTCGATTATTTTGCAGCTTCTTCAGTTGCAGCAGCTGGTTTAGCTGATAAATCTACTTGTAATAAAACTTCGTCTTTTACAATAGATCCTCCACCACCTGTGAAAACAATTCCGAAATCTTTACGGTTAATTCCGAATTCTTCAGATTTGATTGTAACACCATTCGCATCAACAGTTACATTAGCTTTGAAAGTAACATTTTTAGGAACTCCGCGGAAATCTAAGTTTCCAGAAATTTCTGAATTGTAATCTCCTCCTTCTAAAGCTTTAACTCCTGTAATTTCGAAAGTTGCAGTTGGGAATTTTTCAACGTCTAAGAAATCAGCAGATTTTAAGTGTCCGTCTAATTTTCCTTTGCTTTCAGCATCAGCATCTAAATCTTTAGATTCGAAAGAAGCAAAATCAGCAACAAATTTCCCTGATTCTAAAACTCCGTCGTGTACTTTTACAGAACCTTCTTTTAATTTTACAACTCCGTAGTGACCTTCTTCTGGTTTGTTGATATCGTCAAAAGTTTTTCCACCTTTCCAATTTACAACAGATGTAGTTGTATCAACAGCATATTCTGCCGCTCCTTCAGTTGATGTTGCTCCTTCTTGAGCTTCAGTTGCAGCTTTAGTTTCAGTTTTTCCTCCACAAGAAGTTAATGCAACAGCAGAAACAACAGCCAATCCTAAGAATAATTTTTTCATATTGCTTTTTTTAATTTTTTCTTTTACAAAACTATAATATAAATTAATAGTTGATATTGATTTATATCAATAAATGAAATAATTAAACAATTATTTCATATTGAATAAATCTAATACCTTAGCCAAACATAAGAAAAATTATTCAATCGTGCTAAACGTAAAACAACTCAGTTATAATTATCCAGATTTCGAAGAAAAAGTACTCGATAACATCAATTTTGCAGTTAACAAAGGCGAAGTGATAAGTATTATCGGAGAAAGTGGAAGTGGAAAATCAACTTTACTGAAATTGATTTATGGTTTGCTAGATTTTAAAGAAGGAGAAATTTACTATCATACTAAGAAATTACGTGGTCCTGCTTATAATTTGATTCCAGGTCATAAAATGATGAAATACGTAGCGCAAGATTATGATTTGTTAGATTTTGTGACTGTTGGCGAAAATGTCGGAAAATTCTTAAGCAATTTTGATTTAGAGCTTAAGCAACAACAAATTGACGAAGCGTTAACGGTGGTTGAAATGTTAGACTTTAAACATATTTTTCCAAATAAACTGAGTGGAGGTCAACGACAGCGTGTGTCTATTGCACGAGCTTTGGCACAACAACCCGAAATTTTGTTGTTGGATGAACCTTTTTCTAATTTAGATCAAACATTAAAATTAACCATTCGAGAAAAAATTATGGATTGGTGCAAGGCGCATCAAATTACAGTGATTTTTACAACGCATGATTTGAATGATGCTTTTTATACTTCGGATAAAATTTTAGTTTTGCAAAACGGAAAAATGATTCAGTTTGATGAGGTCGAGAATGTGCGAAATTCTCCTGCGACAGCTTATGTGGCCAAACTTTTTGGTTATGTAAATGTGTTGGATGATTCGCAAGATTTAGGAATCGACTCTTCTAAAATTGTCATTTATCCAGAAGAAATTACAATTTCTGAAAATGGAAAATTCGAAGGAAAAGTAATTTCATCAAAATTTCAGGGAAGAGATTATTTGGTAAGATTTACATTCAAAAACATTGAATTGTTGACTTATTCTTCTCAAAAATTAATGAAAGATGAGTTGATACATTTTGAAGTTATAAAATTTCATCAATTATGCATTTAGAAAGTTTACAAGTAACGGAATTGTGTAGCGAACGATTAATTTTGATGCCGTTCACGATTTCCATTTGCGAAAATATATTACAAAATAATTATACCGATTTAGAGCAATTAAATTTAGTTAGAGGAAAAGGTTGGCCTGATGCAGATGTAATCGAAACATTGCCTCGAATTATTGTAAACTTGTCTAAAGTTGACGCACCAACAGGTTTCGAATCGTGGATGATTATCAAGAAATCAACACGAGAAATAATTGGTGACATTGGTTTTAAAGGTTATAATTTTGTTGGAAGAAGTTGTGATATTGGTTACGGAATTATCGAAGCCGAAAGAAAGCAAGGTTTTGCCGTTGAAGCAGCTGCGGAATTGATAAACTGGGTATTTACGAAAGAAACTTTAGAGGAAGTTACCGCTTGTTGTTTGATAGAAAATATTGGCTCAACCAAGCTTTTGAAAAAACTAAATTTCACTGAATTGAGTCGAGATTCAACTATGATTTATTGGTCGTTGTTGAGAGAAAATAAATTGAGTTAAAACACCTTGACAAGGATTAAAACCTTGTCAAGGTGTTTTAAAAATTAGATTCTTCTAAAATATCAATCAAGAAAATGTCATTCTCAATGTAGCGTTAGCGAAATGAAGAATCTCAAAATTTTTATTTTGAATTTATTTTTTTATTAAATCAATCGTGAAATTTAATTGTGTATCTCTTTGATTTAAGAAATCATCTAAGGTCTGTGAAATTTGATAATCAGGAAGAATTCCTCTTCCGTATTTTTGTTTATCTTTTTTAGGAACATCTTGTTCTAAATTAACGATAGAAAAAGATGTGATTATTTTTGAATATGGTAATTTATATTCAAAAGGTGTATGACCATTATGACCATAATATCCACCCATCGACTCTTCTCCAATAACTATACAATTCGAGTTTCCAGCTACCATAGAAGCAAATAAACTTCCAGCAGAAGCAACAGCAGGACTAATGAGTAAGTATATTTTTCCTTGAAAGGCATTTGAATTTGGAGTCCAAATTTTATGATCATTGCTCTTTTCGTTTTCATAGAATGCATCATTTCTATTCTCTGGAAAAATTGCTTGTAATTCTTTATTATATTTTCCTACAAATAAAGGACGTATAAATTTTGGAGCGTTTAAATTATAATATTTTAAAAGTGGAATTTTTTTAAAGCTAATCCAAGCTTGTTTATTTTCTTGAAAATTTCGAGAAGTTAAATAAGAGTAAGTTAAAATATCATTAGGGTCTGTTCCTCCTCCATTGTTTCGTACATCAAGAATAAGATTTGTAATGTTTTTATTTTTAATTTCAGTAAATGTGTTATTTAGAAACTCGTTATAAATTTTATGTTCTTCTGATTTTTCATCACCCATAGAAAATGTATGAATTGTCAAAATAGCAGTCGAAGCATCTATTATCTTAAAGGAATACTTTTCATTTTCTTTCAAATTAGCATAATAAACCTGATCATAGGGTTTTGAAAATCGGTTTCTAAAATTTTTATAATAATCAGCATAACCAATACTTTCTATTGTATTTTTTAAAATTTGATTGGAAAAAGGTAATTTGTATTCAACAATAAAATTATTCTTTAGACCATAATTTAATCTATAAAATTTAGAAAAATGAGTGCTTAAACCAATATTTTTTCCAGTTGTATTATAACCATCTGTTGTGTAGTATTTGAATAAATTTTTCTCAACATTCTCAATTTTTTCATTATTGATAGAAATTATCTCAGAACCCAATGGAATAGCATTGTTTTCGAAGTTGATAATCCATTTGTTATCTATCTTTTTTAAGGGAAAAGGAAAATATCCAGATAATTCTGTTTTTAATATTTTTAAATTATTTTTAGATAATTCAGTGTCATTGTGCAAACTACCTTCATAGTCAGTTAAAGTACAAATGATATTGTAAAAATCTCGGTAAGTAGAAGATTTACTAATTTCTTTTTCTGCCCAATTATAAATGCTGTCAATTTCTGATTTTGTTCTGTATTTGTATAAACCTGAATTAGTTTTAATCCTTATATCTTTAAAAATCTTTAAATCCTTTTGCATTTTTGTCTGCGAAAAAGAATCATCAATAGATTGGGAATAAGTAATATTCCAAAATAATAGAAAAATTATTAAAAATTTAGCTTTAGACATTCATAATCAGTTTAATTGAATAATGATGTAATTTAATAAAAAAAGCGAAATTCTCAATTTGAATTTCGCTTTTTTGTTTTTATTTATTCAACAAGAAATCTAAAACTTCTGCTGTAAAATCTTTTGGGTTTTCGGCATGTAACCAATGTCCTGCATTTGCAATTTTTTTGATTTCTGCATTTGGAAAACGTTCTTTGATAATCATTTCATCTTCTGGCATAATGTAATTAGAATTTGCGCCACCCAAAAATAAAGTTGGACCATCAAATTCTCCTTTTAACAATTCAGAACCAATCATTTCTTGATAAAATTTATCCAAAACATCTAAATTGAATCGAAAAGCATATTTTCCATTATCGGCGTGGTAAACGTTTTTCAACAAAAATTGTCGCACACCAATTTCAGGAATATATTGTTCTAAAGTCGTTTCTACATCTTTTCGAGTTTCAACTTGATCAAAATTAACAGATTTCAACGCTTTGAAAATCGCATTATGATGAGGTTGATAAGCTTTTGGTGCCATATCCGCCACAATCAAATGATCTAATCTATTTTGATGAATCATTGCAAAATCAATCACAATTCTTCCACCAAGAGAATGCCCCAACAAATGTGCTTTTTCGATAGAATTTGCATCCATATAATTCACAATATCTTGTGTCATTGCTGCTAAAGAAGAATCTTCGCTATGAAAGCTACGTCCATGATTGCGCAAATCAATCAAATGTGTCGTAAAATATTCACCAAAATGTTTTCCTAATGTGCTCCAATTATCCAATTGTCCAAACAATCCATGAAAAACCAATAAATGTTTTTCACCAGAACCGACAATTTTACTATGTAAGATTTCTGCCATTTTTTACAAATTTGCTAATTCAATTTTACGTAAATAAGCCTGTATTGTATTTTCTAAACCTAAATATAGAGCTTCAGAAATCAATGCATGACCAATAGAAACTTCTGCAATTGTTGGAATTTCGCGAATAAAATATTCAATATTGTCCAAACTCAAATCGTGTCCGGCATTTACAGCCAAGCCATTTTCGATTGCCAATTTAGCTGTTTCTTTATAAGGGTTGATCGCTTCAAGATTTCCTAAACCATATTGCGTTGCAAATTCTTCTGTGTACAACTCGATTCGATCTGCACCAGTTTTTGCAGCACTTTCAATTAAAGCAGGATTTGGATCTAAGAAAATAGATGTTCTGATTCCAGCATCTTTAAAGGTTTTAATCACATCAGTTAAATAATCAAAATGTTTGATTGTATCCCAACCAGCATTTGATGTAATCGCATCTTCTGCATCAGGAACCAAGGTAACTTGTTCTGGTTTTGAGTTTAAAACCAATTCCATAAAACTATCAATCGGTTTTCCTTCAATATTAAATTCAGTTGTTACAACAGGTTTCAAATCGTACACATCTTGGTAACGAATATGGCGTTCGTCTGGACGTGGATGAATCGTAATTCCTTGTCCTCCGAATTCCTGAATTTTGATTGCCGCTTCTACAAGATTTGGCGTATTTCCGCCACGCGCATTACGAATTGTGGCAATTTTATTTATATTAACACTTAATTTAGTCATGATTTTATATTATAATTTTTTTATATCAGAAAGCGAAATGCTTTGCATAATTTCTAAGTCAAATTTACGACAAGCTGTCAACAAATGATCGAAAATATCGGACTGAATTCTTTCAAATTCCAAATTACTTGCCGAAGTTGTAAAACAACCAATTTCTAACGGCATTCCAAGTGGAGAAACAGGTAATTGTTTCACAATAATTGGATCATTTTGCGAAACAGTTTTCAAACTTTTTAAATAATGTTCAACATAAATTCTAAAAACACCAATATTGGTTAAATTTTTACCATTAATATCTAAATCAGAATTTTCAATGTTTTGATTATAGATGGAAATTTCGTGACGTTTTTGTTGAATATAATGATGAATTAAAGTAATATTTTCGAAACGATTTAACATTTCTTCGTTACAAAACTGAAACGAATTGACGTTAAAAGAAACCGAACGTTTTATTTGACGTGTTCCGGTCGCCAACATAGCCATATGATTGGTTACTTGCGACGAAACCAAATCCACAGTAGGAACCGTTGCAATAGATTTATCAAACTTCTCAATTTTTACCAAATTGATGTTAATTTCTTTTACTGTTCCTTCAATATCGCCCTTTGAAACGGTAATCCAATCGCCAACTTTTACAATTTTAGAATAGGAGATTTGCAAACCAGAAACAAATCCGAAAATTGCATCACGAAAAATCAATAAAACAGCTGCGGTTAAAGCTCCGAGAACAGTAATAATTGTGTTTTTATCAACCGTAAACAAAATCATTATTCCAGAAATAATCGCAAAAAACGTGATGATAAACTTCAACATCTGCCCAAAAGTTCGTACTCCAACTGTTGTATAACTATTTTCTTCGTTGTACACATCAATAATTGTATTGATAACTCGGAAAATAAGTTGCGTAAAAACGATTAATGAAATAAGTTGCGTAATGCGTTGAACAACATGAAAAATATTTCCTTCATTCTTGAACAAAATAACATTCATGCTTAATGCAAAACTGATTGGAATAAGATGAATAGCTGAAACAAAGACTTTGTTTTTGTACAAAAACTTCAACCAATCGTTTTCGGTAAAATTCTTTAATTTTTTTAGAAGCGGAAGAATAATAGCTCTTAGCACAAAATCTAACACAAAAAGAATAGCTATCCAAGTGACAATTTCTAAGAAATTAAAAAGATTTTCAGACAAATCAATTTTGAAATATTGATTGAAAAAAAATTTTACACCATCAGAAAATTCTTCATAAAAAGATTTATCTTGCATAAGCTGTTAATTGAGTTTAAATAGATTTGTTTGTGCAAAGTTACAGTTTTAAAAATACTAAAATAATGGATAACGATAGTATACTAAATCTTATTAGTGGAATTTTATTGGTTGTTGGTTTGGTCGGAACTGTTTTGCCAGTTTTACCAGGAGCACCTTTAGCATTGGTAGGATTATTGGTTTTTAAATTCAGTGGTGATTGTAGTTACAATTGGGGAACGATAATTATTGCAGGACTTTTTGTGTTATTAGGCGCGATTTTAGATTATTTATTGCCTGCATATATGACCAAAAAATTAGGTGGAACCAAATACGGAATTTGGGGATCTATTGTCGGATTAATCTTCGGATTATTTTTTCCACCAATCGGTTTTATCGTAGGACCTTTTTTGGGAGCATTATTAGGCGAATTAATTTTTACTGCGGCTTCGCCAAAAGTTGCTTTAAAATCTGCTTTCGGATCTTTTGTAGGATTTATTTTAACAACAGGTTACGACATTATATTAACGTTAATATTTATCGGAATATTTGTATATCAACTGATGAATTAATCAGATTAAATGGTTGAAATTAGGTCAATAAAAAAAAATGACCTATATTTGCAAAGAATTTAAAGGAATAAATGGAGGAGGGCTGGTTATAGCTCTCTTTTTCGTTGTATATGGATTCAAGTAAAGTAAAACAGCTGATAGACGAAGCAATTGCGGAAAATCCGTCATTGTTTCTTATCGATTGGAAAATCACTCCAGATGATAAAATTGTTATTTTAGCAGATGGAGACGAAGGTCTTTCAGTCGAAGAAATTGTAAGAATAAGTCGACATGTAGAGCACAATCTTGATAGAGAAGAATGTGATTTTGCATTAGAGGTTTCCTCTCCTGGTGTAGGAAGTAACCTAACCATGCCACGCCAATTTGCCAAAAATGTAGGAAGAACTTTAGAAGCTACATTAAGCGACAAAGTGATGGAAGGCGAAATTGTAGAAGCCGATGAAGAAGGTGTTACAATTTTTTGGGAAGCGCGCGAACCAAAACCTGTAGGAAAAGGAAAAATTACAGTAGAACACGAAGAAAAAATAAATTACGCTGACATCAAGAAAGCGATTATAAAAGTCACCTTTTAAAAAAATTAAAGTTTAATGGACAATCTTGCATTAATTGAATCTTTTGGAGATTTTAAAGACGATAAGAACATCGACCGTATTACGCTGATGGCAATCTTAGAAGAAACCCTGAAAAGTGTTTTGAAAAAGAAATATGGTACAGATGATAACTTTGATATTATTGTAAATCCTGATAAAGGAGACTTAGAGATTTGGCATAACCGTATCGTTGTAGAAGACGGTTTTTCAGAAGACGACGCAACAGATATCGAATTATCTGAAGCACGTAAAATTGAGCCAGATTTTGAAGTAGGTGAAGAAGTATCGGAAAAAATTCCGATCGAAGCATTAGGTCGTCGTGCGATTTTAACATTACGCCAAACATTGGTTTCTAAAGTAATGGAGCATGATAACTCTAATTTATACGAGAAATTTAAAGGTTTAATTGGAGAAGTAGTTTCGGGAGAAATCCACTATGTACGTCACAAGCAAGTGATTATTATGGATGACGAACAAAACGAAATGATTTTACCAAAAGAAAATCAAATACCATCAGATTTTTTCAGAAAAGGAGATACATTACGTGCAGTTGTAGATGACGTAAAATTAAGAGGAGCAAAACCTCAAATTATTTTATCTAGAACATCACCAAAATTCTTAGAGAAATTATTTGAACAAGAAATTCCAGAAATTTTAGACGGATTAATTACAATCAAAAATGTAGTTCGTATCCCTGGAGATAAAGCAAAAGTTGCAGTAGAATCTTACGACGATCGTATCGATCCAGTAGGAGCTTGTGTCGGAATGAAAGGGTCTCGTATCCATTCAATTGTACGCGAATTACGTAACGAGAATATCGACGTAATCAATTATACAAACAACATGAGTTTGTTTATTCAACGTGCTTTAAGCCCAGCTAAAATTTCGAATATCGAAATTAATGAAGAAGAAAACAAAGCCTTAGTTTACGTAAATGCAGACGAAGTTTCGAAAGCAATTGGTAAGGGAGGTTACAATGTTCGTTTAGCTTCTAAATTAGTTGGAATGGAAATTGATATTTTCAGAGAAGGAGCCCAAGACGAAGACGTAGAATTATCAGAATTCTCAGACGAAATCGATGCATGGGTAATCGAAGCATTTAGTGCTATCGGGTTAGATACTGCCAAAAGTATTTTAGAACAAGATGTTGATGATTTAATTAAACGTACGGATTTAGAAGAAGAGACGATCTTAGACGTTATCCGTGTGTTAAAAGAAGAGTTTGAAGATTAATTCATACTCAAGTCATAAACAATTCATACATTTGCAAACATTAAAATAAGAGATTAGCTTCATATGTCGGAAACAATAAGATTAAGTAAAGTATTAAAAGAATTAAATATATCAATAGATAGAGCTGTTGATTTTTTAGAAGGGAAGGGTACAACAGTAGAAAAAAATCCGAACTCTAAAATCGATGTGCCAACTTACGATATTTTAGTTAATGAGTTCCGATCTGATGCTAAACAAAAGCAAGCTTCCGGTGAAGTAGTCATTAACAAAATTTCAGATATCAAAGCCGCTGAGAAAAAAGAAGCAGAAGCAAAAGCTGCAACTGAAAAACCAGTAGAAAAGAAACCTGAAATCATTGAAACGACGAAAGTTGAATTGGAAGGACCAAAGACTGTTGGAAAAATAGACTTAGATGCTTTGAAACCTAAAGCCAAAGTAGAAAAAACTGCGGCAAAAGAAGAGGTGAAGAAAGAAGAAATCAAGAAAGAGGAAGCTCCAAAAGCTGAACCTAAAACTGAATCAAAAGAGGAAACGAAAGGACCAAAAGTGATTAAAGTGATTGATCTTGATAAAATAAATAATACAGGTAAACCTAAAAAGCAAGATTCTCCAGCTCCTAAAAAAGAGCAAGCAGAACCTAAAAAGGCGGAAGCACCGAAGGCGGAAGTTAAAAAAGAGGTGAAGAAAGAAGAACCTAAAAAGGTGGAAGAGGTTAAAAAGCCTGAAATAAAAACGGAAGCGAAGCCTGAAGTGAAGAAAGAAGAAATTGAAGAAGTAGCAGCAGTTGAACCTCAAAAAATTGAAACTGTCTACACAAAATTAGATGGACCTAATTTTACAGGTGCAAAGATTGACTTATCTAAATTTGATAAGAAAAAAACTGACGATAAAAAAGGGAATCAAAAAGGTGCTAATAACGCTGCTGACAAGAAAAAGCGCAAACGTATCCAGAAAAACGTTAAACCAGAAGATGTAGCAAAAGCTGGAGAAAACGGAGGAAACAATAATAATCGTCAAGGTGGTAACAACAACCACGGAGGAGGAAACAACAATAACCGTCAAGGTGGTAATAACAACCACGGAGGAGGAAATAATAACAACCGTCAAGGAGGTCAAGGACAAGGTGGAAATCGCCCAGGAGGTCAAGGCGGAAATCGTCAAGGTGGACAAGGTGGTAATCGTCAAGGTGGTGGAAACTTTAGAGGTGGAAACAACCGTGGACCAAGAGTTCCTCAAGTAGAACTTTCTGACGAAGATGTTAAAAAACAAATTAAAGACACTTTAGATAAACTTACTAATAAAGGAAAAGGATCTAAAGGGGCTAAACACAGAAGAGACAAACGTAAAGAACGTCGTGAGTTTGCTGAGCAAGAGCAAGAAGCAATGGACATGGACAAAACTTTACATGTAACAGAATTTGTAACGGTTAACGAATTAGCTTCGTTAATGGATGTTTCTGTTACAGAAGTTATCTCTGCATGTATGTCATTGGGAATCATGGTTACTATGAACCAACGTCTTGAAGCGGATACAATTCAATTAGTTGCAGATGATTTTGGATTCGAAGCAGTATTTGCTAATGCTGAAGAAGAAATCTCAACTGAAGAAGAAGAAATCGATAACGAAGAAGATTTAGTAACTCGTGCGCCAATCGTAACTGTAATGGGACACGTTGACCACGGTAAAACATCTTTATTAGATTATGTTCGTAAAGCAAACGTAATTGCTGGTGAGTCTGGAGGTATTACACAACATATTGGTGCGTACAACGTAACATTGCCAAGTGGTAAACGTGTAGCGTTCTTAGATACACCAGGTCACGAGGCCTTTACAGCGATGCGTGCTCGTGGTGCTCAGGTAACGGATATTGCAATTATTGTGATTGCGGCCGATGACCAAATCATGCCACAAACGCGTGAAGCAATTTCTCACGCTCAAGCAGCTGGAGTACCAATGGTATTCGCAATCAACAAAGTTGATAAACCAGCAGCTAATCCAGAAAAAGTAAAAGAGCAATTAGCTCAAATGAACTTATTAGTTGAAGACTGGGGTGGTACTTACCAATCTCAAGAAATTTCGGCTAAATCTGGTTTAGGAGTAGAAGATTTATTAGAAAAAGTATTATTAGAAGCTGAGGTATTAGACCTTAAAGCGAATCCAAAACGTAAAGCATCTGGTACAGTTGTAGAAGCTGCATTAGACAAAGGACGTGGATATGTTTCGACAATTATCGTACAAACAGGTACATTACACATCGGAGATTATGTATTAGCAGGATCTCACCATGGTAAAGTTCGTGCAATGTTAGATGAGCGTGGTAACAATATCAAAGTTGCTGGACCATCAACACCAGTTACAATATTAGGATTAGCAGGTGCGCCAACCGCAGGTGATAAGTTCAAAGTTTACGAAGACGAACGCGAAGCGAAACAAATTGCAACTCGTAGAGATCAATTACAACGTGAACAAACTATTCGTACACAAAAACACATCACACTTGATGAGATTGGACGTCGTATCGCTTTAGGAGATTTCAAAGAGTTGAATATTATCTTGAAAGGGGACGTGGATGGTTCTGTAGAAGCATTAACAGACTCTTTACAAAAACTTTCGACAGAAGAAATTATTGTTAACATCTTACACAAAGGAGTTGGACAAATTACAGAATCTGACGTATTATTAGCTTCTGCTTCAGATGCGATTATTATCGGATTTAATGTTCGTCCTGGTGGATCTGCTCGTGATATTGCAGAAAAAGAAGAAGTTGAAATTAGAACTTACTCAATTATCTATGCTGCGATCGAAGAGATCAAAGAAGCGATGGAAGGTATGTTATCTCCAGAGTTGAAAGAGCAAGTAACAGGTAATATTGAAGTTCGTGAAACATTCAAAGTAACGAAAGTTGGTACTATTGCTGGATGTATGGTCTTAGACGGTAAAGTTTACAGAAACTCTAGTATTCGTATCATTCGTGACGGAGTTGTGATCCACGATGGTGAATTAGCTTCATTGAAACGTTTCAAAGATGACGTGAAAGAAGTTAGTAAAGGTTACGAATGTGGTCTTAACATCAAAAACTTCAATGATATTCAAGTAGGTGACATTATCGAAGCTTACGAAACTGTAGAGGTTAAAAAGAAATTGAAATAATCAATTCTCAACAAATATTTTGAAAGGAGCTCAATTTGAGCTCCTTTTTTTATGAAATTTTATTTAATAAAAATCAATACTCTACTTATTGTATAGAATTATATTCTGTTATTAATCTTATTTTTAGAATAGAATCTCTATTTAACATTAATTTAAAGTTTTCTTTTATTTTATTTAAAAACGACTTGTTTTATATTCTATAAAGTCTATAAATTTGCTAGACTTTTAAAATTGTAAATATGAACAAGAAATTATACTCACTCAAAAAAATATTTTTTCTAACTGCTCTTTTCGGCGGAACATTTTTATTCGCCCAAACTAAAGTCACAGGTACGGTTGAAGATGTAAATGGACCAATCGATCAAGCAACGGTTAATGTAAAAGGAACAAATATTACGACGACAACAGATGCAGATGGTTTATATCAATTAACGTTAGAGCCTGGAAAGTATGAAATTATTGTTTCAAAAATAGGTGAGCCAACAACGACGCAAACGATTAATGTGCTTGATGAAAATGAAGTTTCTTTAGATTTCTTTTTACAATCAATCAATTCGGATACTGATCTTAGCGAAGTCGTTTTGATTGGTTCGCGAGCAGTTGGACGTACACAATTAGATTCTTCAACACCAGTTGATGTGATAGATATTAAAGAGGTAACAAAAGATGTAGGACAAGTTTCGTTGAATCAAATCTTAAATTATGTTGCGCCATCTTTTAGCTCGAATACGCAAGTTATTTCTGACGGAACAGATCATATAGATCCTGCTTCTTTGCGCGGTTTAGGACCAGATCAAGTATTGGTTTTGATTAACGGAAAGCGTCGTCATACAACATCATTGGTTAATATTAATGGTTCGTTTGGTAAAGGTTCTGTCGGTACTGATTTGAATGCAATTCCAACTTCTGCGATCAAAAGAATTGAAATTCTTCGAGATGGAGCCGCTGCTCAATATGGTTCTGATGCGATTGCAGGTGTGATTAATATTGTCTTGGAAGATTCGACAGATAAACTACGTGCGTCAATTTCGTATGGAGGAAATCTTTCGAAAAATGCAGAAGATAATTTTGATGGTGAAACTTTTCAAGCGAATGTAAATTATGGTGTAAAAGTGGGTGAAAAAGGAGGATTTGTAAATGTTGCAGGTTCTTACGACAAGCGTCAACCATTCAATCGTCAAAAAGAATTTACAGGAACAATTTTCTCTGATTATAATCGACCAGATTTATATCCAAATCCAACTGGAAAAGATATTACAGAGGAGGAGTTAGCCCGTCGAGGAGAAACGCGTGCTGATTATGTTTCGCGCATTGGACAATCAAAAAATGAAGGAGGAGCGATTTTTATCAATTCACTTTTTCCAGTTTCAGATAAAACCGAAATTTATGCATTTGGAGGATTAAATTATCGTTTGGGTGAATCGGCAGCTTTTCGCCGTCAGCCTGCTCAGTTGCATCAAACAGTAGCGTCAATTTATCCAAATGGATTTTTACCATTGATTCAAACTAATAATTACGATCGCTCTTTAGCAGCGGGAATTCGTAGTGAAATTAACGGTTGGAAAGTTGATTTTTCGAACACATACGGAAATAATACTATCGATTTTGGAGTCAAAAATACAGTTAACGCATCAATGAAAGAATCTTCGCCAACATCTTTTGAAGCTGGTGGATATCG
The DNA here is from genome assembly GCF_002472945.1 of Empedobacter sp. UBA7248. Classification (NCBI taxonomy): domain Bacteria; kingdom Pseudomonadati; phylum Bacteroidota; class Flavobacteriia; order Flavobacteriales; family Weeksellaceae; genus Empedobacter; species Empedobacter sp. UBA7248. The sequence continues at coordinate 35,943 of NZ_DKSU01000016.1, read as the reverse complement.
TTTTACGCAGAATACAACCAACCTAGATTTTACGCGTTTTTTTGATGATGTTTTAGCTGGAATTAATGTCGCGTTTGGTGCAGAATTTCGTTATGAAAATTATCAAATTGTAGGCGGTGAAGAAGCATCTTATGCGAATTATGGTAAAGTTCGTCAAATTGGTGTAGACGGAAATGGAAAGCCAATTTATGTACAAGATTTTAATGGAAATATCAATACTTTATTTGCTGCAAATGGTACTGCTTTAGCAGGCGGAGCGCAAGCTTTTCCTGGTTTTTTACCAGCGAATGAAGTCAATGCGAATCGTCATTCTGTTGCGGCGTATTTAGATACTGAATTTAATTTTACGAAAGATTTCTTAGTAGCTGCTGCGTTACGTTACGAAGATTATTCAGATTTTGGATCAACGTTAAATGGAAAAATTTCGACTCGATACAAATTAGGAAACTATGTATTGAGAGCCGCTGCAAGTACAGGATTTAGAGCACCATCTTTACATCAATTATACTTTAGCGCAACTTCAAGTTTATTCTTAGATGGAGCAATTTCTAATTCAGGAACTTTTACAAATGATAGTCGCGCTGCGAAATTATTAGGAATTCCACAATTGAACGAAGAAAAATCGAAATCAGTTTCGGCTGGAGCAACTGCAAATTGGGGAAAATTCAAATTGAGTGTTGATGGATATTTCATCAGAATTGATGACCGAATCATTTACACAGGATCTTTCACGGGAAGCAATGCAGCAAATGCATCAGCTCAAGACAAAGAGATTTACGAATTATTGCAACAAGCAAATGCAACTTCGGCTCGTTTCTTCGCAAATGCAATTGATACTGAAACCAAAGGAATAGATGTTGTTTTGACGTATCAAGATCGTTTGGGAGCCGGGAAATTACGTGGAGATTTATCGGCGACTTTTAGTAAAACAAATGTTGTGGGCGACGTTCATGCTTCGGATTTATTAAAAGGAAAAGAGTCTACTTATTTTGATCGTTCAAGTCGTATTTATTTAGAATCAGCTATTCCTCGTACAAAAATCAATTTATCACTGAATTATTCATTGGATAAATGGAATGTTTACTTAAGAAATGTGTATTTCGGAGAGGTTGATGCAGCGACAAATACGGTGGCAGATTCGCAAACTTTTAGCGGAAAAGTTGTAACAGATTTGAGTTTTGGTTATGCGTTCAACAAAAATATTTCGTTAACAATCGGAGCAAATAATTTGTTTGATATTTATCCTGATGAAACGAAAATTGGAGGAAATAGAGGAGCAGGATATTTCGTGTATTCACGTACTGGACAACAATTCGGAACTGGAGGACGTTTTGCTTTTGCTCGTTTATCATTAAGTTTATAATTTAAATAGTTTATATGTTTTACCAAATCTTTGTCGTAATTGATAGAGGTTTGGTATTTTTGTTTAAATCGATTTTATGAAGAAAATATCATTTATTATAGTTTCATTCTTCGCGATTATTCAGTTGAATGCGCAAGAATCTTACAAAAATGGAGTTGTTGTAACGGCTCATCCCGAAGCTTCAAAAGTTGGAGTTGAAATTCTGAAAAAAGGTGGAAATGCGATTGACGCTTCTATTGCAGTTCAGTTTGCGTTGGCGGTTGTTTATCCAAATGCAGGAAATATTGGTGGCGGTGGATTTTTGGTTTATCGTGATTCAAAAGGTAAGACCGATGCGTTAGATTATCGTGAAAAAGCACCTTTGAAAGCGAGTGAAGATATGTATTGGGACAAAAATGGAAATGCAATTACTGATCTTAGTTTGTATGGACAATTTGCTGCAGGTGTTCCCGGAACAGTCGATGGAATGGTGAAAGCGCATGAAAAGTATGGTAAATTAAATTGGAAAGAATTAGTTCAGCCAGCTATTAATTTAGCTCAAAAAGGATTTAAAATTACAAAGCAACAAGCGAGCGAATTGACAAATAAGCACAATGATTTTGTAAAATATAATTCAAAAACGAATGCTTTAACCTCTAAATCATCTTGGAAAGAAGGGGATTTACTAATTCAGAAAGATTTAGCTAATACGTTAAAATTAATTCAGCAAAAAGGTCGAGCTGGTTTTTATGAAGGAAAAACAGCTGATTTAATTGTAAAAGAAATGAAACGTGGGAATGGAATTATTTCGCGCGAAGATTTAAAAGAATATCAATCGGTTTGGAGAACGCCAGTTTCTGGAAATTATAAAGGTCTTAAAGTGATTTCGATGCCGCCGCCTTCAAGTGGAGGAATTGCGTTGGTTTCGTTATTTCAATCAATCGAAGATTATCCAATTAATAAATGGGGATTTCAGGCAGATTCTACAATTCAAGTGATGGTCGAAGCAGAGCGTCGCGTTTATGCAGATCGCGCAGAGCATTTAGGTGATCCAGATTTTATAAAAGTTCCGCAAAAACAATTGTTGGAAAAAAGTTATAATGTGAATCGAATGAAAGACTTTTCGTTTGATAAAGCAACACCAAGTTCAGCAATCAAAGCGGGAGAAATAATTGGTAAAGAATCGATGGAAACGACGCATTATGTAATTGTTGATAAAGATGGAAATGCAGCTTCTGTAACCACAACGTTGAATAATTCGTACGGATCTTTGGTTGTTGTAGAAGGTGCAGGTTTTTTGTTGAATGATGAAATGGATGATTTTTCTGTAAAACCAGGTACACCAAATTTGTATGGTTTGGTTGGAGGAAAAGCTAATGCAATTGAACCTTCGAAAAGAATGTTAAGTTCGATGACGCCTTCGATTTTAGAGAAAGATGGTAAATTGTTTATGGTTGTGGGAACACCAGGTGGTTCTACAATTATTACGTCTGTTTTTCAAACAATTTTGAATGTTGTTGATTTCGGAATGACGATGCAAGAAGCTGTTGCAGCACCAAGATTTCATCATCAATGGTTACCAGATCAAATCGATTATGAGCCAAATGCAATTTCAGAAAACGTTCGCGAATCGTTAAAACATAAAGGTTATATATTGAAAGAACGTAAACCTTATGGACGTGTAGAAGGAATTTTAGTCAATACTGACGGAACATACCAAGCTGGAGCAGACCCAAGAGGAGATGACAAAGCGGTGGGATATTAAGAAATAAAAAAGGAACTCAATTTGAGTTCCTTTTCCATTTCTAAGAGAAAATTTTAAGACAAAACGTCTCTAATTTCTGGATTTTTATCAAACTGTGCCTTTGCGAAAGGACATAAAGGAATTACTTTGATATTATCTTTTCTCACCCAATCTACTAAGGCTAATAAAGCTTTTTTACCAACACCTTGTCCACCATATGCTTCGTCAACCTCTGTATGATCGATAATAATTTTATCATTACCAGCCCAAACGTAAGCCATTTCTCCAGCTTTTTTATCGCCATCTAAAACGACAAAAGCACCATTTTTCTTATCATCAATTTGTTTAATTTCCATCAGTTTTATTTTTTAAGTTGTTTATTAATCTTCTAAAGTACCAAATTTTCCGTTATTAAAATCCTCAAAAGCTTCGCGAATTTGCTCTTGTGTATTCATCACAAAAGGACCATAAGAAGCGATTGGCTCATTAAGAGGTTCACCACTCAAAATTAATACCACACTATTTTCTGTTGCTTCAATTGAGAAATCTTCGCCTTCGTTTGTAAACAATAATAAGTGATCCGTTGGAACAATTTCTTGGTTGTTCACTTTTACTTCTCCATCAATAACTAATAAAACGGTATTGTAATTTGCAGGAAAATTAAAATTAGCTTTTCCTCCTTCATTCAATTTTGCATTCAGCATATTAACAGGAGAAAATGTTGATGCAGCACCTTTTGTTTGGTTATATTCACCAGAAATAACTTCGATAAAACCATTTTCAACTTCTACAGTTGGAATATCTTTATGTTCAATCGCTTGATATTTTGGAGTGCTCATTTTTTCTTTTGCAGGAAGATTTACCCACAATTGAACCATTTGAAAAATTCCACCTTGTTTATAAAATTCTTCTGCATGATATTCTTTGTGTAAAACACCAGAAGCTGCTGTCATCCATTGTACATCTCCTTGATGAATTGTTCCACCTCCACCAGAACTATCGTGATGCGAAACGCTTCCTTCATAAGCAATAGTTACAGTTTCGAAACCACGGTGTGGATGCACGCCAACACCTTTTGGTTTGTCTGTTGCTGGAAAATGAAATTTTGAATTGTAATCTAACATAATAAATGGATCCGTTCTTCTCATATCTAAATGATATCCACTTGGAATGAAGTTATGAACTCTAAAACCGTCTCCTACAAAATGTGGTTCTCTTGGTGCAATTACTGCTTCTATATTTTTTGTATTCATAATGATTTTTTTCTATGTTTTATATTTTTGTTATACAAATTTACGAAGCTAAATAGTTGATTATATTGATGTAGGTTAAGAAGCGTTTTACTTGATATAAATGTATTAAACCATAAAACCACCTCTTTTGAGGTGGTTTTTTAGTCTAAATATTTTAAAATATCTTTCTCGCTAATATTATACGGAATTTTATCCCATCCGTTATAGGGTTCATTAATACAATCATTAATAACATACGGGAGTAAAAATTTTTCATTTGTTTCAGGACTAAAAATAATTAATCTTCTTTCTCCAATTTTGTCAGGATCTAAACTACCAGATACTTGACCTTCATATGTTTTACCTTTATATGTATAAATATAATGAGTATAGCTGCCAGACTTTGATTTACTTGACCTTGATAGAATACCAACGTTATATTTTTTGTTATTTTTCATAGAAGCTTTAGCATGGTTTGTATTATATAAACTGATTAAAAGCATCATTATAAAAAAACCTATTATCACTAACCATTGAATAATATTTTCTTTGTTGTCAACTAAATATTTTAGAATTGATTTCACTACAATAATTTTTCATCAACCATATTAGGTAAAGTAACTTTTAATAATGGTTCTTCTTCCATTGCACGTTTGATCGCAAAAATAGCTTCTTCGTTTCTTGCCCAAGAACGGCGAGCAATTCCATTGTTCACATCCCAATGTAACATCGATTTTAAACGTTGTTCAGCATCTGAAGAACCGTCTAGCAACATTCCGAAACCTCCATTGATTACTTCTCCCCAACCAACGCCTCCGCCGTTGTGAATAGAAACCCAAGTTGCACCTCGGAAACTGTCGCCAATGACATTGTGAATCGCCATATCAGCTGTGAATTTTGAACCATCATAAATATTAGATGTTTCACGGAAAGGAGAATCTGTTCCAGAAACATCATGGTGATCACGACCTAAAACAACTGCTCCGATTTCACCTTTTGCAATCGCACCGTTAAAGGCTTTCGCAATTTTAATTCGTCCTTCTGCATCTGCATATAAAATACGGGCTTGCGAACCTACAACCAATTTGTTTTCTTGTGCACCTTTTATCCAGGTGATATTATCTTGCATTTGTTGCTGAATTTCCTTCGGAGAATGTTGCATGATTTCTTCTAAAACTTGACAAGCAATTTCATCTGTTTTTTGTAAATCTTCTGGTTTTCCAGATGTACAAACCCAACGGAATGGCCCGAATCCGAAATCGAAACACATTGGTCCCATAATATCTTGAACATAAGAAGGGTATTTAAAATCGATATTATTTTCAGCCATTACATCTGCTCCAGCACGAGAAGCTTCTAATAAAAAGGCATTTCCATAATCGAAGAAATAGGTTCCTTTCGCAGTATGTTTGTTGACAGAATCTGCATGACGACGCAACGATTCTTGTACTTTCTCTTTGAATAACTCAGGATTATTTGCCATCATATCGTTTGCTTCATCAAATGATAATCCAACTGGATAATAACCACCCGCCCAAGGATTATGTAATGAAGTTTGATCTGAACCTAAATCGATGTATAGATTTTCTTGGTCAAATTTTTCCCAAACATCAACCACATTTCCATCATAAGCAATCGAAACAACTTCTTTATTTTCTTTGGCTTCGCGAACACGAGCAACTAATTCATCCAAATCAGTAATCACTTCGTCCACCCAACCTTGTTCATGACGTTTGTATGTCGCAGCAGGGTTTACTTCGGCAGTTACAGAAACAACACCTGCGATATTTCCCGCTTTCGGTTGCGCACCTGACATTCCACCAAGTCCTGCCGTTACAAATAATTTCCCTGCTGTACCTTCATTATCGATTTTGCGACAACCATTCAAAACAGTAATCGTAGTTCCATGAACAATTCCTTGCGGACCAATGTACATATAACTTCCTGCGGTCATTTGCCCGTATTGAGAAACACCTAACGCATTCATCTTTTCCCAATCATCCGGTTTCGAATAATTAGGAATCACCATTCCATTCGTAACGACAACGCGAGGAGCATTTTTGTGTGAAGGAAATAAACCCATTGGATGTCCAGAATACATCACCAAGGTTTGCTCTTCTGTCATTTCAGACAAATATTTCATCGTTAATAGATATTGCGCCCAGTTTTGGAAAACGGCACCATTTCCTCCATAAGTAATCAATTCTTCAGGATGTTGAGCAACTGCGTGATCCAAATTATTTTGAATCATTAATTGAATTGCTTTTGCTTGTTCTGAATTTCCTGGATAATCTGTAATTGGACGAGCAAAAATTTTGTAATCAGGCATCAAACGATACATATAAATACGTCCGAAATCTTCTAATTCTTGCTTAAATTCTGGAATTAATTCTGCATGATCTTTTGGTTCGAAATAACGTAACGCATTTTTTAACGCTAATTTTTTTTCGTCTTCCGATAATATTTCTTTACGCTTTGGTGCGTGACTTACGTTAGGATTTCTGTCTTTTTTTTGAGGTAAAACAGAAGGAATGCCTTGTTTTATTTGTTCTTGAAAAGTCATTTTTTTGTGTTTTTATGTTTTGCGTTAAACATTATAAGTTTTACGATTTTTTGTTGTTATTCTGAGCTTGTTGAGGAATCTCGTTCAAATTACATTTTTTTTCTTCAAATCTTTATCAATAAAAAATAATAGAATAAACCCTATGAAATAACACAGTAAATCAATCCACGAAAAAGATGTTCCGATAATTATTCGAGCCGCTTTGTTATGTCCTAAACCAATCATTTCTACAAAATTGAAATATTGTAAAATCTCTACAATAAATGAAAAAAACAATGTAAAAATTGCAATGTTAATCGCTTTTGTGTTGATAAATGCTTTGATAAAATAGTAAATGAAAATCACGACTAAAATATCGCCAACAAAAGGACGAATGATCTTGTCTTTGATGTACAACGCAATAATTACTTCAATCAAAAAGATAATAACTGCTATGCTGAATGATTTTTTATCGAATTTGAACATTAGATTTTTAATTAATAATTTTAAAATAATCAATAAAAAATAAAGTTGAACTTCCAATAAATAATATTAAACCAACGAGATATAATATAAAATTACTAAAGTTTGTTGGTTGAATTATTTTTAATTTGATTAAACTAAGAATAATTAAAATACTTAATATTAAACTGAAAATAATCAATAAAACTATGATTAGTAAAATATTATTTTTATCATAAATTGAGTTTACAGAAAATAAAAGAGCAATAGATAAAAAAGTAGAAATCATTAAAAAAAGTACTGCTTTGTCTTTTTTAGAATTATCACTTTTATAACTTGTAACACTAAAAAAATCTAATATAGCTTGTAAAATATCCATTCTTTTTATTTCTAATTTTTAAAAGATTCCTCCATTCGTCGGAATGACATTTACTTGACTGTCGTTGTTGTAATTGTCACTCTGAGCTTGTCGAAGAGTTTTTCTAATTATAGTAAATTATCTACATTATAATAGCTTATCCTTTGACAGGCTCTGGATGACAAGGATAATTTAAAAACTTAAAATTAATTTCTTGAAATCTTCTGTTTGTAATAAATCAATAATATTGTTGATATCATCTCCAATCAAACGATCATCTTCTAATTTAGGACAAACTGAACGAACTTTTGTAAAAACTTCTTCTAAGAAAGCACTTGTTTTACGAGGTCTTCTAAATTCTAAACCTTGACAAGCGTACATTAATTCGATTGCTAAAATACGTTCTACATTATCTAAAACTTGGTTGAATTTTCGTCCAGAAATACTTCCCATCGAAACATGATCTTCTTGTCCCAAAGAAGTCGGAATACTATCTGCCGATGCAGGGAAACACAAGGTTTTGTTTTCTGTACAAAGTGCGGCTGAGGTATATTGAGGAATCATGAAACCAGAATTTAAACCAGAGCTTTCTGTTAATAATTTTGGTAAACCATATTTTCCTTCGATTAATAAATATTGACGACGATCCGAAATATTTCCTAATTCAGATGCAGCAATTGTAGCGTAATCTAATACCATAGCTAATGGTTGTCCGTGGAAGTTTCCACCAGAAATGGCTTCTTCGTCCGAAACAACGATTGGATTATCGGTAACAGAATTTAATTCGATTTCTGCTAATTCTTGTAAATGAAAAAATGCATTTCGTGATGCGCCATGAACTTGAGGCATACAACGCAATGAATATGGATCTTGTACACGACCACATTCTGCATGAGAGAAAGCAATTTCAGAACCTTTCAATAAATTTCGCATACGTTTTGCAACCAATAAAGTTCCTTTGAATGGACGGACTTGATGCAATTCTTCTTCGAATGGACGAGGCGAACCTTCGTATGCTTCCAGTGATAAAGCACCCGCAACGTCAGCTAAATTCAATAAATATTCGAATTTTTCTAAACCATTTAATGCATGAGATAAAATAAATTGTGTTCCGTTGATTAACCCTAAACCTTCTTTTGCAGAAAGATGTAAAGGTTGTAAATTATGTTTAGCCAAAGCTTCTTTTGTCGAAACAATTGTATCGCCATCCCAAACTTTTCCTTCACCAATTAATGGTAAAAATAAATGTGATAATGGCGCTAAATCTCCAGATGCTCCAACAGATCCTTTTTCAGGAACGACCGGAATAATATCTTTTTCGACCATTAGTAAAATTCGTTCCACAACATCTAAAGTCACACCAGAATATCCTTTTGATAAAGCATGTGCTTTTGCAATTAACATGGTTTTAGAAATTTCTTTCTTGATTGGATTTCCAACACCAACCGCATGACTGATTAATAAATTATGTTGAAGTTGACGCGTTTCTTCTTCCGAGATTTTAGTGTCGCAAAGTGGTCCAAAACCAGTGTTAATTCCATAAACTGTTTGACCAGAAGCAACTATTTTAGCAACGTTTTGTTGCGATTTTAAGATTTGTTGTTTACTCGCTTCATTAAGTTCAATTTCGATGTTTCCTTCTTTGATTCCTTTGTAATTCTCGAACGAAAGAAAATCGATACCGTAAGTTTTCTTGATCATTTTTTCGAATTTGTGATACTTCAAAGATAATCTTTTCATTGATTTGATAAAAGATAGAAATCATTTCAGATGTAATAAATTGAGATTTGATAAGGTTTTATAACACTATCTTTTATAAATTTGCTAAAATTTTTATGTAATGTGTGATAAACATCTTCATGACGAAATGGGGGACGACCATATTTCAGCAAACTTAGAAACGCCTTTGAGAGCTGATGCCTTTGAGTTGTCTGCTGAAGAAAAAGTGGAAAAGATAGAAGCGGATTTCCGTAACATCATGGAAACTTTAGGCTTAGATTTAACAGATGATAGTTTGAAAGGAACGCCAAAACGTGTTGCGAAAATGTTCGTAAAAGAGATTTTTGGTGGTTTATTGCCAGAGCGTAAGCCTGGAATGTCAACTTTCGAAAATAAATATAACTACAATCAAATGTTGGTTGAAAAGGATATCGTGGTTTATTCGACTTGCGAACACCACTTTTTACCAATCGTTGGACGTGCACATGTTGGTTACATCTCGAAAGGGAAAGTAATCGGACTGTCTAAAATGAATCGTATTGTAGAATATTATGCAAAACGTCCGCAAGTACAAGAGCGTTTGACAATGCAAATTGTGAAAGCAATGCAAGAAGCGCTAGGTACAGATGATGTAGCGTGTATTATTGATGCGAAACATTTGTGTGTAAATTCGCGCGGAATCAAAGATATCGAATCAAGTACAGTTACTGCCGAGTATGGTGGAGCATTTAAAGATAATGAGCAATTAAGAAAAGAGTTTATTTCGTACATCGGAATGAAAACTACTTTCAATGTTTAAAATATAAATCCTATAAAATGGTAAAAGAAAATCAATTAAAATTACATAATTCCTTAACGGGACAGAAAGAAACGTTCGAACCAATTAATCAAGATAATGTTGGAATGTATGTTTGTGGACCTACCGTTTACAGTAATGTGCATCTTGGGAATGTGCGTACGTTTATGTCATTTGATATGATTTATCGTTACCTAAAATTTTTGGGTTACAAAGTTCGTTATGTTCGTAATATTACTGATGCTGGGCATTTAACAGATGATGGAAATGTAGAAAATGATCGTTTTGTAAAACAATCTAAATTAGAGAAATTAGAACCAATGGAAATCGTACAGAAATATACAGTTGATTTTCATAAAGTTTTAGAGAAATTTAATTTATTACCTCCAACAATCGAGCCTACAGCAACGGGTCATATTTTAGAACAAATTGCTTTAGCGGAGAAATTAATTGATTTAGGATTTGCTTATGAAGTAAACGGATCAGTTTATTTTGATGTAGAAGCATATAACAAAAAAGGACTTGATTATGGTGAATTGAGTAACCGTAACATCGAAGAATTAATCAATAACACAAGAGATTTAGACGGGCAAGGAGAGAAGAAAAATCCAGTGGATTTTGCGCTTTGGAAAAATGCTTCGCCTGCTCACATTATGCGTTGGGCTTCACCTTGGGGAGATGGTTTCCCTGGTTGGCACTTAGAATGTACAGTGATGAGCACAAAATATCTTGGAGATTATTTCGATATTCACGGAGGTGGAATGGATCTTAAATTCCCTCACCACGAATGTGAAATTGCGCAAGCAAAAGGTTCTAACGGTCACGAACCAGTAAAATATTGGATGCATGCCAATATGTTGACGATGAATGGTCAGCGTATGAGTAAATCGACAGGGAATTACATTTTGCCAATGCAATTAGTGAATGGTGAAAATGATTTCTTCGAAAAACCATTTCATCCTGCTGTTGTACGTTTTTGTTTCTTACAAGCGCATTATCGCAGTGTTTTAGATATTTCGAATGATGCAATGTTAGCTTCAGAAAAAGGATATAATCGTTTGGTTGAAGCATTAAAAACATTAGAAACAATTACACCAAAGAAAACTTCTACCGTTAATATTGATGAATTAGAAGCAAAATTATACACAGCAATGGATGATGATTTCAATACGCCAATATTGATTGCACATTTATTTGATGCAGTGAAAATGATTAACTCAATCAAAGATAGTTTCGAGAATATTACAGCAGAAGATTTAGAGCGCTTAAAGGTGATTATGAATGGTTTTGTTCATGATGTTTTAGGTTTAGATACAGAGGCTGCAAACGAAAGTTCTGATAAATTAGATGGTGTTGTAAAAATGCTAATCGAAATGCGTAATCAGGCACGTGTGGATAAAAATTGGGCTTTATCAGATCAGATTCGTGATCAATTAAGCGCATTAGGTATCCAACTAAAAGACGGTGCTGACGGAACAACTTTCACTTTTTAAGAAAGATTTATAAAATATTTAACCCACTTAGAAATAAGTGGGTTTTTTTGTATCTCTCAATTTTAGATTACTTTTGTAAGGATTTATTCAACAGGATGAAAAAAACAATCATTGGTTTATTTTTATTAGGAGCTATTGTAGCGCAGGCTCAAGAGGATTCGATAAAAGTTTTAAAACCATTAAAAGGATCATCAACAAATGATTCGGTTACATATTATAAAACCAAAATTGACGATTATAAGTTTTGGACAAATGGTAGAAAACCAGAAGTATTGGATACGACATTAAGTATCAAAAACTATTATAATCAAAATTTTATACGCAAAGATGCGTTCGGAAAATTATTTTTCCCAAATGTTGGTGGTGTAGTGGTGGATTTGGAGTATCAAAATACACCATTCAATCCGTCGATGTTACCAACTGGTAAAAAATACAACTATTATTACGCAAATGATATCAAATATTATGATGTCAAAACGCCATATACCGAGTTTATTTACGAGAATGGAGTAAAAGAAGGTAACTTTTTGTCTTCAACATTTTCGCATAACATCAACAAACAATTCAATTATACGTTTCATTATCGCGGATTAATTTCCGAAGGTCGTTACAAGAACGAAAAAGCACAGAATAATACCTTTGTTTTCTCATCAAATTATAAAACAAAGTCAGAACGTTTTAAATTGTGGTGGAATTATGCGGCGCAAAATCTGAAAAATAATGAAAACGGTGGAATTGAAGATATCAATGATTTTATTTTGCAAGATGAGCGCAGAATGACAAATGTTCGTAACATTCCGGTGAATTCGCAAACAGCAAAATCTGAGTTTGATGCGCGTAGAATAGAATTGAATGCTTCGTACGGAATCTTAAAAAAGATGAATGAAAAAGATTCGACTTTTTATAATCCAATCGAATTGAAGAATAAATTTTCGTACGAAAAACAAAAATATCGCTACGAGGATACGTCACCAAATGGAACTTTATATTCTACACCGATTATTACTGGAATGGATTATAGAAGTAAAAAGAGTTTTACAGATTTATCTAATACGACAACTGCTGGTTTTCAGTGGACAGATCGTGTGAAGATAGAGGCTGGTGTTAAATTCCAAAATTTACGTGTTTTTGCTGATCAAGCCATGACGATTGTTGCAGTTCCAAAGCAAATAGAGGAAAATCTTTTTGGAGTTGTTGGAAAGGTGGATTTTGATTGGAATGAAAAATTGAAACTTTACGGAAATGTTGAGTATTTGCAATCTGATAATTACAAAAGTGTTTATAATGTAGATGCTGTTTTAGATGTAACGCCGATAGAAGGTTATACATTGAGTGCTGGAGCAGTTATTCAGTCAAAACTTCCTTCGTTGAATGCGGTTTATAACCAAAGTTTCTTTAATAATTTTAATTACGTTAATAAATTTCAAACTGAAAATGTTCAAAATATTTTTGCAAAATTAAAGTTAGATAAAGTCAACACGACCTTAGAAGCTTCAATTTATAATATTGACAATAAAGTGTATTTGAATAATATTTTGAATTATGAGCAATTGGCGGATAATATCAATTATTTCAAGATAAAAGGTGAAAATCATTTACGTTTCGGAAAGATTAATTTAGTTTCGACAGCGCAATATCAAAAAGTAACGAAAAACGAAGAATATATGCCTTTGCCAGATTTCTTGATTCGTGAAACATTGTATTGGCAAGGAGAATTATTCAACAAGAATGCTCAACTGCAAGCTGGTATTAATGCAACATATTTTACGAAATACAATGGTTTGCGTTATATCCCAATTCTGAACGAATTTGCATTGCAAGATCCAGCAAGTATACAAGAGATTGGAGGTTATCCTATTTTGGATGTTTTTATCAATTTCAAGGTTCGTAATATGCGTTTTTACATTCGTGGTGAACATATCAATGCATCGTTTACAAAACAACCTGATTATTTTGCAGCGCCAAATGTTCCGTACCGAGATTTCAAATTTCAACTTGGTTTGAAATGGAATATTTTTAGTTAAAAAAAAATACAAATTATATAGAAAAACGACTTCTTGATGAGGTCGTTTTTTCTGTCCAAAATCATTTGTATAGAATAATTCTAAATAGCTATTTTTAGGAAAATTTTATACATGAAAAAATTCCTACTTTTATTTTGTTTGATTTTCTCTCAAATCGGTTTTTCGCAAGAAAAATTATCAATTGCAGAAATTCGAAAAATAAATTCTAAAATCTTAAATTCAGAAAGAGAAATTTGGGTGAATCTTCCCGAATCTTATACCAATAATAAACATCAAAAAGTAAATTATCCTGTGATTTATGTGTTAGATGCCGAATCTAATTTTACGTTTTTAACAGGAGTAGTTTCCAAGTTTCAATCGGGTTTTTATCCAGAAATGCCCGAATCGATCATTGTCGGAATTACGAATAAAAATGGTGATCGAACAAAAGATTTTACACATGTAAACGATGTTAATTTCCTCAATTTTATTCAAACTGAATTGTTTCCTTTTATGCAGAAAAATTATCGTGTGAATGATTTTCGTTTGTTAATAGGACATTCTTTGGGTGGTTATTTTGCGTTGAAAACTTTATACAATCATCCCAAAACTTTCAATGGATTTGTTGCGCATGATCCAAGTATTTGGTTTAATGACAAAGAGTTATTGAATCTTTATCAGAATTTAGAAAATCATTCTTTCGAGAATCGATTTTTAATGATAACACAAGTTGGTGAAAGCCAAAATGCAGATCATTTACGTGATCATTATCAAAGTATAAAAAAGGTGGACGAACGTTTGAAATCATCAAAAAATAAATCGTTGAATTATCATTACAAACAATATGTTGACGAAGAACATGTTTCGGTTCCGATGATTGGCTCGATTGATTATTTGCGTTGGCAGTTTGATGGTTATCGTGTGAATATTAAAGAGATTCCGAATCAACCAAATTTGGTAAAAGATTCTTTTGAAGCGATTTCTAGAAAATTGAATTATTCTTTTCAACCAACGGAAACGTATATTAACAATGTTGCAAATTATCTGGTAAAACAAAAGAAAAATGATTTAGCAAAACAGTTTTTTGAACAAAATGTGAAAAATTTTCCTGAAAGTTTACAAGCAAAAGAAGAATTGAAAAAATTCTTGGACTCGAATAAAAATTAGTAATTTGGTAAAAACATTTTGATGAAAAAAATACTCTATTTAACAACTTTATTGACGACGACTGCTTTTGCCCAAGAATTACAATTAGATCAAGCTAAAAAGATTTTTGAATTACCAACGCATTGTATCACGACTGAGTATCCGAATAAACTAGGAAATGTTTTGGGAAGTGATCAGGATTTGAAAACGCCAAAGCAATTGCGCCCAATTTTTTATGGTTGTTTTGATTGGCATTCGTCTGTGCATGGATTTTGGTCGATTGTGAAATTGATGAAAGATTTTCCTGAATTGGATCAAAATAATCTGGTTAGAAATGAGTTAAATCAATTGATTACAGCGGAAAATGTTGCGGTTGAAATGGCCTTTTTCAATGATAAAAATAACAAGAATTTCGAGCGTACTTATGGTTGGGCTTGGTTGTTACAATTGCAAATGGAATTGAATAATTGGCAAGATAAAGATGCGCAAGTTTGGGCAAAAAATCTGAAACCCTTGAGTGATTTGATTATTGTTAGATACAAAGAGTATTTACCGAAATTAGTTTATCCAATTCGTACAGGAACACATGATAATACGGCTTTTGGGTTGAGTTTAGCGATAGATTATGCACGTTCTGTGAATGATAAAACATTCGAAAAAGTGATTATTGATAATGCAAATCGTCTTTATTTGAAAGATAAAAGTTGCAATATTGCTTTCGAACCAAGTGGATCAGATTTTCTTTCGGCTTGTTTGGAAGAAGCTTTGTTGATGTCTAAAATTCATCCGCATGATGAATATAAAAAATGGTTGAAATCATTTTTACCACAATTGTTTGACAAAAAACATGAGCTAAAACCTGGAATTGTTTCGGATCGTACGGATGGGCAATTGGTACATTTGGATGGTTTAAATTTTAGTCGTGCAACGGCTTTGTATCAAATTTCTGCAAAATTACCAGAGTTAAATTATTTGAATGATTGGGCAAATCATCATTTCAATTACTCGTTCAATAATATTTCGAACGATGATTATATGGGTAGTCATTGGTTGGGAACTTTTGCACTTTATGCACTGAAAACCAAACACGAAACTAAAAATTAGCTAATAATAGGGATTTTATAACGATAGAATTGAATCTAAATTTGTTTCAAACAAAACTAATACGAAACATTAAATTTTAATTCTATGAAAAAATATTTTTATATCGTCATCGCAATTTTAGGTCTTGCAGCATTCGGATTTAGTCAATATTCGAAAAGTCAATTAGAAGATCAATTGGCTAAAACAGGGAAATGCGTAGAAGGTGTTGTTGTGGAAACTAGCGGAACATTTAAACGTCCGAAAGCAACGATACAATATCCTGTAAATGATGAAGTTTATGAAGTTACTTTACGATCTAGAGCAGATGTGGACGAAGTTGTATTAATGAAATATGATACGCTGAATCCAGAAGAAGTGTTGCTTGTAGATAATTGTAATTAATTATAGTCTCAAGTTTAAATGAAAAATCCACCAAGTTTTTTGGTGGATTTTTTTATATTAATGAATTATTTCTAACGATTAAATTTCTTCTAATGTTGGAATAAATTCTTTTTCGATTTCTTCGAAAGTTTGCATCAAATCAACAAGATTATCTTGTGTGACTAATTTTGTACGATAAGGTTTGAAATTCGGAATTCCTTTGAAATAATTGGTATAATGCATTCGCGTTTCCAAAATTCCAGTTCGTTCTCCTTTCCAATCAATCGCCCAATTTAAGTGATTTTTAGCCGCTTCCATTCGTTCTACAATTGTTGGTTCTGGTAACAATTCTCCTGTCTCTCGATAATGTTTAATTTGCTCGAAAATCCAAGGATAACCAATCGCCGCACGACCAATCATCACACCATCTACACCGTATTTTTCTTTGTATTCGATTGCTTTTTGTGGCGAATCAATATCTCCATTTCCAAAAATCGGAATCTCAATATTTGGGTTCGCTTTTACTTTTGCAATCGGTTCCCAATTTGCTTGTCCTTTATACATCTGCGTACGCGTACGTCCGTGAATTGACAATGCTTTGATACCTGTTTCTTGCAAACGTTCGGCAACTTCATAAATGTTAATCGAGTCAGAATCCCAACCCAAACGCGTTTTTACAGTAACTGGTAAATGCGTACTTTCAACAACAGATTTTGTTAAACGTACCATCAAATCTATATCTTTTAAAACACCAGCTCCTGCGCCTTTACAAACTACTTTTTTTACGGGACATCCAAAGTTAATATCAACAATATCTGGTTGAACAGTTTCAACAATTTTAGCTGACATCGCCATTGCCTCTTCATCTCCACCAAAAATCTGAATACCAATTGGACGTTCGTAATCAAAAATATCTAATTTTTGACGACTTTTTATTGCATCACGAATCAATCCTTCAGAAGAAATAAACTCTGTATACATCAAGTCTGCACCATGCATTTTGCATAGGCGACGAAATGGCGGATCACTCACATCTTCCATTGGTGCAAGCAATAAAGGGAAGTCTGGTAATTCTATGTTTCCTATCTTTACCACGAAATAATTTTTTGCAAAATTACATAAAACTTATGAAAGAAGAACGAAAGTCCGAAGGTGTAAATCAATATTTAAAGTTTTCTGGCATGGGAATACAGATGGCGGTAACGATTGCGTTATTTGCTTGGCTAGGAACTTTTTTGGATAAAAAAATGGAAACAGACAAGCCATTATGGACGGCTGGCTTATCTTTGCTGGGAGTTTTTGCAGGATTATATTTGATGTTGAAGCAATTACCAAAAAAATAATTTTAATGATTAAGAAATTTATTCTTTTAGCACTTTCTTTTATTGCAATGGTTGCAATTTTTTGTGGTATTCATTACGCAATTGTTGCGCATTATAATTTTAGCGAAAATCCGCTAATTGTTCCAAAAATGTATTTAATAATTGGTTTAATTACATTAATGATTTTGCAAGTTGGATGTTTTGTGAAGATAAAATTTCCAGAATATGTTGGTTTTGCCTTTATGGGAGGTATGATTGCGAAGATGGCAATTGTATTAGCATTGATTGTTGTGAATGAGCAAATTAAATCAAATGTTGTGCAATTAATTATAAGTTATTTTGTAATTTTGCTAGCAGAAGTTTTAGTGTTTATTCGCTTAATTAATTTAAAGTTAAAAAAAGTTTAATGATTTTTAGCATTTGACTTTGGTAAGTGGTTAATTTACTATAATTTTGCACGCAATTTAGAAACAAAGGAATTATACATGAAATTTTCAGCGTTATTAGCGTTTTTATTACTTTTCAATTTCGGATTCGCCTCTACAGCGGTTCCGCACGAAAGTCTTCCAAAAACGTTTGAGGAGTTAATTAAAAGTGAGCAAGTAAAAAGTCAAGAGGAAGCTGCTAAAGTGAAATCTGGCGAATCTACATTTAACCCAGTGCCAGGTATCATGCACCACATTGCAGATGCGCACGATTGGCATTTATGGGGAGAAGGAGAAAAAAGTGTAGGAGTTGCATTACCTGTTATTTTATGGGATAATGGTTTACAGGTTTTTATGTCTTCTAAATTTCACCACAACGAAGCGGTTGTTGAGAGTAACGGAAACTACTACATCAACTACCACGAAAAAATCTACAAAACAGATGCGCAAGGTACAATCAAACCTCACGTAGACGAAAAAGGAGCTATTCATTTAGAAAATGAAAAACCATTAGATTTTTCTATTACGAAAAACGTAACATCAATGTTAATCTCTTTCGTGATTTTAATCTTAGTTTTCTCTGCAGTTGCATCTAACTACAAAAAAGGAAATATGGTACCAAAAGGTATTGCAGGATTTATCGAACCAATTATTATTTTTGTTCGTGATGAAGTAGCAATTCCAAATATTGGTGAGAAAAAATATGCGAAATTTATGCCTTATTTATTAACGTTATTTTTCTTCATTTGGATCAACAATTTATTAGGATTGTTACCAGGTGCAGCAAACGTTACAGGTAATATCGCAGTTACATTTGTATTAGCATTAATCGCATTAATCGTAATTAATTTCTCAGGAAACAAAGGTTACTGGGGACATATGTTATGGATGCCAGGTGTACCGGTTCCAGTAAAATTGATCTTAGCTCCAATTGAGTTAATCGGGATTATTACAAAACCTTTCGCCTTAATGATTCGTTTATTTGCGAACATTACAGCAGGTCACATCATTATTATGTCGTTAATTTCGTTAATCTTTATTTTCCAAACAGAAGCTATGGCAGGTGGATCTATTCCATTAGCGTTATTTATCTACTGTTTAGAGTTATTAGTAGCGGCATTACAAGCGTTCGTATTCACAATGTTAGTTTCGTTATTCATCGGAACAGCAGTAGCAGAACACGATCATCATTAAGAATAGAATATAAAAAACAATAAAATAATTTTTTAATAATTAAATACAATTATCATGACAGGAAGTATTGCAGCAATCGGAGCTGGTTTAGCAGTTTTAGGAGTTGGTTTAGGTATCGGTAAAATCGGTGGATCAGCTATGGAAGGAATCGCTAGACAACCAGAAGCGGCTTCAAAAATTCAAACAGCTATGATTATCGCAGCAGCCTTAATCGAGGGTGCAGGTTTATTCGGTATCGTAGTTGCGTTATTAGGTAACGGATAATATTTGAATTAAAAATTAGCTTCAATAACGGTTGGTTGTTGAAGCTAATTCATTAAAAAATTAATTAGTAAAAAATAAAATTTAATACATACACACAATGGATTTAATTACACCTTCAGTTGGTCTTATTTTTTGGACTGCGGTCGTATTTATCATCTTATTAGTATTGTTAAGATCATTAGCTTGGAAACCAATTTTATCTGCAGTTAAAGAAAGAGAACAATCTATCGAGGATGCATTAAACGCAGCTAAAAAAGCGAAAGAAGAGATGGCTTTATTAAACGCTCAAAACGAGAAAATCATGAAAGAAGCTCGTGCTGAACGTGATGCTATCTTGAAAGAAGCGCGTGAAATGAAAGAAAATATCATCAACGAGGCGAAAAATTCTGCAACTGTAGAAGCAAACAAATTAATTGAAAATGCTAAGTCAGCTATCCAAAATGAAAAGGCATCAGCTATGGCTGATATCAAAAATCAAGTTGGACAGTTGTCAATTGAAATTGCTGAAAAAATCTTAACTAAAGAATTGTCAGACAAATCTGCACAAGAAGCTTTAGTGAATGATGTTATTGATCAAGTTAAATTCAATTAATCATGGCAGGATTCAGAGCAGCACATAGATATGCTAAAGGTTTGATGGAGTTTGCGAATGAAGCAAACCAAACAGACGTAGTGTATGCTGAAATGAATGATGTTCGCAAAGTCATTAAAGAGAATGATGATTTAAGAGTTTTCTTAAATTCTCCAGTGATTGATGCAAAGAAAAAAGAAGCTGTTTTGAGTGAGATTTTCAAATCTTTATCAAAAACTTCTCAAACATTCATTTCGTTAGTCGTAAGACATGGTAGAGAAAATATTTTGTCTAAAATTGCAGATCAGTTTATATCATTATACGATTTAGCAAATAATATTGTAACAGCAGAAATTACTTCGGCAGTGCAATTAGATCAAAATACAATTGATAATATTGTAGCAAAAGCAAAACAAACTTTAGCTGCAAATAGTCAAGTAAAAGTAGAGAACAAAATTGATGCATCTTTAATTGGAGGTTTCGTTTTAAAAATTGGAAACAATCAAGTTGATTCGTCAATCAAAACTAAGTTAGCTACATTAAAAAAAGATTTTTTAAAAAACGAATACATTCCTAAATTTTAAATATTTCAGAAATGCCAGAAATAAATCCAGCTGAAGTTTCAGCTATATTAAAACAACAACTTACAAGCTTTGATTCATCAGTTGAATTAGCAGAAGTAGGAACCGTTCTAACTGTTGGGGATGGTATTGCTCGTGTTTACGGGTTAGACAATGCTCAATACGGAGAATTAGTAGAATTCTCAAACGGGTTAGAAGGAATGGTACAAAACCTTGAAGAAGACAACGTAGGTATTGTACTTTTCGGACCTTCAAAAGGTATTAAAGAAGGTGACACTGTAAAACGTACAAACAAAATTGCATCTATTAACGTAGGTGAAGGAATGTTAGGACGTGTTGTAGATATGTTAGGAAATCCTATCGATGGTAAAGGACCAATCGAAGGACAATTATATGAAATGCCTATCGAGCGTAAAGCTCCTGGGGTTATCTATCGTCAACCAGTAAACGAACCATTACAAACAGGTATCGTTTCTATTGACTCGATGATTCCAATTGGACGTGGACAACGTGAGTTAATCATTGGTGACCGTCAAACAGGTAAAACTTCTGTTGCTTTAGATGCAATCTTAAATCAAAAAGAGTTTTACGATAGAGGTGAAACAGTTTTCTGTATCTATGTTGCAGTAGGACAAAAAGGTTCTACAGTTGCAGGAATCATGAAAACATTACAAGACCACGGTGCAGATAAATATACAGTAGTAGTTGCTGCTAATGCATCTGATCCAGCTCCAATGCAAGTATATGCTCCAATGGCAGGTGCTGCAATCGGTGAGTATTTCCGTGACTCTGGTCGTCCAGCGTTAATTGTTTATGATGATTTATCTAAACAAGCCGTTGCATACCGTGAGGTGTCTTTATTATTACGTCGCCCACCAGGACGTGAAGCATATCCTGGAGACGTTTTCTACTTACACTCTCGTTTATTAGAGCGTGCTGCAAAAGTAATCAAAGATGATGCAATTGCATCTCAAATGAATGATTTACCAGAATCTATGAAAGGTATCGTAAAAGGTGGTGGTTCTTTAACTGCTTTACCAATTATCGAAACTCAAGCTGGTGACGTTTCTGCATATATCCCAACAAACGTAATTTCGATTACAGATGGACAAATCTTCTTAGAGTCTGATTTATTCAACTCAGGTGTTCGTCCAGCGATCAACGTAGGTATCTCTGTATCTCGTGTTGGTGGTTCTGCACAAACAAAACCAATGAAAAAAGTATCTGGTACATTAAAATTAGACCAAGCACAATACCGTGAGTTAGAAGCTTTCGCAAAATTTGGTTCTGATTTAGATGCAGCTACAATGAACGTAATTGGTAAAGGTGAACGTAACGTTGAGTTATTAAAACAAGGTGTTAACGCTCCAATTCCAGTAGAAGAACAAGTAGCAGTTATTTATGCGGGTACTAACGGTATGTTGAAAAATGTTCCAGTTAACCAAGTGAAAGAGTGGCAAGCTGATTTTGTTGAGTTAATGCGCAACAAATATGCAGACACTTTAACATCTATCCGTTTAGGTAAATGGACTGATGAAATTATGGATGTATTGAAGAAAGTTATCACAGAAACTACTTCTAAATACTAATAAAATATAAATGAAACTTAGAGGTTTCCGAATCTCTAAGTTCCTTTTAATCCTTCATCTCAAATAGAATTATGCCAAATTTAAAAGATATACGTAACCGTATTACTTCTGTAGGTTCTACAATGCAGATTACAAGTGCTATGAAATTAGTTTCTGCTGCAAAACTAAAACGTGCTACAGATTCTATCGTACAGTTACGTCCTTATGCAGATAAATTACGTGAACTTTTACAAAATGTAAGTTCTACTTTAGAAGCTGAAGTAGGAGGTGCATTAACAGAAGAGCGCGAAGTTAATAAAGTACTTTTAGTCGTTATTAACTCAAATAGAGGTTTATGTGGAGGATACAACTCAAGCATCATCAAAAAAGTAAATGCGTTATTAGCTAACGAATTAGTTGGTAAGCACGTAGAAATTTTAGCAATTGGTAAAAAAGCTAATGATACTTTTAGTAAAACACAAACTATCTATAAAAATGCATCAAGCATTTGGGATAATTTAAATTTTGCAGATGTGGCTGAAATTGCAGACGATTTAGTAGAGAAATTTACTGCAGGTGACTTTGATCAAATCAGAATTATCTACAATCAATTTCAAAATGCAGCCGTTCAAATTGTACAAGACGAACAATTTTTACCAGTCGTTTTAGAGAAAACTGAAGAAGAAGCAAACAATTCAGCAGAGTTAGATTATATCTTCAACCCTTCAAAAGAAGAGATTTTAAAAGACTTAATCCCTCAAACGTTGAAAACGCAATTATTCAAAGCCGTATTAGATGCTAACGCTTCTGAGCACGGAGCACGTATGACTGCAATGCATAAAGCAACAGACAACGCAAGCGAACTACAAAAAGGATTGAAAATTCAATACAACAAAGCTCGTCAAGCTGCTATTACAAACGAGATCTTAGAGATCGTTGGTGGTGCAGAAGCATTGAATGCGTAAAAACAAAGACTTATCTTATTTTAAATAGAAAAGCAACTTCATCTCGAAGTTGCTTTTTTTATGATGTTTATTTTAGATTATAAACAAGTCATAAAACTTTTAATAGATTCTAACAATTATATTTATCATTCAGAATAAAATAATTAAAAGTATTATTGTTTAATAGTCATTCAATAAATATTGATTACAGATATTTCGGCTTCGCTATCGCTTCCCTCAGTATAACAATTTAGATAATTACTTATCTAATTAGAATTCCTATTAGTTTAATCTTATTATAAGTTAGAATGGAATAAATCATTTCCTCAAGACATTTCAATATAAACGTCAAGTGATTTTATATAAAACCTAAGGAGGTTTTAATCAAAACATCTCGACGTTTTATATCAAACAAAAAGTCCTAAGCAATGCTCAGGACTTTTTTATTATTATAATTGAAACTAAGTTTCTACTTATTTCATTTGAAATAATGGACGAGAAGACATAAACTCATTTACACGATCTGCAACTCCATCAATGATTTCTTCGTTATCAATGTTCATTAATACTTCGTCAATCAAGTCAGCAACAGTTTGCATATCTGCCTCAACCAACCCACGAGTTGTTACAGCAGCCGTCCCCAAACGAATCCCCGATGTAACGAAAGGAGATTTATCATCGAAAGGAACCATGTTTTTATTACAAGTGATTTCTGCCAAAACTAAAGCGTTTTCGGCTTGTTTCCCAGAAATACCTTTGTTACGTAAGTCGATCAACATACAGTGATTATCTGTACCTCCAGAAACAATGTCATAACCTTTTGCAACCAATGCCGCAGCCAAAGCCTTCGCATTCTTCACAACTTGTACAATATAGTCCATATAACCATCAGATAATGCCTCTTCAAAAGCAACAGCTTTAGACGCGATTACATGCTCTAAAGGACCACCTTGTGTACCAGGGAATACTGCTCCGTTCAAGATTTGAGACATCATTTTCACTTCACCTTTAGGAGTTTTCGCTCCCCAAGGGTTCTCAAAATCTTTCCCCATCATAATAACTCCACCACGAGGACCACGTAAAGTCTTGTGAGTTGTCGTCGTTACGATATGACAATGAGGCATAGGATCGTTTAAGATTCCGCGGGCAATTAATCCAGCAGGATGCGAGATATCAGCCAATAACAAAGCACCAACTTCATCAGCTACCTCACGAAATTTAGCATAATCTATATCTCTTGAGTAAGCCGAAGCACCACAAATTATCATCTGAGGCTTCTCTTTACGAGCAGTTTCTGCCATAGCTTCGTAGTCAATTCTCCCCGTCTCTTTATCCACTCCATAAAAAGAAGTTTGATAAGTTAACCCAGAAAAGTTAACAGGAGAACCATGTGTTAAGTGACCTCCGTGCGATAAATCGAATCCTAAGATCTTGTCTCCTGGTTTCAAACAAGCTAAGTAAACAGCCGCATTTGCCTGAGAACCTGAGTGAGGTTGCACGTTTGCATACTCTGCATTAAACAATGCTTTCAAACGATCAATTGCAATAGTTTCCACTTCGTCTACAACTTCGCAACCACCGTAGTAGCGCTTTCCAGGATAACCTTCTGCATATTTATTTGTCAAAACAGAACCCATCGCGCGCATTACGTTGTCCGAAACAAAGTTTTCTGACGCGATTAATTCAATTCCATTCAGTTGTCTTTCTTTTTCTTCTTCAATCAAATCGAAGATTACATCTTGTGCCATGTTTTGTTTGTATTAATTGTGTTTCAAATATAAGCTTTTATCATTAGAATTTCTAACTGATATATTCGCAATAACCTAAGAATTATCAAAACAATTTTTCTTATCATTTGGGCGTTCCCTTCGGGCGGGCTATCCGTTGCAATCTTTACTTTGCAACTCCGCTATCGCTTTGTTTCACACAAAGGATTTCCACTACTATCCCTAACGCATCTCGAGTTGTGAGTAATAAGTCTTGAGTTTTGAGTTTATGATATAGGTTAAATTTTCTAAATTTCTGTATTCTTTAACCATAATCATCTTGTCTTGCTGAACTTGTTTCAGCATCACATCCAAATAAGAACTAAAGATTTGTCATTTGAAATCAAGGAAAAAATGAAAGATAGTTTCTTAGTTTTTTAAAATTTCTAATTTCTAAACCAATAAACTATCAATTTCTCTCATTAAATTTACAGCATGAAAAACCCTACTTTTTGCATTGGTTTGATGTCTGGAACTTCGTTAGATGGTTTGGATATTTGCTATGTCCAATTTGATGATAACCAACTTTTCGAAATTTTACATGCCGAAACTATAGATTATTCATCCGATTGGCGAACAAAACTAACAGAAGCTTTTCAATATTCGGCTATGGATTTATGTCAATTGGATGTAGAGTTTGGTTATTTTCTTGGAGAACAAGTAAAAAAATTTATTCATAAAAATAAGATTGAAAAAGTAGATTTTGTTGCATCTCACGGGCAAACTATTTTTCATCAACCGCAAAAATCATTCACTTTGCAAATAGGAAACGGTGCAGCAATTGCGTCGCGTTGTCAACAAAAAGTGGTGTGTGATTTTAGAACACAAGATGTTATTTTAGGAGGACAAGGAGCGCCTTTAGTTCCGATTGGAGACGAATTATTATTTTCTGACTACGATGCATGTTTAAATCTTGGAGGTTTTTCTAACATTTCGATGAATAGAAATGGAAAACGAATTGCTTTTGACATCTGTCCAATCAATATTGTCTTGAATCATTATGCAAAACAACTCGGGTTTGAATATGATAAAAATGGAGAATTAGCAGAACAAGGACATATTAATAGTGCATTAGTTGAAGAATTGAACCTTTTGAATTTTTATCATCAACCTTTCCCAAAATCATTAGGTTTTGAATGGGTAACGAATGAGTTTTTAACAATTGTTGATAAGTACGATATTTATATCGAAGATAAGCTGAGAAGTTGTGTGGAGCATTTCGTAATTCAAATTAAGAATACCTTTGCTTTATATGATATCAACAATGTGTTGATAACTGGAGGAGGAGTTCGAAATTCATTTTTTATCAATGGTTTACGAGAATTATCAGCTGTTGAAATCATCATTCCAACTGATAATTTAATCGATTTTAAAGAAGCTTTAATCTTTGCATTCCTTGGTTATCGTCGTGTTCATAACGAAATAAATTGTTTGGCATCTGTAACAGGAGCGAGCAAAGACCATTCGTCTGGAATTATATATAATCTATAAAATCTATATAATTAATAGAGTTTAAAAATATTTTATTTACATTTGTTCGATAACCAAGAATAAATGCGATATGAAATATTCGAAAAATAAAGATGTTATTTTACTTCATGGCTTATTTGGAAGCCTTAGTAATTGGGGAAATGTTATCAAGAATCTTGAAATAAATTATAATGTTTATACGCCAACATTTCCTTTATTTTCTACACATTTCAAAAGAAATTCACTTCAAAATTTAGTTCAATTTCTAGAAAATTATATTCATTCTAATAAAATTGATAATCCAATATTAATAGGAAATTCTTTGGGCGGGCATGTTGCATTGCTGTATGCGTTGGCACATCCAAATTTGGTTGATAAATTGATTTTAGCTGGAAGTTCTGGTTTGTATGAAAGTAATTTACAGGCTTCTTTTGTGCGTGTGCGAGATTACGAGTATATCAAAAATAAGGTAGAAGAAGTTTTTGAAACAAAAAATGTTGTAACAAAAGAGTTGGTAGATGATGTTTTTTCGACCGCTAATACGCCTACAAAAGCTTTGTCTATAATTTCGATTGCGCGAGATGCAAAGCGACAAAACTTGAAACATCTTTTACATAAAATAGATCAGCCGGTTTTATTGGTTTGGGGAAAACAAGATATTGTGACACCACCAGATGTTGCTGAAGAGTTTTTTGCACATTTACCTAATGCAAAATTAGCTTATATCGATCATTGTGGTCATGTACCGATGATGGAACAGCCATTACTTTTTAATCAACATATCAATCAATTTTTAAGTGCTTAAAAATGAATCATCCCGAGTATTTAGCTTTTGCTTTACCAGCTTTTTTTCTTTTTTTATGGCTTGAATATGTAGTTGTTAAAAAGAAGAAATTAAAGAATATCTATAAATATGAAAGTTCAGTTTCTAATATTTCAATAGGAATTGCAGAACGATTATTGAATCTTTTTATTACGGTAAGTTTTTACAATTTGTATGTTTGGATTTACGAAAATTATCGTCTTTTAAATATTTCAAATGCTTGGTGGATTTGGGTTGTGATGCTTTTAGCGACAGATTTTGTTTGGTATTGGTATCATCGTTTGGGACATGAAGTCAATATTTTTTGGGGAGCCCATATTGTGCATCATCAATCCGAAGAATTCAATTTCACGGTTGCGGCTCGTATCACGACTTTGCAAGCAATTGTTCGCAATGTTTTTTGGTGTATTTTGCCTTTTATTGGTTTTCATCCAAACTTAGTAATGACCATTTTAGTTGTTCATGGCGTGTATTCTTTTTTTACGCATACGCAGATTTTGGAGAAACAAAAATGGCTTGAATATATTTTTATAACACCTTCTCTTCATGGTGTTCATCATGCTTCTGACGAAAAATATTTGGACAAAAATTATGGAGATGTATTTGTTTTTTGGGACAAATTGTTTGGTACTTTTCAGAAAGAAGAAGAAAAACCAAGGTATGGATTAACTCATCCTATCAATAGTTACAGTTTTTTGTGGCAACATTTTCATTATTATTTAGAGTTGTATGAAGCTGCTCGAAGAAAATCCTCTATTAAAGAAAAATTGAGGATATATTTTGGTAGTCCAGCAGTGATGGATCAGGAAATAAGACCAATTATTGAAAAGAAATGGATGTCTAAAAATAAAGTGAATAGTTATCATTTCAAATACAAAGGTTATATCAATTTACAATTGATTTTATCGTTTGTGGCGATGAGTATTCTAACATATTATTTTGATCAATTTGATAATTTAACTAAAGGTTTCTTCGTTGTATTTGTCTTGATAACATTAATAAATATTGGTGCACAATTAGAACAAAAAAGATGGGTACCTTATTTAGAACATATTAGATTTTTAGTGTTTTGCAGCTTTTTTATCATTCAATCTCACAATTATTTCTTGCTGATTTTACCTTTCATATTCGTTTTTATCATTGAAAAGATGTTTAATTTTAGCAATTGGTATCAAAAAAGTATTTTAAAGATTATATAAATGATAATTTAGGTCTTATTGTTTGGTTTTGATTAGGCGGTTAAAAACGAGTTCATTATTTTTACCAAACTAAAAAAAATAAAATGATTGTTTCTAAACTTTTTAACCAATTTTTTCATAGCCAAACTTCGGGCGGTATTGTCCTTATTTTTTGTACAGCTTTATCTTTGATTTTAGCCAATTCATCAATTGCAGAATCCTATGATTCTATTTGGATGACAGATATGTTTGGTCATTCATTTGCACATTGGATTAATGATGGTTTGATGGCAATTTTCTTTTTCTTAATTGGTTTAGAACTGAAACGCGAAATCTTTGTAGGAGAATTGTCTAATACAAAAAAAGCAATTTTACCTGTTTTTGCAGCTTTGGGAGGAATGTTAATTCCAGCTTTTATATTCTTTTTAACAAACAAAGGAACAGATACCATACATGGCTTTGGTATTCCAATGGCGACTGATATTGCGTTTGCTGTAGCAATTATTACAATGTTAGGGAATAGAGTTCCATTGTCTCTTAAAGTTTTTTTAACGGCATTAGCTGTGATTGACGATTTAGGAGCAATTGTTGTTATTGCATTATTTTATCCAAATCCAGAATTACCTTTAGATTTTACACAATTCGGAATTGCAATAGCCATTTTATTAGGTCTTTTCGCTTTGAATAAATTGAAAGTAAAATCAATGATTCCTTATATTATTGGAGGAATTGCCGTTTGGTGGTTTATGTTGCATTCGGGTATTCATGCTACAATTGCGGGAGTTTTGGTTGCGTTTACAATTCCTTTCGATAAAATTGATTCAAAATCTTTATCAGCTAAAATGGAACATGCTTTACATTTACCAGTCGCATTTATTATTTTGCCTTTGTTTGCCTTAGCAAATACAGCAATTACGATTGATGGTGGAGGATTAGCGCATTTTAGTATTCCATTAGCTTCAGGAATTTTCTTAGGATTGGTTATAGGAAAACCAATAGGAATTACATTATTTACATGGATTGCAGTAAAACTTGGTTTATGTGAATTACCTACAGCGGTAAATTTTAAACGAGTTTTTGGTGTCGGAATTTTAGGAGGAATTGGATTTACAATGTCCATTTTCGTTTCGATGTTAGCTTTCAAAGACCCAAGCTATATAAATGAAGCGAAATTGATGATTTTAGTAGCTTCGTTGACAGCTGCTATAGTTGGATTTATTGTTTTGAAAATATTATTAACTACAAAACAAGATTATTCAGATTAAGAATAGTCAATTCATAAATAATAGAATCGAATTTTTCTTCGGAGAAATTCGATTTTTTTTGAAGATGATTCCGTAACTTCGTGTAAAATTTTTGAATAAATGAGAACGTATCAAGAAACAATCGATTGGTTGTTTACAAATTTACCAATGTTTCAACGTGTTGGAGCATCAGCAATGAAAGCAGATCTAACAAATATTACAGCTTTATGTGAATATTTGGGAAATCCTCAAACTAAGTTTAAAACGGTTCATATTGCAGGGACAAATGGTAAAGGAAGTACGTCTCATATGTTGGCTTCTATTTTTCAGGAAGCAGGTTACAAAACAGGTTTAACAACTTCTCCACATCTCAAAGATTTTCGTGAACGAATTCGTGTAAATGGAGCAATGGCTGATGAAGAATTTGTGATTGACTTTGTGAATAAACATGAGCAAAAAATCATCGATCAAAAAGCATCTTTTTTCGAAATTGCAATTGCAATGGCTTTTGAATATTTTGCACAACAAAAAGTTGATATCGCGATTATAGAAACTGGTTTGGGCGGACGATTAGATTCAACGAATATTATTTTACCAGAACTTTCTGTTATTACGAACATTGGTTTAGATCATACACAATTTTTGGGTGATACGTTGGATAAAATTGCATTCGAAAAAGCTGGAATTATTAAACCAAATACAGCGGTTATAATTGGAGAAACAACTGCAGAAACAAAACCAGTTTTTGAACAAGTAGCGAAAGATAGAAATGCTGAAATTATTTTTGCAGAAGAAAAACATTTTCAAGATTTGCCTTCAGATTTGAAAGGATCTTATCAAATCAAAAATAAACGAACAGTTTTAACCGCTATTGAACAATTGCAAAAACAAGGTTGGACAATTTCTCCTGAAAATATTACAAATGGCTTATTGAATGTTGTAAAGAATACTAATTTACGCGGACGTTGGGATATTTTAGGACAACATCCATTAATTGTTGCTGATACAGCGCACAATCCGCACGGTTTAGCAGAAGTTTCGAAACAAATAAATGAACAAGCGTACAATCAATTACATTTAGTTTTAGGATTTGTGAATGATAAAGATGTTTTATCTATTTTAAATTTATTTCCTAAAAAAGCAACCTATTATTTCTGTCAACCAGATGTTCCTCGAAAATATGATATTGACGACTTGTATAAAATCATACCAGAAGATATTACCGATAAACACTTTTTTGATACTGTAGAAAAGGCATTAATTGCTGCAAAATCAAATGCAACAGAAAATGACATGATTTATGTTGGAGGTAGTACATTTATTGTTGCAGAAGTAATCTAATTTTAAAATAATAATATGAAATAAATCATGGTAGACTCCGCTTGAATAGCGGAGTTTATATTTTTTATAACTTATAACAATTATTGTTTCATGTGTTAAATGTGTGCAATTCAGAATTTTGAAAGTATTTTTTCACTAAATTTAAAATGGTTTAGTTAACACAAAAAATATGAAAAAAGTTTTATTAGTTTTTACACTTATGGCAACTGCGACATTTGTAAAATCACAGGTAGGTATTGGGACGGATAACCCCAAAGCAACATTGGAAGTAGTTGGGGCAAACACAGCTACATCAATTGATGGTATTGTTATACCTCGTATTTCACGAAAGAAGGCAATAGATATGGTAGGTGATATTAATTCAACTATTGTTGAAAACTCTACTCTAGTGTATATAGATGATATAACCGGCTATGTAAGTACTGATACAGGAGTAGCAAGTGAAGTAGATGTTGTAGGGTTTTATTTATATAAAAAATCTGCTTCTAAATGGAAAAAACTACCTGATTATGATCAAGTAAAAGATTTGGTTTCTGATAATACGTATTGGAAAGCTCAAGCATCAACGTCTTCACCTAAGAATGGGCAAACTTTTAATAAGAGCAATAATTCTACGGAATTGGTCGATGTTAATATTTATCAAAAAGGTAAAGTAGGGATTGGGTATAATAAAAGTGCAGATATTGATTTTGGTACAAAAAATACTCAAAAGCAACTAGAAGTAGGAGGTGATTTAAGAGCTGTTTATACAGATACAGATACAATTACAAACGTGAGTAGATTCTATGGAATGGAGACAAATACGAATGGGTTACCAAATTCATTGAAAGGTTCTGGAAACGTAATATTTAACGCAAAGACAAAAAATGCAGGTGAGTTTGATGATTTTACAAAGGATTTTGATGGAACTGGTATTTTTCAAAATCATCAATTTACTTTTATTGGATCACGTACTGGTACTTCAGTAGATAAGAATGTTCAATTTGCAACAACATTAGTGAGCCCTTTGGGAATAACTAGTTCTATTTCGAATGATTTATTTGCAACTGAATCTTATGTAAGTCAAGGTGTAACTTCTTTTTCTGTTTCTAATAAGGCTCTTAATTCTGACGTGAGTTTTGGAATTAATTTTCCAATTACATTAGGAGGGGTAATTATGGGTCCTACAACTCATAATTTTTATATAGGAAATACATCTGGGAATGGTTACTATTTTCCAAATACAAAAGGAACAAAAGATCAGATATTAAAACTAGATGATAAAGGTAATTTACAATGGTCTAATTCTTCAGGAGGAACTTCTTCTTCACAGTTTTTCTATATGCCATCTATCGTTATTAACACTTCTAAAAACGGAACAGGTCTGAAACGTAATTTACACGCAGAATATGTTGCACAATTTACAGGAAAAGAGTTTGTCCCTGATTCTACAACAGGAGGAGCTTTAGGAACAGCTGTAAGTACTAAATTTGTGAAAAGTACTGGAGCTCCAGTAGCAATACCTAATATACCTACTGCTAATCAACTTTATTATTATATCACAGATTATGATGAATCTGCTTTGAAGATTATAGATATTGATGAAAATGGTATTATGACATATGATGTTATTGGAACAGGGACAGATTATTCTTTTGTGAACATTGTTTTCGTAGTGAAATAGTTGTTGAACTTTTAAACGTAGAAAATGATAAAAAAAATAAGCATATTAAAAAGTTTGTTGTTGCTGTTTTTTATGGTAATAGTAACAACTGCGTTGGCGCAGACAAAAAATTTAGCGAACTCTGTTACTAGTAATACAAGTTCAAATGTGTTAAGTCCTAACTACAATATAGTAGAAGGTCAAAATGAAGTTTTGAATACAAATAATACCTTTGCAACTGTAAAATCAAAAGCTGGATTAGTAGCAGGTTTGTTTGGTGCTAGTGGAGAATTAACTTTAAATCATACTACTCAAATTCCTGCAAATACAGATTATTATTTAAAATTAGAATCTGATGGAGGTACTCTAGATGGTTTGGTAGGAGGAGGTTTAGGCCAATTGGTTACAGGTTTGCTTAATAATCTTTTGTTGGGCGATCACTACTTTAGTGTTACAGTTTCTGGAGGTAGTAATACTTTTACTGCTTATACTAATACAAAATATAATGAAACTTTAGATAAAGCCAGAATAGTAATGGACAAAAATGGCAAGCATTACATGAAGATTACTCCAGATTTTCAATTTAATTCCATTAAATTGACAGATTATAATGCCGGTTTAATAGGCATATTAACTGCTGTAAAATCTACGAGAATTTATGAAGGATTTTACTATACAGGAAATTCTGATTGCGCAGAAATGATGACCTATTATGATTCTAGTCCAGGTTTACTTTCTCTCGATTTAGCTGGATTAGGAGCCACGGGTGTAAAAAGTCCACAGTTTGCTATTGACAATGATACTACAACTGCCTCTAATATCGGTATGGGAGTTTTGTCTGTAGCAGGTAGTATTTCGCAATCTTTTATTTTACCAACAACAACTGATAATACTAAAGATATTCAGGTGATGCTGCATATGGCAAACCCAGCTCTATTAAGCGTTGGTGTTGCTGAAGGTGTTTTTATTGAAGCTTATAACAATGGAGTTTTGGTTTCATCACAACAAGTAAACAGTGCTTTTTTAGGAGCTGATTTGTTGGGATTGGTAAATCAGGGACAGAAAATACTCGTACGCTATAAACCAACCGGATCTTATGATGAAGTGAAAGTTACTGTTAAAGGTTTAGCAAATGTAGGTATAGCTAAAACAGTAGATGTATATGATGTAGCTGTTGTAAATTCTCATCCAGATGTAAATCAGACAGTCTGCACAGTGAATGGTACTTTTAATTTAAATACTATTGTACCGGGTTATTCAGCTTCAAATACTTATAAGTATTATACTTACCAAGGAGTGGAAGTTACAAATCCGACAGCAGTAAAACCAGGTTCTTACTTAGTGAAGGGTGTTACTGCAGCAGGATATTGTGCAAATCAATATGTATATATAACTGCTACTCAAACAGAGCAGTACTTTGTAACAGGAAAATCTAATTACAGTGTAGCTCAGGGAGCAAGTTTAACGTTTACACAATACACAACAAACTTACCTAATGTTAGCGCTGCTAATATCAAAATTTATGATATTAATGGAAATGTGGTAAATGGACCTGTTTCATTTCCACAGCTTGGAACTTATTATTATACAGTAAAAGCAATTAATAATGCAGGAACCTGTGAAGTAATAAAAAGGCTAACGGTATATGTTTACGATCAGGCAACTTGTGGTTTCAGATATGAAAAATACCACGCAACGAATACAACAGATTGGGGTACTGTTACCTTATTAGGAATTCCTCTAGGGGCTATAAATGATCGATCGAAAGCAGGAGACGGTGATCTATCTAGCTTTGCTACGATTTCTAATATAGTGTCTTTAGTTGGAATTGGTACTACTTATCAGGATTTGAAATTTGCAGCACCTGTAACAGGAGGAACACCAGTTACGATAAAAATAGGACAAAACTTTAGCCTTACTCAAGTAATAGGAGGTATTACAGTGATTGGTTTAGATGCCAGTGGAAATCCGATAGGTAATTTACAATCAGTAGGCGATGCTGCTTTACTAGATTTATTAGTAGGTGATAATGTTTTTGAGTATAC
Source organism: Empedobacter sp. UBA7248 (assembly GCF_002472945.1). NCBI lineage: Bacteria > Pseudomonadati > Bacteroidota > Flavobacteriia > Flavobacteriales > Weeksellaceae > Empedobacter > Empedobacter sp. UBA7248. The sequence goes on along the minus strand of NZ_DKSU01000016.1, from coordinate 1,264 downwards.
TTTCACGCCTACTGCTACAAATGGTTCGCAACCAGCTTATCAAGGGGTAAGAGTATTATTAGGAAGTGTTTTAGGTGTTGCTAATAATATGAATGTTTACGGAGCATATATCAACAGAAATGTTCCTGTACAGGATAATGGAAGCTGTACAATTGATCCGAATGTAGTAGTAAAAGGAGCTGTTATTCCTGGAAATACTGAGGCTACCTTAACTTTAAACAATACGGCTCAGGATGTATTATGGGGTGTTGAAGATCCTGGATTAGGGGTGGCAACTTCTTTGTCTTCTGTCTTATATCCATATCAGGCAGTAGATAATAATCTTGATACATATGCGGTATTCAATACAGCTGTTTCCGTATTAAATAAACAAACACTTACAGCAAAATTCAAACAAGTAGCTCGACCAGGAGATGAGGTTCGTATCATTATAGGTAGTCAGAATATCGGAGTATTGAATCTGAACTTGCTTGCTGATTTTAAAATTCAGCGCTATATGGGAAATGCTCCTGTAGGAGATTTGTTAACGAATCAGAATTTTAGCCTTGTTGACTTAAATGTATTAGGTCTTTTGGGAAGTAATCCTTCTAGAAAAGCAATTATTATATCTGCAATAGATGTTCCTTTTGACCGTGTGGAAATTAGCCATACCAAACTGGCAGCTGTAGAATTGCTTGGAGAGTATACTTATATCTATGACGTGGCTGTAGTACCTAATTTAGAGTTTGACAATATCATTAATACAGACGGTAGCGCAGCAAAAATTTGCGTATCTCAACCATTATCTATAGAAAAGTTAGATAGTTGTACTGGTTATATTGTGTCATTCGCGCATAAAGTGACAACTGCAGGAGTGGATAGTTATGTAGATATACCAGGATCTGCCTTAACAATTATTTCTGATCAAAATGGAATCATTAAATATGCCTTGACAGAAACTTATTCTAGTTATGGAGATGCTTTATATCTAAAAATTCAGTCAACACGTAGCGAATGTACGTTTGGAGATGCACAGTATCTAAAAGTTAAAATAGCTGCTTGTAATATGATTGCAAACCCAATGATAAGAACTCGTTTAAAGTAAAATTTTAGATAAAAGTATTTTCAATCGATTTGATTAAAAAATTATAATGACACATTATATTAATAGAGACTATCCATTTTTGGATGGTCTTTATTATATAGAATAGATTCTACTTCGTAGAATTTCTCTCGAGTAGTTCCTTCAAAAGTATCCATTTTGCTTTTCTTTTGTTCAAGAAAA
>NZ_DKSU01000013.1:13331-31609 GCF_002472945.1 Empedobacter sp. UBA7248 | reverse complement strand
CAGATTTTTAATGGGTAAAGGTGAAAATTAAATAAAAAAATGTAATCACTTTTTACATTCTCACATTTATTTATGTTTTATTCTTGAAAACACTTACGGTTATTATTAGATGTTTTTTTATTAAAAATAAAATCAATTATTTAAACGTTTTTATACGCTTATGACTTGACTCATGAATCTCTCATGAATCCCTTAATAATTTAGCATCAAATAGAAATCTAATTAGTATTTCAATTAAAGTTCAATCCAATTTATTATATAAAAAATACTAGTCAACTTATATAATTAATTACAAAACTACAAATATGTAAAGGAGTAATTCAAACAACCACAATTCGCGAAACAATTCAAACAATGCGAAATCAACCTTATAAGAAATTTATCAATTGGGTTATGATCATGGTTTTAACGATGCATCTGAGGATGGAGACTATGATGATGATTTTTCTGATTATTAAGATGACTATGATGATTTTGTAAGTGGTTATCAAGATGATAACTATGATGACGATGAAGAAGATTATTATGATGATGAAGACGATGACGATGATTATCAAGATAACAGAAGAAATAATAGAAGAAATATGCCCGAACGAGATAGTATGTGTAGATTCGTTTCTGATGATAATCGTTCATCTGGTCGAGGAAGTCGTTCAAATTCATCTCAATCTAACAATCGTAGATCTACTTCAAACTCAAGCTCTCGAAGCAATTCTTCAAGAAGCGGAAGTAGCAGAAATACTGGAAGTGGATCAGGAACATCGCAAAGAGGTTTTGCATCAATGAGCAATGCAGAACGCACGCGTATATCACGAATGGGAGGTAAAGCTTCTCATGGAGGTGGTCGATCTTCAAATCGCCGCGGGCAATCTTCTAATTCGAGTCGTTCAGGGTTTGGAGGTAGAAGAAATGGTTCAACTAATTGTGCAACATGTCATCAAGCAAATGGAGAAGGAGTTCCTGGAGCATTTCCTCCTTTAAAAAATAGTCCAGTGGTTACAGGTGGGGCTTTAGAATTATATGTTACTATAATTATGAAAGTTTATGATCCGCGACCAGAATATGCAACTATGCCCGCATTGGGAGAGAATGCAGGTTTTACAGCCGAAGATGTAGCGGCTATAATAAATCACGAACGCTCAAGTTGGGGAAATAATTCAAAAAAAATAACAGTTGAAGAAGTGCAGGTCATTTTGGATAAAATAAAATAATATGGATAAAAGAGCTAAAAATAAAATGAGCTTTGTAAGTATATTTCTTACATCAGCTTTGTTTGCATGTGATGCATGTCAATTGCAACAACCAAAAATCACAAAGAATTTTACATATGGAACAGGTCCTCAAAGCGATTGGGATTGGTTTATTGTAGTAATAGTTATTCTAATAACATTATGGACTTTTATTCTATCTCTTAAATATTTATTTAAATCAGGAGAAAAACAAAGTGGACACATAAAAAATTTATTTTATTCAGATTAAAACAGATCATATGAAAAATGACAGAAGCAAAATATTTTTATTTTTAGATGATCAATTGAAACCAATTAATATACTATGAAATTACCAGCTATGGTGTTTAAAATAAACAATATAAATCAATACCCTAATTTAAATAGGTATAAATTATATCATTAAATAGTTTATTGTTATTTTAATCTGTATGTTTTTATCATTTTAAAAAAATATGGCACTTTAATTGATTGATATTTTAATGAAATTATATTTAAAGCAAATAATTCTCAATAGGGTAATTACTTTTATGTCGATTTTATTTTTTGTATTTCCTTATCGTGTTGTTTGCCTATTCTTATTCATTAACATTTACTAATTAACAAATTGCATATGAAAAAATCTAAAAGTTCAGATTCTAAAATTGAACAAATGAATCAGTTTACAGTTGATAACACTAATCAAAAATTAACAACGAATGATGGTGTCTCGATCTATGATAATAATAACACCTTAAAAGTTGGAGATAGAGGACCTTCCTTACAACAAGACCATATATACTTTGATAAGTTGGGTCATTTTGACCGAGAAAGAATACCAGAACGTGTTGTACATGCACGAGGTAGTGGAGCTCATGGAATATTGGAAATTAATGAGGATATAAGTGAATATACATGTGCAAAATTTCTTCAAAAAGGTAAAACAACACCACTATTTATACGTTTTTCAACTGTTGCAGGATTTAAGGGATCTACAGATTTAGCAAGAGATGTTAGAGGCTTTTCTGTAAAGTTCTATACAGAAGATGGTAATTATGATTTAGTTGGAAATAATATACCTGTATTTTTTATTCAGGATGCTATGAATTTCCCTGATTTAATACATGCAGTTAAACCAGAGCCTGATAAAGAAATTCCTCAAGCGGCTTCTGCGCATGATACTTTTTGGGATTTTATTTCATTGATGCCAGAATCAGCACATATGATTATGTGGGCAATGTCTGATAGAGCAATTCCTCGTAGTCTGAGAATGATGGAGGGATTTGGAGTACATACATTTAAGTTGGTTAATCAAGAAGGTAAAGCAACTTTTGTTAAATTCCATTGGAAACCTAAATTAGGAGTGCATTCTGTTGCATGGAATGAAGCTCAAAAAATATCAGGATTTAATTCTGACTTTCATCGTCAAGATTTATGGGAAGCTATTGATGCAGGAAATTTTCCGCAATGGGATTTGGGTGTTCAGCTAATTCCTGAAGAAGATGAATTAAAATATTCTTTTGATTTATTAGATGTTACAAAAATAATTCCTGAAGAATTAGTTCCAGTTAAAATCATTGGTACGATGACACTTAATCGCAATCCTGACAATTTTTTTGCAGAAACAGAACAAGTGGCTTTTGACCCTGGAAGAATTATCCCAGGTATTGATTTATCGGATGATCCTTTACTGCAAGGTCGTGTTTTTTCTTATATGGATACACAGAATTATAGATTAGGTGGAGCAAACTTTCATGAAATTCCTATTAATAGATCATTAAATCAAAAGCATAATAATCAAAAAGATGGAACGGGCAGAATAGATATTCTCAAAGGAGGAGTAAGTTATTTTCCGAATAGCAAAGCTTCTGGTTGCCCATATCATGCTATGTTGAAGGGAGAAGAAGGTTTTAAATCTCATGAACAAAAAGTAGAAGGGAAGAAAGTAAGAACTAGATCTGATTCGTTTGCTGATCATTTCTCGCAAGCAACCTTGTTTTTTAATTCACAATCCAAACCAGAGAAACAACATATTATAGATGCTTTTAGTTTTGAATTGAGTAAGGTTTCTGATCCAAAAATTAGAGAGAGACAAGTTGCTATACTTTATCAAATTGATAAAACTTTAGCGCAAAAAGTAGGTGATAATCTTGGAATTATACCTCCAAAAGAGTTGGATGAACTGACATTAAGTTTTGCAAGGCAAAATCATCCCAATTATCCTCTGCAACCTAATAAACAAGAAATAAATTCATCTGATGCTTTGAGTATGAAAGTAAAAGAAGGTGAAGGAACTATTAAAACTAGAAAAGTAGCCTTTTTAGTGGATAATGGTGTTTCTAAAAAAAGTGTAGATCAATTAAAAAAAGCTCTGGAAAAAGAGGGAGCTGAAGCGGTATTAATTTCATCTAAAGTAGGTGAACTAACTTATGAAGAAGGAAGTAAAGAAAATATTTCCCATAGCTATCTTACAGATCCTTCAGTTTGTTATGATGCCGTGTATACACCATCAGGTAAATCAATTGAATCTTTAAAATCTAATCCAGATTATTATGAATTTATTAATGATTCTTACAGACATTGTAAAATATTAGCATTTGCTAAAGGTGCAGGTTCGTTAATGGATAATTCATTTGTGAAACCTGATAGAGGAGTGATTTTAGAAGATGAAAATGAGAATTGGATTGTGGATTTTATTCAAGTAATGAAATTACATCGTATTTGGGACCTTGAAGAAGAAAGGAAGGTTCCATCATAATAAAATGTTTAACGTGATATAATTATAAAATTTATACGAATGATATTACAACTTAGTCCTACAATACTTGTTGATACCCCTATTGGTAGAGGTCATACTATTTTTATAATTGATTATGGTATGCATCAAAATTCATGTTGGGTTGTAACGATGGAAAAAAATGGTATTGTAAAACATTTTGATAGCAATGACATTATAGTTTGTACAAATTTTACTTTTCATATCAATGAGGAGAATAATTGTTTTAATCACAATTCAGAAATAAAAAAATAAAATTATGGGAAATGCACAGTCACCGACAGAAAATTTGAGCGGAAATAAAGCCATTGAAAAGATAAAATCTATTGCTGAAACTGCCCAAACTTGCTTTTTTACCACTAATATTGGCGGTAATACTACAAGTAGACCAATGGCTCTTCAAAAAGTAGATGAGGTTGGTAACCTCTGGTTTTTGAGTGATGTTCGTTCATTGAAAAATGATGAAATTGAAGCCAATCCTAATGTAGAACTGTATTTTATGAATAATTCTAAATACGAATACATCTTTATTAAAGGAAAAGCCAGTGTTTCAAAAGATAAAACTTTAATTAATAAATACTGGACCAATTTTGCAAATGCTTGGTTTGATGGAAAAGACGATCCTAATATCAGTGTAATAAAAGTTTCGCCAAACGATGGTTATTATTACGAAACCAAAGACAATAAGTTTATTGCCATGTCGAAAATGCTTTTCGCAGTGGTTACAGGAAGTACAATTGAAGACGGAGGAATTGAAGGTGAACTGAAACTATAAAAAATAAAACATTGTTTTCTACAATGTTAATTAATTAAATAAAAATGCAGAAACAAACTACTTATGGCATTGCATTTGAAACATTTTTTTTATTAACGTATTTATTAATATTTAAAATCACACATTATGGGAATTCTAACATGGATTATTTTCGGCCTTATAGCTGGAGCAATAGCAAAAGCAATACACCCTGGTAACGATCCAGGGGGTTGGATAGTAACAATAATTATTGGGATTATAGGTGCTGTTGTCGGTGGGTGGCTAGGATCGATGCTTTTTGGTGTCGATGTAAGCGGATTTAATTTTTCTAGTTTTTTAGTTGCAATTGCTGGAGCAGTTTTATGTCTAGCAGTGTATAGAATGATTTCGAAAAAATAGACTGTCTAATTAACGATTAAAATACTGTAAAGTCTCAGAGCTCTGAGACTTTTTGTTTAATATTACTATTTATAATTATGAAAAATACAGTCATTGATTTAATTACTAAAACAGCGGTAATTACTGGCGCTTCTAGTGGTGTTGGCTTAGCTACAGCACACTTATTTGCTCAAAATGGATATCAATTGGTTTTGGCAGCACGAGGTGTAGAAGGTTTAGAAAAGGCGGTTTCAGAATGCAATGCTTTCGGTGGAAAAGCGGTTTATAAATCAACTGATGTTTCTAATGCAAATGAAGTAAAAGATTTAGTTGAATTTGCTCTGAAAGAATTTGGACGCATAGATGTGTGGGTGAATAATGCAGGTGTTATGGCAAGCGGAAAATTTGAGGAAATTCCTATGGACATAAACGAACAAGTAATCAAAACCAATTTAATGGGTTATATGCACGGAGCGTACTACGTTTTACCCGTTTTTAAAGAACAAAATCAAGGCGTTTTAATTAACAATGTTTCCATTGGAGGATATGTGCCTGCTCCATTTAGTTCGGTATATTCGGCAACTAAAACAGGAATAAAAGGCATGATGACTGGCTTACAAAGTGAGTATAGTGTGAATCCCGAAATACATATTTGCAACGTTTATCCACAAGTTCAACAATCTACAGGAAATATGCATTCCGCTAAATTCTCGGGTTTAGATTTTAAAATACCTCCGTTTGCATCAGATCCTAAAGATACCGCAAAGGTGATCTATAATTTAGTAGACAAACCTAAAAATGATACCTTTCCAGATGCTACATCATTTATGTTGAAGTTTGCACATGGTGCTTTTCCAGAAACCTTTACCAATTTGGCAACAGGTGTTTTAAGGCTGATGATGAAGGTGAAAAAAGGAAAGGCGGATGAAGGTAATGTTTTAGAACCTTCTACGGATCCACATGCTGTTTATGGAAAGATGGCTATTCCAGTACCATCAAAAACTAATCAAAAAATCATCGGAACATCGTTAGTACTCGCAGTAGGATTTTTTGTAGTAAAATATTTAAAAAATAAATCAAAAAAACTGAATTAAGTTGAAATTGCTCAAATTCACATCTAAAGGCATTTATTGTATTCCAGGTAAGTTTTATATTGATCCATGGCGACCTGTAGATTTAGCAGTTATCACGCACGGTCATGCCGATCACGCTCGAAGTGGAATGAAAAAATATTTGTGTCATCATTTCACTAAACCTATTTTATTTTCAAGAATTGGTAGAAATATCGAATGCGAAAGTATCGGTTATGACGAACAAATAACTATAAATGGAGTTAAAGTCTCTTTGCATCCTGCCGGTCACATTATCGGCTCTGCACAAATTAGGATGGAGTATAAAGGTTATGTAAGCGTAATTTCTGGAGATTATAAACTTCAAGATGATGGGCTTTCTACGGCTTTTGAAGCTGTAAAATGCCACGAATTCGTTACCGAAAGTACTTTTGGACTTCCTGTTTACAATTGGCTATCTGTAGCAGAACAAGAAAAAAACATGCGTGATTGGGTAGATCATAATAAAACGAAAGGAAAAACTTCGGTTTTTATAGGTTATTCTTTAGGGAAATCGCAGCGTATTATGAAAGCATTGGAGGGTATTGGAGAGTTAAATGTCCATTATTCCATTGCAAAATTGAATGAGGCGTACGAAAGTGTTGGTGTTAAATTACCTGAGTACAAAACCATAGATTTACGTGATGATAAAAAGCATTTGGATGGGAAAATAATTTTGTTGCCACCCGCTTTGGTGGACAATCCAGCGATGAAGAAAATACCGAATATGGCGTATGCCATTTGTTCGGGATGGATGCAAATTCGTGGTGCTAGAAGATGGCGAAGTGCAGATGCAGGTTTTGCAATTAGTGATCACGCAGATTGGCAAGGATTATTAAGTGCGATTAAAGCTACGGAAGCCGAAAAAGTTTATGTAACACATGGTAAAACGGCGATTTTTTCTAAATATTTAAACGAAATAGGTATTTATTCCGAAGAAGTAAAAACTGAATATGGCGACGACGAAGAAAAAACGGAAATGGAGGAAGAGAAATAGATTTTCATAAAGATTTTTTTGAGATTTCTTTTATCGTCGAAATGACTATACAGCATTGTCATTTTGAAAAAAGAAAAGCGGAATGAGAAATATATACAAAACAGAAATAAATATTAAAATTGCTTTAAAATTTTAAATCATCAATGAACGATTTTGCTACTTTGATCAATGCGCTTGAGAGCACCAACAAAACTTCTTTAAAACAAGAGGCGATTATCGAGTTTCTACAAGTGGCGTCTTCACAAGATAAATTATGGTTTCTAGCTTTGTTTACAGGGCGTAAACCGAAACGAAATGTCAATTCTACATTAATGAAAACGTGGGCGATGGAAGTTGCCGAAATTTCTGAATGGCTTTTTGTGGAGAGTTATTCCAACGTTGGTGATTTAGGGGAAACTATTTCGCTAATTTTACCACCATCAACCAAAACCATCGACTATTCTTTGTCAGAATGGATGCAAAAAATCATTGATTTAAAAGACAAAACGGATGACCAGAAAAAAGAATTCGTTCTTGATGCGTGGAGCGGTTTAGGTTATGTAGAGCGGTTTATTTTCAATAAACTTTTGGGCGGCAGTTTCAGAATAGGCGTTTCCAGTAAAACCTTAATCAATACGCTTTCAAAATATTATAATTTAGACGCTAATGCAATTACACACAGTATTATGGGTACTTGGACGACAGAGGAAGTCGATTTCGAAAAGTTGATTAAAGGCGATTATACTGCAACTCATTTATCCAAACCTTATCCGTTTTGTTTGGCTTATGCGTTAGAAAAAGAAATTGAAGATTTGGGCGAAACGCAAGAGTGGTTGGTAGAATATAAATGGGATGGTATTCGAGGGCAATTTATTAAGCGAGATGGCGAAGTTTTTATTTGGTCGAGAGGTGAAGAATTGGTGACGGATCAATTTCCTGAAATTCGTGATGAATTACTGCAATGGAAAGGTAATTTTGTTTTGGATGGTGAGATTCTAGCATTTAAAAACGATCAAGTTTTAAATTTTACTGCGCTTCAAAAACGCTTGAATCGAAAAAATTTAACGAAGAAAATTTTGAACGAAATTCCCATTGTTGTTTATGCGTACGACGTTTTAGAGTGGGAAAAAGATGATTATCGCGAAAAATCGATGATGCAAAGAAGATTAAAATTAGAGCAAATTTTAGAAGACAATCCTTCGGATAAAGTACAACTTTCAGAAAAAATTATTTTTGAAAATTGGAATCAACTTCCCGCAATTCGAGAAAATGCTCGAGAAATTAATAGTGAAGGTTTGATGCTGAAAAATGCACATTCTCCTTATCATACCGGTCGTAAAAAAGGCGATTGGTGGAAATGGAAACTGGATCCACTGACGATTGATGCAGTTTTAATTTACGCCCAAAAAGGAAGTGGAAGACGAAGCGGGTATTATACTGATTATACTTTTGCAGTCAAAAAAGAAGGAAAATTAGTTACGATTGCGAAAGCTTATTCAGGTTTAACAGATAAAGAAATACAAGAAGTTAGCAAATTTATTTCTAAAAATGTGTTGGAAAAATTTGGACCTGTCCGAACTGTAAAACCAGAATTAGTTTTTGAGTTGGCTTTTGAAGGAATTGGATTTAGTAGTCGACATAAATCGGGTGTAGCATTGCGTTTTCCAAGAATTTTACGTTGGCGACGCGATAAAAAAATGGATGAAATAGACGATATTGAAGATATTAAAAAATTAATCACGTGACCGAGAAATTCGAACAATCCTATGGCTATCAACTCATCAAAAACTGGATGCAAGCCAAAGATATGGAGGCTTTTAGTTTTCAGAAGGATACTTGGCAACGTTTTGCTAATGGTTATTCTGGGATGGTTGTTGCTCCCACAGGCTTTGGGAAAACTTATTCTCTTTTTTTAGCGGTTGTTATTGATTTTTTTAATCATCCCGAAAAATACGGAAATGGATTGAAACTTCTTTGGGTAACGCCACTCCGTTCTTTAGCTAAAGATTTGGCAAGAGCCATGCAAGAAACGATTAACGAAATTGGACTTGATTGGGTGGTGGAAGTACGAAATGGTGATACCGATGCACAACAGAAAGCCCGACAGACTAAGAAAATGCCTGATATTCTTTTGGTAACGCCCGAAAGTTTGCATCTTCTTTTGGCTCAAAAAAATAACGAACGATTTTTTACTCATCTCAAAGCAGTTGTGGTAGACGAGTGGCACGAATTGTTAAGTACAAAACGTGGTGTGATGGTAGAATTGGCTTTGGCTGTTTTAAAACTTCGGGAAGCAAACATCAAGATCTGGGGAATTACGGCAACCATTGGTAATTTGGATCAGGCATTGGATGTTTTGATTCCAAATGCTAAAAAGAGAACCAAAATTGTCGCTAAAGAGCATAAGAAAATCGAAATTCTCTCCGTTTATCCTCCTGAAGTCGAAATTTTGCCTTGGGCAGGACATTTAGGTGGAAAATTAATACAGGAAGTCGTTTCCATTATTTTAAAAAGTAAATCGACACTTATTTTCACCAATACGCGAAGCCAGAGTGAAATGTGGTATCAGCTTTTATTGGAAGCGTATCCAGATTTTGCTGGGCAAATTGCATTGCATCATAGTTCCATCGATGCTAATTTGCGTCAATGGGTAGAAGAAAATTTGAGTTCCGGACTTTTAAAGGCGGTGGTTTCTACATCGTCTTTGGATTTGGGTGTCGATTTTAAACCTGTAGATACTGTGATTCAAATTGGTTCCAGTAAAGGCGTTGCTCGGTTTATGCAAAGAGCAGGACGAAGTGGACACTCGCCTTTTGAAACCTCAAAAATTTACTTTGTTCCCACCCATTCCTTAGAATTGATTGAAGCTTCAGCGTTAAAAGAAGCTGTTAAAAATAAAGTGATTGAAAGCAGGGAACCTTTTGTTTTGGCGTACGATGTTTTGGTGCAATTTCTCGTTACTTTGGCTTTGGGTGGTGGTTTTTATCCCAAAGAAATTTATCCCCTACTCAAAAATATCTATGCTTTTTCTGAAATAACGGAAGAGGAATGGCAATGGTGTATTTATTTTATCACACAAGGCGGAAAAACAGGTGAAAATTACGAAGAATTTCATAAAGTGGTGAAACAAGAAGATGGAAAACTAGTTGTTGAAAAAAGAAAAATAGGCATGTTGCACCGCATGAATATTGGAGCTATTGTAAGCGATTCGATGTTACGAGTGAAGTTTTTGTCGGGAGGTTATATTGGGATGATTGAAGAATATTTTATTACTAAACTGAGGAAAGGTGATAAATTTGTTTTAGCAGGACGTGTTTTAGAATTCGCTATGCTGAAAGATATGACAGTTTTTGTAAAATTATCGAGTGGTAAAGCGATAACTCCTAGTTGGCTTGGAGGTAGATTGCCTTTGTCATCTAATTTAAGTTATTTTTTACGTAAAAAATTAGCTGAATCGCTCTCACCAAACGCTCGTGAGAAAGAACTTCGATTTTTGCATCCTTTATTGGTGAATCAAAATGAAAATTCGCACATTCCGAAAGAAGATGAATTTCTAGTAGAGCGCATCAAAACGAGAGAAGGTTATCATTTGTTTTTTTACCCTTTTGAAGGGAGATTGGTGCATGAAGTGATGGCAGCTTTATTGGCATATCGAATTTCTAAATTATACCCTATCAGCTTCTCGATGGCGATGAACGATTATGGTTTTGAACTTTTTTCGGACAGAGAAATACAATTGAAGGATACGGAATTGACTCAAATTCTTTCCAAAGTAAATCTAATGCAAGACGTTATTAGCAGTGTAAATGCGACTGAAATGGCCCGAAGAAAATTTAGAGATATTGCCGTGATTTCTGGAATGGTGGTGCAAACGATGCCCGGAAGACAAGTGAATAACAAATCTTTGCAGGCTTCATCGGGAATTATATTTTCTGTTTTGGAAGATTATGATCCGCAAAATTTATTGTTACGACAGGCATACACGGAAGTTTTTAACCAACAATTGGAAGAACAAAGATTAAACGCAGCTTTTAATCGCATTAGTGAAAGTAAAATCATCTATGTAAAATCGGGTCAATTTACACCTTTAAGTTTTCCGATAAAAGTAGACAGTTTGAGACAATCGCTTTCCAGCGAAGATTTGAGTACGAGAATTAGAAAAATGCAAGAGGCAAATTTGAAGAAAAAAGCAAAACGGAAATGATTTTAGTAGAAAAGACGATCAATATTAAGCAACAAAACTTAGTTTTAACCAATCAACGGGCGCTTTTTTGGAAGGAGACAGAAACCTTGGTCTTATCAGACTTACATCTAGGAAAAACCGCTCATTTCAGAAAAAACGGCATCGCTTTACCATCCGAAATTATCGAGAAGGATTTGAAACGTTTGTCTGATTTAACCATTCACTTCCAGCCTAAAAAAATGATTGTTGTAGGCGATTTTGTTCATGCAGGAAAAAATTCAGAATTCAACCTATTTGCTGAATGGAAATCTCAATTTTCTGATTTAAAAATAATCCTAATAAAAGGTAACCATGACCGAATTGCAAAGGAAAAACTGATTGACATTGGTGTTACAGAAGTTTGTGAAATTTACGAAGAAGAGCATTTTATTTTTTCCCATGAAAAAGTGGGATCACAAGAAAAATTTGTGATTTCGGGACATCTTCATCCAGGAATTAGAATGAAAACTCCAGTTGGGAGATTTGTTAAATTTCCGTGTTATATTGTGAGTAATTTCCAACTAATTTTACCAGCTTTTAATTCGTTTACAGGTTTGGATACAAAAAATCATCCCAAAAATTCAAGCTATTATTTTTTTACGGAAGAAAATATTTATAGCATATAAGTTTCGTATTAAATAAGTTATTTGTACGCTCTTTATGCTTGTTTTGTTTTGGAATATGTGCTTAATTCGCGTTTTTAGCTATTTTATTTATGCATTAATTTGATATTCAGAGTTTTTTTAATTAAATTCACTAAAATAAACATGACTCAAGTTATAAATACAGAATATTAATTATCCTAAATTACGTACATATATTTTAAAATTTATTATGATGAAAAACGATAATAACAATTATGATACAAAAGCTATTCAAAATCTATTGAATGAGCTTTATGATAAAGCCTATGAAAAAGGTTATAATGATGGTAAAGAAACAGTGAGCGAAAATGTAGAAACTGAATCACGACATGGTGTTATAATAAGTGAAGGAGGGGATAGTGAAGACAATCATTCAACTTCTGGGAAATTTGCTTTTGTAAGTGATATACACACTAAATTGATTGATCTTTTAGGAGGAGATTAGATTATGAAAAATATTTTAATTCAACTCCGTCAAAAGAAGCAAAAACCATAGTTGGATGGCTTTCTTGATGAAATATATTTCCCAAATAATCAATACCTATTGCACCAGCAAAACCATCTATCTGTTTTAACTCTTCAAAACTTTTATGGAATGCATCTTTTATTGACATTTCATCAGTAACACGCGTAACAATTTTTGCAGCCATTGCTCCACTTACAATATCTTCTCCAATACCTGTCATACTTACACCGCAATATTGATTTGCATAATTACCAGCAACAGTAGCAGAATCTGAAATACGACCAGGGATTTCAAACCCTTTTCCTCCAGTAGAAGTAGCTACAGCAATATTTTTGTTTACATCTAAACAAACACAACCAACTGTACTTGTAGGTGTTGAATAAAGCTTTTCTATAAATTCTTTTCTTCTTTGTTCTATTTCAGGATTAAAATTAGCGAAATCATTTTTATGAGCAAATGTTATTGCGCCTTTATCCCCAAGAATTCGATCGTCATACGACATTAGCTTTTCAGCAACTTGAATAGGATGCTGAATATTTTCGATATTAATGACACCTGACATTCGGAGTGTTTTACCATCCATTAGTGCTGCACTCATACGGATAATTCCATCGGACTGAATTTGAGAGCCTAATCCAGCATTAAATAAAGGGTTGTCTTCTAATAAACTAACGGTATACACGGCTGTTTGAGCTGCCGTATGCGTTGATAAATAATCATACCCTTTTTGTACAATTTTAATTAAAGCATTTTGCTTTTGAAACTTTGTTTCGGGATCTCGTGTTGATTCAGAAAAAAAGCCACCATGAATTATTATTTTCATCTTATTGATTATTATATTGTGAATCTTTGATTATAATTTTATTTTCATCAAAATGAAAAATATCATTTCGAGTCATCACATGAGAAATAATGTGACTAATAGATATAGGATATCCAATCTCTACCTTTGATAAACTTGTATCCAAAATTTCTCTTCCATCAACCAAAATAACAGAACCAGAACCAATTGCTGTCATTTTGTTATTGTTATCGCTGATAATTAATCCAGTGTCTTCACTCAATCCGATACCTATTTTCATAGGATTACCTGTGACAGCTTGGAATAATCGTCCAATTCTTCCACGTTGAATAAAATGAGTATCCACTATAATTGAATCAATTAGACCTAAACCACTATTCATTTCTACAGCACCTTTCAATAATGCATCCACACTATCCCCTTGATAAATCATGCTAGATGAAGCTGCAGCAGCTCCTGCAGAAGTTCCAGCATATATAAATTCTTCGTGATAATATTTTTGAAGTAAATTTTGTTGAAATGGAGTACCTCCTATAGTTGAAGTTAAACGTAATTGATCACCACCGCTAAAAAGCACCACATTGGCTTCATCCAAACGTTTAAGAGAATCTGCATTCAATGCATCTGCACGTGTATTAATATCCAAATGCTCTACATTGTTGGCACCCAAAAGTTTAAAAGCTCTAATATAGGCTTCCGCAGCTGTTTTAGGAGACTGAGATGCAGTAGTAATAATTTCTATTCTTGAATTTTCTTTTAGTTTAGACTCTTCAATTATTTTTTTTAAAATACCATTTTGATAAAAAAAATCATTTAGTATTTCTTCTTTTGATAAATGAGAAGGAATGTTCTCAGCAGTATTTATTCCTCCTCCAACTATGATTAATTTTCCTTTTATACTCATTTGTATTAAAATATTAAAATTCAATTTAATCAATATAAAATTTAAGCTTATTAATATACTTCTTAAAAAAATGATAAAGTAGTGTTAATAGTACAAATAGGTCTAGTTCTTGTAAAGATTTATTGAATAATTTAACACCATTAAATATGAAAATAGAAGACTTATCAATTCTTAGAGGACCAAATTATTGGAGTATTTGTCGAGAAAAGTTAATCCAAATGAAATTGAATTTGGAGGAACTAGAGTTTTATCCCACGAATAAGATTGAAGGATTTGCTGAACGAATAGAAAAATGTTTACCATCTATGTATTCTCATAGATGTTCGGAAGGAGTCGCTGGAGGTTTTTTTAGTCGAGTTAAAGATGGAACTTGGATGGGACATGTAATAGAGCATATTGCATTAGAGATACAATGTTTGAGTGGAATGGAAACAGGATTTGGCCGAACAAGAGAGACAGCTACTTCTGGAATTTATAATGTTGTTTTTTCTTACCTTGATGAAGAGGTTGGGATTTACGCCGCGAAAGCGGCTGTTAGAATTTCAGAAGCTCTAATTTCTGGAACAGAATACTCTATTGAGCGAGATATTGAGGAAATGAAAAGAATTTGGAAAGAGAATAGTCTTGGTCCTTCTACCTTAAGTATTGTAGAAGAGGCAGAAAAAAGAGGGATTCCTTGGACTAGATTGAATAATGACTCGTATATTCAATTTGGTTATGGAAAGAATCAAGCTCGAATTGAAGCTACTATTACCGGACGAACAAGTCATTTAGCGGTAGAAATTGCGTGTAATAAATATAGAACTAAACAGATACTTGAGAAAGGTTCTATCCCGACGGCAAGCGGAGGGATCTGTAACAATATAGAAGAATTAAATGATTTAATCGATCAAATAGGTTATCCATTAGTAATCAAACCTTATGATTGTAATCATGGGAGAGGAGTGACCACAGAGATAGAAACTATTGAAAAAGCCAAAAAAGCTTTGAGTTTTGCTCAGCAATATAGTAATAAAGTAATTGTAGAAAAGTATATAAAAGGCTATGATTTTAGGTTATTAGTGGTTAATAATAAATTGGTTGCTGTTGCAAAAAGAATTCCTGCTCATATTGTTGGAGATGGTAGAAAAACAATTCAAGAATTAATTGATTTTGAAAATAATAATCCGCTAAGAGGAGAAGGGCATGAAAAGGTATTAACAGAAATAGTTGTTGATGCCCATACGCTTGATTTACTTAAGAAAAACAACTATAATTTACAAATGGTACCAGCTATAGGTGAAATAATTTATCTGAAATCTACAGCAAATCTTAGTACAGGAGGAACGGCTATTGATGTGACAGACAATCTTCATCATGATAATGTTGTTTTGGCCGAACGTATTGCCCAATTAATTAATTTGGATATCTGCGGTATTGACATTGTAGCACCTAATTTATCATCCTCTCTTTATGATAGTGGAGGAGCTGTAATAGAGATTAATGCTGCTCCAGGTTTTAGAATGCATCTTTCACCAACAAAAGGTCTACCACGCAATGTTGCGGCTCCTGTTATCGATATGCTTTTTCCTAATCAAAAATCTGCAGTTATACCTATTGTCGCTGTAACTGGAACAAACGGTAAAACAACGACAACTCGTTTGATTGCGCATATATTTAAAAATTCTCGAAAAAATGTAGGCTATACGACATCCGATGGTATTTATATTCAAAATCAACTGATAGAAAATGGCGATACAACAGGACCTATTAGTGCGAGAAAAGTATTGAATGATCCAACGGTTGAGGTTGCGGTTCTGGAAATAGCTAGAGGTGGAATTCTTCGTGAAGGCCTTGCGTTTAGTACTTGTGATATAGGAATTATTACAAATATTACTGAAGATCATTTAGGATTAAAAGATATTCATACTTTAGAACAATTAGCACAAGTAAAATCTACTGTTGTTGAGAGTGTGAAAATAGATGGTTGGGCTATTTTAAACGCCGAAGATTATTATTGTATGTTAATAGCAAATAATTTGGATTGTCAAGTGGCTTATTTCGCATTGAATTTTGATGCTGTAAAAGATTTAATTGCAGATGGACACACTGTAGGTGTTTACGAAAATGAATCCATTGTAATTTATCATCAATCTCAAACCATTTCTTTAGCACATGTTTCAAATATTCCATTAACTATGGATGGAGGAGCATCTTTTATGATTCAGAATGTATTAGCAGCAGTATTAGGCACTTATTTATCGGGGATACTTCCAGAAAAAATAAAGGCTTCACTAAAAACATTTATTCCTAGTCCTGAGTTAACACCTGGACGAATGAATATTTTTAAGTTTCATGATTTTAATATTATGATTGATTTTGCTCATAATCCTGCGGGTTACATAGCTATCAAAGATTATTTAACTACTGTAAAAGCAACTAGAAAAATAGGAATTATATCTGGCGTAGGGGATAGAAGAGATGAAGATATCCAAGCATGTGGAAGAATTGCAGCCGAAATGTTTGATTTTATTGTAATTCGACAAGAGAAACATTTGAGGGGTAGAACAGAAGAAGAAATTATAGATTTACTTGTAAAAGGAATTCATGAGGTTAATTCAAGTTTTCCTTATGAAATTATTTCAAAAGAAACCGAAGCAATAGCACATACTATAGCTATTGCTAAAAAAGGTGATTTTGTAGTTGCGCTAAGTGATGTTGTATCAAATGCAATAGAAGTTGTTCAATTTCATCTGGATCAAGAGACGAAGTCGTTGAAATCTTCTTGAATAATTACATAAAATAAACCTTTCTATAGAATTAGAAGGGTTTATTTTTTTAGAAAGTATACTTTTATTTATGTTGATTTTAATGCCCAAAGCATAAGTAATGGTTGTAAGAATAATCTTGCTAAACGCTTTTGATCCGTATTTAGACCAAATCCATTTCTATGATTTTTATATTGTGCCCAATTTCCGGGGAATACAGCAGCAAAAAATCCAGCAGTAACTTTACCTACAAGTTCTTTCTTTTTTTCCGATACTAATATAATTGAACTACCAAGTGCTATTTCTACAACTCCCGAATATACAACAGTATCATCTTTATCTAAGGGTACCCAGTCAGGAACTTGAGCTTTGAACTCTTTTCTCGCAATTGTTAAATGGGTAATACCAGCTACCACTAAAAAAGCACCTAGGCTATAACGAGCTATATTTTGTTTCGTTTTCTTTTTCATAATTATATTTATTTAATATTTGCCATCCAATTAAATCAAATATTCTTTCTGATTTAATGATTGTAGTTATAAAATATGAATAGAAATTTACTTTTTGATTATTTAGTTGGTCGATCAAAACCAAAGGTTTCTAAGCGACTATCTTTTTGGTTAAGAATGATATTTTTTAAAACTTGAGCTGCAACCATCGAAAATGTAATTCCATTTCCTCCATAACCTAATGCAAATAACGTTCGGTCACCTTTTTTCCATGGTCCCATATAAGGTAAACCATCATTTGTGGAGCTAAAAGTTCCGCACCAAGCCATTTCGGTATTGAATTCAATTTCTGGATATAATCGACTAAACTTACGTTCAAGAGTTTTGATTTTTGTTCGAAGTAAATCATCTCTTTTATCAGGATTTTGAAAATCTTCATCTTCACCACCAACTATCAATCGATTATCTTTTGTTGTTCGCATATAAAGATAAGGTTCTGCTGTCTCCCATATTAAGCTACGATTTGGCCAAACCATTTTTTTATCAATGGGAGCCGAACAAATTGCGTAAGTAGATAATAAATTCATTACTTTTTTAGGTAGAAATTGACCTGCTTCAAAGCCAGTAGCAACAATTACATATTTGCACGAAATAGTATGTCCATGCTCGGTCAATAGTTCGCAATTGTTCTTATTTTCGTCTATTTTTTCCACTTTTGTATGGGTAAAAATCTGTAATTGATGTTTTTCTTGATGATACTTTAATAAATTGATAGCGCCTTTATAAGCATCCATCTGGGCAGAAGTATCATTTTGCAATGCAGCAATTCCATCAATATTTTGG
>NZ_DKSU01000013.1:0-13027 GCF_002472945.1 Empedobacter sp. UBA7248 | reverse complement strand
TCCAAAAAGGTAATCCAGAATTTAAATCCATATTATTTAGTTGTGTGGTTAAATAAATACACACTAAAACCAAGCCAAAATATTGTATTTTTATTGTTTTTTAGTGCTAATAACAACTGCTAAATATTTATTATTCTGTATTATATATGGATTTTATCCAACTGAAAACAATTTCTGAAATAACAATATCAAATTTTTTTTTAAACAAAAGAGAAAGGATATCCAATAGAGGAAATTATTTAGACTTTCTAAAGAATAAGGAACATTTATATTATTTACTTTAGTTAGATGAATATATCAAAAAGGTCAAATAAAACTGGCTATTTATTGCAATCAGCTTACTTTCTTGTATGCCTTACTAAACTAGTTACTACACCTAAAACAATAACAACATCTTCATCTTGTAATTGAATACAGTTTTTGTATTTTGGATTTAGAGCAATAAGTTTTTTGTTAATTGCATCGTATCGTTTGAAAGTGTATTCAGAGTTGTTGACAGAAACAATAATATCATCATAATGTTTAGGCTCGTAATCAGAGCGAATAATCAATAAATCACCTTTCAAATACTCAGGATACATACTATCGCCACCAACACGATTAAGATAAGTGGCTTCTGGATGATTAAGAAGAATTTCATCCAAACTAATATTATTTTGAATAAAATCAGCCGCAGGTGAAGGAAAACCCGCTGAAACATCTCCAAAGAATTGAACAAATCGTTTTTCTCCATCTGTTTTAATTGGAATATTAATCAATTCTTCTGAAAATTTAGGTATTCTAATAAACTGGACCATTTAATATACGTTTAAAATATCTGTAAATCGTGTTGTATAGCAAGGCGATAAATGTTCCTGCTTCATTTTCCATTTTCTTCTTACATCTTGTGAGGCTAATTTTAGCATATGATCGCCGTAAGTAGTATTTAAATTGTCAATAACATTCATCAAAGCTTTATGTTTAGGCGATTCTGTATGAAATAAATTCAACTGAGTTTGATTATCTGGCGTTATAGCCGAAACGATAACACCTGCTTTTTTATAATCAGGAACCTTGCCTTCACTCGGAACTAATTTATCGAGTAAAAATAATGCTGTTTTAGATAATACAATGCTCGAGTTTGAGTCAAAATCAATAGTTGTACTCAATGTTTTTGAAACAAAAGACTGTTTGTCATCAAAACGATTTGTCATCACAAAAACAGAAATAATATTACATTTCGACTTTTCTTTTCTTAATTTTTCGGCACAAGAAATAGCAAATGTAGAAACTCGTTCTTTTAAGTTTTCGTAGTCATTAATTGTCTTCTCAAAACTACGGGTAGTAGCAATTGATTTTTTACGTTGTATTTCATCCAATTTTAAAACACTATCACCCAATAATTCCTTTTTCAGACGTAATTCGACAATTGAAAAATTTCTTCTAATATATTCATCTTCAAGTAACGTAAAATCATAAGCATTTTTACAACCTATATAAGATAAACGCTTTGCTAAACGTCTACCAATTCCCCAAATATCTTCGCATTTTAACCATTTTAAAGCTTTATTTATTTTCTCTTTTGAATCAATCATATAAACGCCGTTGTGATGTTTCGGGAATTTTTTTGCAATTCTATTCGCTACTTTTGCTAAAGCTTTAGATGGTGCAATCCCAATACAAACAGGAATTTTAGTAATCTTGTATATTTTCTCTTTGATTTCTTGTGCGTATTTTACCAAATCATACTTTTCAAAACCTTTGAATAGAAGAAAAGATTCATCAATCGAATAGATTTCAATATCAGGACAATATGTTTTGAGAATAGTCATGACACGATTACTCATATCTGCATATAAGGGATAATTTGATGAAAAAACATTAATTTTATTTAATCTAAAATTATTTTCATATTCAAATGCAGGAGCACCCATTGGAATACCTAAATCTTTTGCTTCGTTAGATCTCGAAATTACACAACCATCATTATTTGAAAGCACTACAATTGGCTTACCATTTAATGTTGGCTTAAAAACACGCTCACAAGAAGCATAAAAATTATTGCAATCAACTAAAGCATACATCATTTTACAAAGTTGAGCAAATTAAACGCTACAAGGTGTCGCGGAAATGTGTTAAATTTTATCAAAATAAAGAAACCTGTCCATCTTCTCGTTGATAAGTAAAGTCAGTGAAAGGGATAATAGGTTTACAATAAAGCCAATTCATAAGATTTTCATCATCATTTAACACAACAGGCATTCTATGTTTTGTATTATGAATAAATTCCATAATTCCCACTGCTTCTGTTGTCACGATAGTAAATGTGTCATCTGAATATAAGCCAGCTAAACATATCAAATTATGATTTATTCCAATTTCATATTTAATTTTGTTTTTTCCTTCGTGTCTCCATTCATAAAAACCATCAACTAAAATTGCACAACGGTTTTGGAAAGCATCTCGAAAAGATGGTTTATCTTCAAGTGTTTCTATTCTAGCATTCAACGTATTATTTGAGTTATAATCATTACTAGCCCAATGTGGTATTAATCCCCATTCAAATAAATGAATGTAATCTTGTTTATTAGTAATTACTGGTAACTTTGGATGATCAAAACCTTTGAAATGTGGATTTGGAGTAAATGAGGCTTCGGGCTTGAACTTCAATCTTGATTTCTTCTCAATTTGTTCCTTTGACTTGGTAACTTTAACATGAAAACACATACTATCTACTTTAAAATAAAGATAAGGATTTTCTTAAAATTTGAATTCTAATATAAATCTATATTTCCTATAAAATAGTAAAAAGTATTAGTTAAAACAATAATAGTTTACTGATAAACATAATATAAATTGTAAACTTAACACTAAAGTATTGTTTTATGGAACAAAGTTTTTACTTCAACGTATTGGATCAAATACAAAATGAAGAAAAAAAGGTAGATTTATTAACTGGAAATGTTATTGATGCTTCGTATCAAATGATTACATTTTTACAGAATTTATTGTATGAAGTTAGGAGTACTTCATCAAAAAAAGGATTTAACAATCAAGAAGAAGAAATATACTTTTTCAAGAAAATTAAACCTCAAATTCTGGGTAAATTAATTTATTACAATAAAATTTATCGAATTGAAACGAACTGTCCTTTTCAAGAAGGTAAAATGTATTACAATTTTTTTTCTAAGCAATTGGTAAATCTCAAACGTGAATTTATGGAACATATATGTAGTTCTGATTTTTATAGGTACTATCGCTTAGGTAGAAAAGATCGAGATGAAACCTATTTTAAGAGAGGAAATATTAATTTTCATGATGGACTAAATAGTATAGTATTTGAAATTGATCCTGAGTTTTCCACTTTTTACGATTATAAAATTGCGCGAATTATATCCTCCGAACTCTTATATTCATACCTCATAACCAAAATCAATCTAGATGAAGATTCTGAAAATGGAGTATTAAAATCTGAAAATTCTCAAAAAGATTTGATCTGGACAGATAGTAAAAATGCGCTTATCGAATTAATTTATGCACTTTACGCATCGGGAGCAATTTCTCATGGTAAAATTGGTATTAGAAAATTAAGTCTAGTTTTTCAAATTTTATTTAAAATTCCAATGGGTGATGTTCACCATTCCTTTCACCGTATGAAATCTAGAAGCGGATCGCGCACAATTTTCTTAGATTATCTCAAACTCTCATTAGAGGAATATATGGATAGAGAAGTGTAAATTTCACTTCTACCATTTATGCCAATTGGTAAACCTTTTAAAATTTGATTTACACCTCAATTTAAATAAAATTATCTACTATCAATCAGCATATTTTATTCTATTATCTAAAATAAACTCTCTTGCCAATTGGCATTACTTGGCTTTCAAAGCTTTTATTATATTGAATTTTTGTATCAAAATTTATTAATCTTAAAGTTTTTGATATGAATATTGACCGAATGGAATTTTTAGCGTGGATGGAACGTTTAATGAATCGTCTTGATTTATTGGGAGAAAATATGAATGATTTTCACAAAAATAAAACTTCAGTAGATGGCGAAGAATTATTGGATAATCAGGACGTTTTACAAATGTTGAAGATTAGTAATCGTTCCTTACAGCGATATCGCTCAGATGGGCGGCTTCCTTATTATACCATCAGTGGAAAATTATATTATAAATTATCAGATGTACATGCATTTATTCGAAATAGTTTTAATTCTTCTGCTTCAAAAAGAAAAGCCAAAGAATGACAATCATTTCCAATAGATGTCAGATTAAAACTTGTTTTTATCAATCTTTTATTTTCGATTATAAATTTAAAAATCAGATAAAATGAGTGATAATTCAACAGAAAATATAGAGCAATCAGCACAAATCTCAGATATCCTATTGGTTTTGGATAAGGATAAAATGAAAATTCAAGCAGTAAAAAGTCTTAATGAGAAAGGAGAAATGGAAACTGTAGATCCAACGAAAAAGAATGAAAATCAATTTCTAAGAATTGATAAACATGGTAATTTTTTATCGAACTTCTTTTCAAACTTTTATAGCCAACTAAAGGATCCAACTAATTTCCTTTTTTTCAAAGTACCAGATTCATTAGCAGTTGATAAGGCAAAAGAGATTCAAAATCACTATAAATCTCCACAACCTGAAAATGAGCAAAG
This sequence comes from Empedobacter sp. UBA7248, assembly GCF_002472945.1. Taxonomy (NCBI): domain Bacteria; kingdom Pseudomonadati; phylum Bacteroidota; class Flavobacteriia; order Flavobacteriales; family Weeksellaceae; genus Empedobacter; species Empedobacter sp. UBA7248. The sequence goes on along the minus strand of NZ_DKSU01000013.1, from coordinate 8,379 downwards.
TCTCGAACAATATAAAATTAACCCAGACACACATCAACAAAAAAAATCAAAAAACGAAGATAAAATGGAAACAGAAAAAGCAGACTATCGTTTTGATCCAGTCCAAATTGATTGGGAAACAATGAAAAATTTAGGATTAAGTCAAGAACGATTAGAAAAATTAAATCAATTAGATCCTTTATTGAAAGGATATAAAACCAATCAGCTTATCCCAATCAGCATCAATTTTGGTTCAGCAATACTCAGAACAGATGTTAGATTGTCGTTACAACAAGTAGATGATAAAGTTGTACCCGCTTTACATGGTATCCGAAAAGAACCCAATTTAAACTATGAATTTTTTGGACATCAATTTACAGATGAAGATAAGAAAAACCTTTTGAATACTGGAAATATGGGAAGAGTTGTCGATTTAACGAACACCAAAACAGGAGAGAAAATACCTTCCATTATCAGTGTAGATCAATTAACAAATGAATTGATTGCCTTAAAAACTGAATTCATTAAAATTCCAGATGAAATAAAAGGAGTTCTATTAAATGAAGAACAAAAACAAACCTTAAAAGAAGGGAAATCGTTGTATTTAGAAGGTATGACTTCCGTTAAAGGAACAGAGTTTTCTGCAAATGTTCAATTTAATGCAGATAAGCGCTATGTAGAGTTTCAATTTGATAATAAGATTAATAAGGTACAAAATATAAAATCAAATCGAGAAGAATTTAAGAATTTTGAAGTGCCTAAAATTTTTAGAAATAAAGAACTTTCAGAACAACAATACAATGAACTTAAAGATGGAAAAACAGTCTTTATAGATGGTTTAATAGATAAAAAAGGACAGACTTATCAAGGCTATATTTCTTTCAACAAAGAATTAGGAAAAACTCAATTTATATTTCCAAATCAATTAAAAGAGGCTGCACAACCAAATGAAGAACATAAAACGCAAGTTGCTGTAAATTCTGAAGGAAAAACGAATGAATCAACAAAACAAATTAAAACACCTTTGGAATCTAAACAACAATTGCTTAAAGAGAAACAGTCAAAAAATTCTACAGAAAGCCTTCCTAAGAATGCCAAATCGAAGGGTAGAAAAGTGTAATGTAAAGAAATTTATTATGAAAAAAGAGTTGAAAAATCAAACTATTGTAAAAGATGAAATTAACTCTGAAAATAGCGTTAAAGTAGAGAGAGAAGTTTTCATTTCAGCTTTGACGCTTATTTGTCAACGATACTTGGAACAGGTTAATTGGAAAGAAAAAACGATTTATCAGTTAGAGTTGTTGCATACCAAATCTTTTATTGAATTTAAAAGCCAATTAAACCTTGAAGATGAAAAGCAAATAAAACCTGTATTAAAAACAATCCATCGAATAGGAAAAGCTGAAGTGATTGATATTAAGATAGGAAATTGTATAGAAGAACCACCTTTATTATTTAATCGTATTGATTTACAATATGAAGTATATTCAAAATATAATATATCTTTTGAGGAAACGTCAAGAATTACCGAGAAACTTTACGAAAACCAATTTATTACAAATCCTCAAACAGAGAGTGCGTTTATTAACAATCAATTTTGGACTATTGTTCCAAAACTCATCCATGCTTTAAATGAAAGAGAAAACTATAAAAATATTACAAATGAACTTAGGAAAGGTAGCCTAAATAAAAGGATTGTGAATGATGAAAAGGCAAAAGATCAGCATGGAATATTAATTACAGATAAAATACCATCTGCATTATCTGTAAAAGAAAAAATCATTTATAATATGATTGTATTTCGATTTTTGGAAGCAGTATCTCAAGAATCTATAAAAGAAATTGTAATAGTTAACTTGGAAATATTACACTATGAATTCAAGGCCGAATATTGTAGAATTGTAGGTAGTGGCTGGCGATCAATACAGGGAAACTTTTCTAGAGATTTAATTATTTTACCAGAATTACCCTCATTAAAATTGGGAGATGAACTAAAAATAAAACAGTTTTCGATAAACGAAAAGAAAACAAAACCTCCAAAATTATTAGATTTCATAAGTTTATTATTAGAGATGAAAGCTGTAGGAAAAGATGAGCAAAACGAAAAAGTTATTGAAGAATTAGTGATCAATAATTATGTTAGATTAGAGAATAGATTCTTAATACCTACAGAAAAAGGATTAAAATTATTTGGTTCAGTTTATCATCATAATTTACCTATTCAAATTGAACAATCTAACTTATTATCAATATTGATCTGTCCTAAATGTAAAAAAGCTCAATTGGCAATCGATGATAATATGATTAAATGTACAGAACCAGTATGTAATTGGATGCAATATAGAAATATTTGCGGTGTGCAACTTTCAATAAAAGATACCGAAAACTTAATCAATAATGGAGCTACAACCTTAATAAAAGGATTTCAACTCAAATCAGGTAAAAAGTTTAATGCAATAATCAAACTCAACAAACAAGGTGAAAGTTCTTTTGTAATAGAACAGAAGAAATAACAATTATTTTAATTCCTACTATAATTCTAATTATTGTTGTTCAATTGATTTTTCAATTGTTTAATGTATTCATAAGGACGTAACGAAGTTACTTGAAAAAAAGCATCAGAAAAATGCCTAGCAGAAGAAAATCCTCCTAATTCAGCCAAATCTCTAAGAGAATGTTGATGAAATTTCTTTGAATTATTAAGAAGGTTCAGAATATAATTCACTTTAAGTTGATTGATATAATTTGAAAAATTTGTTCCTTTTTGTGAATTAATAATCCTTGATAGATAAGCCGAATTAGTTTTGAATGATCTGCATAATTGTGCTAATGTTAAAGTAGGTTCTAGAAAAAGTTGATTGGCTTCAAATTCGTCTAATTGTCTTGTAATATCCATTACAACTTCTGGTGGAATATCTATTATTGGTTGCGGAACAGATATCTTTTTCTTTATAGAAGTTTTCTTAATAAGGCGTTTACAAATCCAAAAAGCCATAATTGAACTTACTAAAATCATTACTCCATTTAAAACTGGATATAAAAGAAGTTTGTATTCTACATTTTTCTTTAATTTCAATAATTCTTTTTCATCATATTCTTTTTGAATTATTGGAGTTATTTTTACGATATTTCGTTGAGTAAGACTATCTAATTTAAGCAATTGATTGATATAATAAAGCTCATTTTGAAAATCATTTTTATTTGCAGAATTATCTATTAAACCCTTATATGCAGGGCGAACTTCACTGTCCAAAAATTCATATTGATTAAAAAGTTGATCTATTTTTTCAAAATATTCAATGGATTTTTCAAATTGATTTAATTTCTCATATGATTTTCCAAGATAGAAATATGCTTTGCTTAATGTATAAAAATCCTCTTGTTTATTTACATAATGAATTTCTTTAGTTAATATGTAGATTGCTTTTTCATAATTTTTATTGAAATAGTAATCAATTGCTGTAGAAATCCAAAAGTAATGAATGAAATATGTATTTTCTTTTTGTTGACTCAATCTCAAGCCTTGTCGATTAAGTTCACTTGCTAATTTATAATTTTTTTGAAATTGAAGAACTTGAGTTCTGTAATAAATTGAATTCAAAAAATAAGCATGATGATTTTCATCGGAACTATTCTTCTCAAAATAGGAGGTGCATTTTTGAAACAATACATCCGATTCACTGAATTGTTTTAAATGAAATTTTATTAAAGCAAGATTGAAAATTACTTTATATGAGATATATTCGGAGGATTTGTTATTTAATTTCCTTTCAGCAATTAAATAATTTTCTAAAGCTGGTTGAAATTTTTTGAATTGAAAATGAATTAATCCCTTCGAAAGGTAGCTTTGAATAACAAAATCATTATTTTGTGTTTTCTGAGCAGTAACAATCGTACTATCTGCATATTTTAGCTTATTAGAATAATCATTTGAATAAAAAATACCTTCTTTATAGCCATAAAATAACGTCTCGTTATCCTTTCTAATTTTAGCTTTTAAGATATACGCATTGAGATACTTCCATACCTGGGGATTATTTTTATCATATTGAAAGGAATCAATTTTTTGAACAAGATATTCATTGGTTTGAGCACTCAAAATATCAGTTGCGAAAACATTTTCTATGCTTAAACTGAACAATATTAATCCTATTATTAGTTGTAGATATGTTTTCATAAGCTTAAAATTTAATGAAAACAGTAGCAGAATAATTGGTAAGATACTTCAAATTAGTAAATTAAACAAATAGAGTATAACGGAAAATAGCTTTTTTTACACAAAGAAATTTTGTAAAACAAATGCTCAAAATGAAGTATTTATAAATTCGTCATTTCCAAAAGTATATTTTTTATTCAATTTTTTTAAAATAAATAAAAAAATGCATTTTACAAAATACTGTAATTCAGTTAATTATTTTACAAAAACAACGGATTTATAAATCCGTTATTCCATTTATGTATTTGTAGTACTTGTTTGCATTAATTCTCTTCTACAAGACATAATTTTAAAACTCCAAACATTAAAACTTATCATATGAAAACAAAAATCTATTTTTTAATTATAGTAGTTGTTAGCTGTTTATTCTATAACTGTATTGAAGAAGAGGAACAACAAATTGAATCTATAAATACTTCGCTTTTACAGAGAAGAGATACGATTTCAACAAATGATAGTATATCAATTTATTCAGAAACACAAGTAAATGAAGCTGATCCTCCAAAGGAAAAAGATCCATATATCAAACGTACTGAAGAAGGAGGGGAGTAGTATACTTTAAACCCAAAAACACATCAAGATGAGAAGATATTTTCCTTTTATCCAATCACTCATCTGCTACCTATTTATTGTGTTGTTTATTTACGCTGCTGTAAGCAAGCTGATGGATTTTGAAACATTTCAAACGCAGTTAGGGCAATCACCCTTATTAGCCAGTTATGCGATTCCTATATCGTATGGAATTATTGCTATAGAACTTGCAACAGCTGTTCTTTTGATGTTTGAGCTATTCCGATTATTTGCTTTACAGATTTCACTTTTCTTAATGGTGATGTTCACCACCTATATTGTAATTATTCTACATTTCACGGCATTTACACCTTGTTCTTGTGGTGGAGTTTTAGAAAAGATGGGATGGACGGAACATTTGATTTTTAATGGTGTCTTTGTAGGATTAGCTTTAATTGGCATTAGAATAGTAAACAATTCTCAAATATGGAAACGCTATATCATTCAACAATTCTTTCTTATTTTAATTGGAATTGCTAGTGTAACCATTTTATATGGTTTATCAGAAAAGAAATCTCAGTATAACAATGCGTTTACGCGTAAATACATTCCGCATTTAGCAGAAAAACAAACTACTCTCAATTTAGAGTCAACTGGTTATTATATAGCAGGTATTGATAGTTGTTATCTCTATTTAGCCAATACTGAAACACCTTTATTTCTAAAAAGGTATGATTATCTGGCTAATCAAATAAAGGATATAAAACTAGAAATTGATCAATATAAGCTGCCTTATAAAAGAGTGATTGCTTATGTACATACACCTTATTTTTATTTAGGAGACGGTTCGGTTGGTATTTTACTTCGAGGTAAAATTGACGATTGGAAAGCAAAAACCATTTCTAAAGGAGATGTATATTATAATCAATTTGTGGTCGCAGATTCTTCTAAGTTTGGGATAGCAACTTATAGTACCAAAGTAAAAGCTAATGTATTGGGATTGTTATCAGAGCATCAACTTCAGCTTAACTATGGCAGTCTAGAAAAACAACTTGATGGTACATTTGAGTCGGACGGCACATTACTATGGAATTCCCAATTGAAAAAGTTTATTTACGTCTATTACTACAAAAACCAGTACCTCGAATTTGATGCTGCGTTAGCTGAAATGAAAACAGGGTATACCATTGATACTATTTCTAAAGTTCAGATCGATGTAGCCTATTATAAAAAAACACAACAATATAAGCTAGGTCCGCAAACCTTACTTGTTAACAAACTAACCTCTACTTATGATAACCAACTCTATATATCGACTGATCGACTAGGCAATTTCGAACAAAAAATAGAAGGAGCAAGTAGCATAGATCAATATGATTTGGTGAACAAAACCTATACTCATAGCTTTTACCTCTACCATTCACCCAAAAAGCAACTCAGAAATTTTAGGATTTACAAAAACAAAATATTTGCGATTGTAGATCATGAACTTTATATCTATAACAAAAGAAAATAAATCGTTGCGCAACGCAGGGGATGACTGAAAACCTGTACAATAGAGTAAGTCACCACATTAAAATTATACAAGATGAAAACAAATTTTCTAAAAAAAGCGCTACCAATTGGGGTAGGAATGATGGCTGTTGCTTTTGCATTTGCCACTGAAAGTAAATCTTCTCAAAATAGTGAAGAAGAAGCTATGACAGGATATATTTACAATTCTGCAACAAATCATTGTGATGACGTAAAAGTTGATTGTTCAGCAACAATTGGATTACCTTGTACTGTGAACGAAAATGGAATTGAAAAAGATGTTTTTGAATTGAGAGATTTATCAGAAACTTCGTGTAGTATTCCACTATATCGTCAATAAATATTTAAGTCTAATTTAAATAGGAACGGAGCATCATGCTCCGTTCTTTTATTTTAAATACGTATCAAACCAATTTTTTATTTTAGTGGATAAAAATTGTTGATTGGTTTTATTTTTTAAGGTATGTCCTTCATGATCAAATAAAAGTAATTCGGCTTTTTTTCCTAATCGTTTTATTCCCATAAAAAAATACACACTTTGGTACCAATTTACATTATAGTCTTCTTTGCCTGTCCATATTAAAACTGGTATTTGTAATTCTTCTATATGATAAAGAGGCGAGTTTTTGTAATATTTATCTTTTAAATTATATAAACTATCACCCATTCTTAATTGGTAATTTTCTAATCGCCATAATTGATCTGACTGATTATCTATATTATAATCATGGTAATAACTAATCAAATCGGTTATAGCTGAACCAACAACTGTTGTTTTGAAAAATGTTGATTGTGTAGAAATAAAGGCAGTTTCATACCCACCAAATGAATGTCCAATTAAACCAATTCTTTTTTGATCAATTGTCGATAGTTCTACAGCTTTTTTTACGGCATTTTCTACACTTACCAAAGCAGATCTGCCTGGGTTACCAATTTCATATTCTATATCGGGTAACAAAACAAAATAGCCATCTAATACATAGTCCATGAAATTGAATCCGATAGGTGAATTTTTAGATGGTAAAGTAAATTCATTGACTTTAAACGAATTCTTTTCATAAATGTACACAACCATAGGATATGTTTTAGTTGAATCGTATTGAGAAGGGTATAAAAGAGCGCCATTCATCACGTTTCCATTTATAGATGTATAGTTTATATTTTTAGAAAAACCTAAGTCGTATTCACTTAGCTTAGAGTTGCTTTGGTAAATAATACGCGTTGTATGATTAGTTGAAAGTTCATGAATAGAGGGTGATTCATTGTACTTTGCTTTTCTATAATACAATTTATTTTTGTTGCTATCACTGTAAATTTGATTGACTTCGGCATCAGTTCTAAAAGAATGTATCACTTTTCCCTTTTTTAAGATCGCTATTCCATGCGACTGATCATCTTTAAGGAGTTTAATAATCAGTGGTTTATTCATGTCAATACTACGATTTGATGAGTTCGTTAAATTGATAGATGCCAAACGATTGTGTTCTTCTTTTTGTTCTCCAAAAGTGATTTGCTTTACTTCATTTTTATCTATACTAAACTGCCACAAATCATAGGTTGACGTTAGTAGAATAGATTTTTCATCTTCTGACCAATAGGGCTGATCAAAAGGCGGTTTGTCAGTTTCTGCTTTAGTTCTATCATAAAAAAATTGAGAAAGGCTTGTTGTTAGCTTCTTATGTGTTTGCTTTTTTACATCATACAAATTCCAATGTTTTGTTTTAAAATAAGCAATGTACTCTCCATTTGGTGAAACAGAAATAAAATTAGGGTTGGTATATAGACTATCAATTATTTTATATGATTTTTTTGATTGGTAATCATTTAAATAAACATCTGCAATTTCAAAATATCTATATTGTGGTTCATACTGTTTTCTATCAAATGTCAAGGCAAAGGGGATATTACTATTAAGTGCGAATTGGCTTCCTTTTATTTCCGTAACAGAATCGTATTCACCCACAGTCCAAATAAACCGTTTATAACCATCTTTTTGTTTCATTAATTGTTCTTTGGGATAGATCCACGTATCGTTGGTAGACCATTTTTCAATTCCTTTTAAAGAATCTTCGGTGATTTTTTCATTTAGTTGAAATTCAATAAATTGTCCATCCGTTAAAACACGAACAGATTCATCCATA
>NZ_DKSU01000015.1:25902-161069 GCF_002472945.1 Empedobacter sp. UBA7248 | reverse complement strand
ATGATGAGAAATATTTTTTGATTTTTTTTGATTTTTTTTGATTTAAAACAAGAGATCGACAATTTTAGACGAGAAAAGCCCGTTTTTACCGCAGAAAATGATTAGACGTTTTGCTTTTCTTGAACAAAAGAAAAGCAAAATGGATACTTTTGAAGGAACGAATCGAGAGAAATTCCGTGAAAGCGGAATTATTAGTATATTATATAGTACGTTAAAATTAAGAAAGTTTGAAATGGTTTTTGTAAATTTGAGAAACAAGCTTCTCCTCTACTTCATTTATTAACCAAATAAATAGTACAACTATGAAAAAAATATTAGTTTGTTTAATTTTAGTGATGACAGAGATGAGTTATGCACAAAAAGTTTTGACAGCGGAGGAGTCTGATCCAAAGAATTTTAGTTGGATGAAAGGGTTTCCACCTGCAAAAGAAGATATTTTGTCCGCTATAGATGGTAGCTTTTTTAACTTTCCGGCTTTACGATATAGCGTTTGTCATATGCGCGAATTTTTCCCAACTGTAAATGTCGCTTCGGCACAGGAAAACAGATATACTTGGACAAGTAAATTGGATAAGAATATTGATAAAATTGCATTTACTCCTTTAGAAAGTAAGGAAACCATGACTTGGGAAGCTTCTTTACAAAAGAATTATACGGACGGCATAATTGTTTTACACAAAGGAACTATTGTGTATGAAAAATATTTTGGGGAGTTAAATCCTCAAGGTAGACATGCCTTAATGTCTGTGAGTAAAACCTTAACAGGAACTCTTGGTGGAATGTTAGTTGCTGAAGGTATTCTAGATGAGAATAAAAAATGTAGTGATTATATTCCTGAATTGAAAACCTCAGCCTTTGGTGATGCGACGATTCGTCAAGTTTTGGACATGACTACAGCTTTACAGTATAGTGAAGATTACAGCGATCCGAATGCAGAAGTTTGGGCTTTTTCGGCTGCTGGAAATCCTTTTCCTAAACCTGCAAATTATAATGGACCTACAAATTATTATGATTATCTAAAAACAGTCAAGAAAAATGGTCAACATGGTGAAGCTTTTGGTTATAAAACAGTGAATACGGATGTAATGGGCTGGATTATTACAAAAGTGATGAACAAACCTTTGGCTCAAATTTTATCTGAAAAATTTTGGCAACCATTGGGAACTAATTTTGATGGTTATTACCAAATTGATGGTGCTGGAATTGCATTTGCTGGTGGTGGATTTAATGCTAATTTGAGAGATTTGGCAATGTTTGGAGAAATGATTCGAAGCAACGGATATTTTAATAACAAACAAATCTTGCCTAAAAAATTGGTTGATGAAATCAAAAAAGGTGGAAATCAGAAAGCTTTTGCAAAGGCAGATTATAAACTATTAAAAAATTGGAGTTATAAGGATATGTGGTGGGTGACGCATAATGAGCATCAAGCGTTTATGGCACGAGGCGTTCATGGTCAAGCGATTTATGTTGATCCAAAAGCGGAAATGGTTATTGTGCGCTTTGCTTCGAATCCAGTTGCATCGAATAGTGCGAACGATCCGTATTCGTTACCTGCTTATCATGCTGTTGCAAAATATTTATTGACTAAATAACAAAAAGCTCAACATTAGTTGAGCTTTTATTTTATTATAGGATAATTTGTTCGAATTAATCTTCTAATTCTTCTACTTCTGATTGTAAACCTTCTCCAAATTCACTTAAAGCTGAATTTAAAGATATCTCGTTGCAATATGCAGATCCTAAGTCTAAACCTTTTTGTAAAAATTGCTCTGCTTTTTCTTTTTGTCCAGTAAAATAATAATACGTATAAAATAATCCGTATCCATCTGGATTTCCTAAATCTATCACACGTTGTGCCAATTGCTCTAACTCTTTATTTGGTTTAAGTTTTATATCATCTGCCGCATTCAAGGTTTCGAAAACACCACCAGATTGTTCAGCAAATTTATAAGCAAAAACTACTTTACAACTTTCATCAAAACCTTCTTTACACAGTTTTGCATTTGCAGTTTCATTTTCTTTTAATTTTTGATTCAAACTATTTTCATCTAAATCAAAAAGAAAAGAAGCATTATTTTTAAAATTGATATCATAATTCTGAGCCATCCAATTTGCACGTTGCGCTAATTTTGGATTTGATTGAGCTTTATTTTCGAAAGATTTCAAATTTGATTTATATACTTTTTTATCTACCCAATCTGAAATTCCTTTTAATTGATTTTTCTCTTTTTTGAAGATAAAAACCGTTTTTTCGACAAATATTATAACCGAATCGTTGCGTTCAGTAAATTCGTAACCAACCTCATCAAATTCACCGATTGTTACTCTTCCTTTTCCATCAAATTTCAATGGATTATATAATTCATCTTTTGCTTTTGTTGTAAAAACGCCTTCTAATGTATTAGTCGCTTGTTGAGCAAAAAGTGCTGACATCATAAATAATGTTGTCAATAAAAATAGTTTTTTCATTTCTATAGAAAGTCTCAATTAATATTAGCCAAAATTAAACGTTTTAATTCGTCTAAAACTCACTAGAAATAGTTAAAAAATAAATTTCTTTGTAATTAACCGAGGACTCAGGTAAGGTAAAACACACCTGTTTATAATTAACCGAGGACTCGGGTAAGGTAAAACACACTTGTTTGTAATCAACCGAGGACTCAGGAAAGGTAAAACATATCTGTTTATAATAAACTGAGGACTCGAGAAAGGTAAAACAAACCTGTTTGTAATCAAATCTTTTTAGAGAATAATAGAAAAAACTAAGTAACACTTTAACTATTATTGTGAATGTTTATATTAGCAGGAAATTAAAGAAAAGCTGATATAATGTTTTTTTACGAAACTTGACTATGTTTAACTTCGTGAGAAAAATAATGTTAGCTGTAATGTTACCAAATAAAACTGCTACAAATGAAAAAATCAGATGATATTGAAGTTTTTATTCCCGAGGAAATTTATAAAGTTTTGGAATTTAAACAGGAACAACTTCCTGGAATTGCCATTGTAAATGATAACTTGAAAAGCAAAAATTTGAAAAAAGTATTTTCTTGGAATTGCTCAATATTAATTGATTTTGATAAAACTATTGAAAATGGAATGCCTTCGGAAGAAGAATTAAAAATCATTGAAAAATTTGAAGAGTTTTTGGATAACAAAATTAAAGGTAATAATAAGGAGAAACCAAATGCACTTTTCTTTGCGAGAATAACTTGGAATTCAACTAGACAATTAATCTATAAAATTTATTCACCAGAACTTGCAAATGATTTTCTTACTAAATTAATTGACTCAGAAAATTATCCTCGTGAATTTAATTATAGAATCGAGAAAGATGAAACTTGGGAATTAACAGAATGGTATTCAAGAAATATTGAAGATTAAAAACACTACAGCTAACATCGCATTAGCAAAATAACGAGTTTTCAACTAAATAAAAAATACTTGTCAAAGTGTAGAACCTTGACAAGGATTTTTTTTTATATCTAAATTAAAATAATAAAACTGAGCGGTTTTGATTAAATATCTAAAAACTAAAGATTACTCTTCCCATTCTTCTTTTATTTGTCTTGCTTCGTAATCAGCCACCATTTCTGCTTCATAATCTACTTTTTCACCTTTTGAGAAACGACGAATTGTACTATCGAATAATGAATAAACCACAGGAACGATAATTAAGGTTAGGAATAATGATGACACTAAACCACCAATAATTACCCATGCTAAACCATTGTTCATCTCCGCTCCTGCTCCTTTTGCTAAGGCAATCGGAATCATACCAAAAACCATCGCAATTGTTGTCATCAAAATTGGACGAAGACGCGCATGATTGGCTTGTACCAAAGCATTGTGTGTCGTTTCGCCAGCTTCTTTTCGGTGATTGGTAAAGTCGACCAATAAAATCGCATTTTTACACACCAAACCAATCAACATAATCATTCCGAGAATCGTGAAGATATTCAATGAATTGTTTGTTAATGCCAACACTACGAAAACTCCAATTAATGATAATGGAATCGAAAACAAAACCACGAAAGGATAAATAAACGAGTCGTACAAAGCAACCATTACCAAGTAAACCAAGATAATTGCAGCTAATAATGCATAACCTAATGTACCAAAACCTTCGGATTGATTTTCTTCATCTCCACCCCAAACATAAGAAACACCAGTTGGTTTCTTATTGTCTATTTTCTTCAAACTTTCCTTGAAATCAGTTACAATATCACCTGTTGTACGACCAACCGATTGCGCTTGAACCGTTACAGAAGGCGTTTTATCACGACGCTCTAAGAAACTTGGACCTGAACTTTGCATAACCGTTGCAAATTGATCTAATCGAATTTGTTGTCCTTTATCATTCACAAAAATTAAGCTACGAACATCATCAATATTAGAACGATTGAAATCGTTATACTGAATATTAATATCATATTCGTATTCACCAGCACGGAATTTACCATCTGTATTTCCAGAGAAAGCCGTTTGCATGGTTAAACCAACCGTTTGAAGATTCAATCCTAAAGATGACATTTTATCACGGTCAACTTGCACATTAATTTCAGGATTACCCGCTTCTGTTGTTAATTTCACTTCCGAAGAACCTTTAATTTGTTCTAATTCATGTTTTGCTAATTCAGCAAATTTCATCGCGCTTTCTAAATTTGGACCAGTCACAACCAACGCAATTGGCGCTTGTTCTGCTCCGATCAAACCAACTGGAACAGTTTTCACTTTCACTCCAACCAATTCTTTTTCTAATTCACGTTTTACTTTTGCTGCATAAATAAACGAATTATCTTCACGCTCTGATTTATCATTTAGAATAACATCAATCTCCGACTTATAAGCTGTTGCTTGCGCCGCTCCAAAACCTTCGGAACTTTGACCAACAGTTGTAATCATATCAACAACCTCTTTTTTACCACGTAAAAATTTCTCTGCTTTTTGTGTTACAAAGTTTGACTCTTCGATTGTTGCATCTTTTGGTAATTCCATCTGAACTAAGAATTCTCCTTTATCTGTTTTCGGGAAAAATTCTCCACCAATGTATTTTCCTCCCATTAAGATGGCAATTGTCCCGAATAAAAGAATGAAAACTCCAATAAAAACACCAATTCTTCGAACAGTTGATTTTAAACACCATTCTAACATATCAGAAATGAAATGCGTGAATTTTGTTAATTGTTTTTCGAACCAAAGAATAAATTTTTCGAAAATATTTTTCCCTGTGATATGCTCTAATTTCCCAAAACGAGATGATAACCAAGGTACAATTGTAAACGATGACAATAACGATAATAAGGTTGCGATAACTACGGTAACACAGAATTGAGAAATAACGTTAGAAACCAAACCTGTACTCATTGCAATTGGTAAGAAAACCACTACAATTACCAATGTAATCGCAGTTACGGTAAATCCAATTTCTTTTGCTCCGTCATACGATGCTCTAATTTTCGATTTTCCCATCTCCATATGACGGTAAATATTCTCTAAAACTACAATCGCGTCATCCACCAAAATTCCCACAACAAGTGATAAACCAAGTAACGACATCAAGTTTAACGTATAACCCATCAAATACATTCCGATAAACGTTGCGATTAACGAAGCTGGAATAGAAACCATTACAATAAAGGCATTACGAATACTATGTAGAAACAAAAGCATCACAATTGCAACCAACACAACGGCTAAAACTAAATCGAAAATAACGTGATCTGCAGCTGCCAATGTAAAATCAGACGTATCATTTACAATCTGAATTTTAAGACCTTCTTTGCTATAATCAGCTTCAACTTTTTTGATGGTTTCTTTCATCAATTCAGAAACAGCCACAGCATTTGCATCAGATTGTTTTACAACCTGAACAATAATCGCCGAACTCTGATTAACACGTGCTATTTTTTCTACTTCTTTCTGAGAATCTTGCACAAAAGCAACTTCTGACAAACGAACTTGAATGCCATTATTCGAAGAAATCACTAAATTATTTAATTCATCAACCGATTTATATTTTCCCGAAAGACGAATAATTGTCGAATTTTCACGCGTTTTTACACTTCCTGTTGGGAAATCTAAATTCGAAGTCAAAATTGCTTGTTGAACTTGAGGCACAGATAATCCGTAACCTTTCAATTTCAAAGGATCTAAACTTACCTGAATTTCACGTTCTTGTCCTCCAATCAAATTTACTTGCGCAACACCTGTTACACGTGATAAAACTGGTTCTACTTTTTTATCCAATAAATCATACAAATCTTTTTCTGTCAACTTATCAGACGTTACACCAGCTGTAATAATTGGTAAATCACTCAACGAGAATTTCGTCAACGAAGGCGGATCTACATCATCTGGTAAATCTTTTTCGATTGCATTAATCTTACGTTGCGCATCATTTAGCGCTAAATCTGCATTTGCATCAGAATTCAACGTCACCATCACAACCGATAAACTTTCGTATGATTTCGACTCTACTTTCTTTACATTTTCTAAGGCTGCAACCGCATCCTCTATCTTTTTGGTTACAGAATTTTCAACTTCGTTTGGAGAAGCTCCAGGATAAACTGTTGAAATTGTAACAACATTCGTTTCAAATTTTGGGATTAATTCGTATCCCATTTGCGTATAACTAAACAATCCTCCCAAAGTCAAAATCGTGAATAACACGATAATCATCGTAGGTCGTTTAATTGATATTTCTGCTATTTTCATGGAAAAACTACTCTTATTTTACAACTTTCACTTTCGTGCCATCTTTCAGATTAATCTGACCACTTGTTACGATTTCAGCTCCATCTTTTAATCCGCTGATAATTTCAACTTCAGTTCCAACCGTTTTCCCAATCACAACTTTCGTTAATTTTGCTGTATTATTTTCAACCACGAAAACTTGTCCAGAACTAATTCCGTTCACAAAAGCATTCGCAGGAACAACCAATACATTTTTGCCAGCATTCACATCATCTTTTGTCGAAAAAACTGCCGTTCCATACATACCAGCTTTTAATCCTGAATTATTTGAAACCTGAATTTCCACAGGGAAATTTAACGAAGCATCTGCTTTAGGCGCAATAAAAGATATTTTTCCTACAAATTCTTGATCTGGAAAAACACTCGCCAACACTTTGATTGTTTGACCAACTTTAAGATTGACAACCTCAGCTTCTGTTACTGTAACTTGTAATTTTAATTTTGACACATTTACAATATCAAACATTTGAGAACCTGGTGCTACTACAGATCCTGGCTCGATATAACGTTTGTTGATTACACCAGAAATCGTTGCTTTTACATTCGTATCACGCACACGCAAATTTTGTGCAGAAACCGCTGCTCTTGCATTTTTTAATTGCAAACGCGAATTATCCAATTGTTGCTTTGTTACACCTCCTGTTTTATACGCATTTTCGTAACGTTGATTGTCAATAATTGCATTTTGAAGATTATTTTGTGCTTGTGTAACATCAACTTCAATCGCATCTTTTTTGATTATTGCCAATGTTTGACCAACAGAAACATAACTTCCTTCATCAACCAAAACACGGACAATTCGACCAGAAATTTCTGAAGGAAAACTCATTTCTTGAAATGGCGCAAATGTACCATTTGACGTATAATCTGTATTTAAACTTTGAAAATTAGCTTTAATCGTTTTTACCACAACATCGTCATTAGCCGCATTTACGATTGCTACCTCTTCTTCTTGTTTCGCTTTATTATTGTTTATAATGTAAATTGCACCACCAATCAAACCGGCTGCAATTAATATATAAAGTAAAGTTTTTACTGATTTCATAAAATCGGTTCTATTATTGAATTAATGTTTTTAAATCTCCTTTTGCTTTGATTAATGCGATTTCGGCAATTTTATATTCTAATAAAGCATTTGAGTAATTATTTCGAGCATCTGTCAACGCATTTTCAGCATCTAAAATTTCTGTCAAATTTGCTAAACCTTGTTGGTAATTATTTTGTGTATTTGATAAAACTTTCTCTGCCAAACTCACGTTTTCTTCTTGAATATCGACACTTTTTAACGCATTTTCGATTTGTGCTTTTGCATTTTGATATTCTAAACTCAAACCAAGTTTTGTGTCATTCATTTGTTCTTCGATATCCAACAAATCAATTTCTGCTTGATTAATTTTTGCTTTTGTAGCTCCACCCGAAAAAATCGGAACTTTAACACTCAAACCAATCGAAGCCAAATCTGACCAGATGTAACTTTTCGAAGTAATAAATTTTTCACCAAAACCTTGCAATCCATAATTTCCAGCTAAACCAACAGTTGGATATAAATTCGCACGCTCCGCTTCTTTCGCAAAACCTAACAATTCTTTTTGTTTCGATAAAACTTTAAATTCGGTTCTATTTTCAACATCTATTTGATCTTCCAACAAAACTAAATTTGGCGTAATTGTTTCTTCTGTTAAACTAATTGGTTGCTCAATTGGATAACCCATATAAAATTTCAATGCATTTTTGTTGATTTCTACTGCATTTACCAACTGTTGACGCGAAGAAGAAATATTATTTAATTGCACAACAATTCGATCCAAATCAATTGGTTTTGCCAAACCATTATCCACTAGACTTTTAATTACATTTCGAACTTTATTTGTGTTTTCGTAACTTTTTTCAATCGTTTTTAATTTTTCTTCTTGAATAAAAACTTGATAATACGCATTTGCTACACGCTCAATAATTTGTTCGTCTGTTAAATCTGCATTCACCTGATAAAATTCGCGTGTTGTTTTCGCCGCTTTCAAACCTGTAAAAACACGTTGATCGAACAATGTTTGATTTACCGTAACACCTAAACTCGAATTCCATGGTTGTCCCATTTTAATCACAGTTGTTTGTCCTCCCATTGTCAACGCCATTTCTTGTACAATTGGATTATATTGCAAACCTGCGTTGGCATTTACTTGAGGCAAAGCTCCTGCTCTGGCTTCATCAATTTTGTATTCGGCTTTTTTGATTGCTAAATCTGCGCGTTTTGCATCTGCTTTGTTTTCTAACGCAAAATTTACCGCATCTTTAAGTGCTATAATTTCTTGCGCATTTGCAGAACTCATCAACGCTACAATCGCTATAGAAAGTAATTGTTTTAACCTTTTCATTGATATATTAATTATTAAAAAGTGTATTGAGAATAATTTCTTTTCGATCAGAAAGAATGCGTTTGAAATCTTCGTCGCTCAATTTCAAATCCAATTGAAGAAGCGGACGAATTGTAAACGGATAATTGACCAACGAAATCATGTTTAACAAAAACTGAAGTGGCTCCATCTTTTTTATCGTTCCTTTTTCCATTTCCTCCTCTAATCTTTCATAAAAAACATTTACAACGACATCTAAATCATCTTTCATTAATTTAGAACACATTGTATTATTTTTATTCATTTCGGTAACGATGTAAGTTTCCAAATATGGATATTTGATTGATGTTGCAATAGAATCCTCTATAAACTCGCCAATCATTTCTTTGATATCACGATTTCTATCAAAAATAGCACGCGATTTTTCATTACTTACACGCGTAGCTTCTTCGTAAATAATACTAATTAAATTGTTTCGCGATCTGAAATAATAATTAATCAACGTTCTGTTCACTTTAGCTTCATCAGCTATTTCTTGCGTAGTTGCATGAAATCTACCTTCTGCAAAAAACATTCTTTTCGCTGTTTCTTTGATTAATTCTTCTGTATCGTCTTTCATATCTGTGCGGCTTTTTTATTTTGACAAAATTGTCAAACAAAATTATTAATATATTTCGTTAATCCAAATAGTTAAACATTATTTTTATAAAAATTGGTGAAAATCATAAAGATTACCGAACTGATTATCCGTAAATTTGCTTGATGAAAGAACAATATGATTTGATAATTGTAGGTGCTGGACCAATTGGTTTAGCTTGTGCAATAGAAGCGAAAAGAAACAATCTTTCTTATTTAATTATTGAAAAAGGTGCTTTGACAAATAGTTTGTACAACTATCCTTTGTATATGACATTTTTTTCGACTGCCGAACGATTAGAAATTGGAGAAATTCCATTCAATTGTATTGCGCCAAAACCTGGTCGACAAGAGGCGTTAGAATATTATCGAAACATTCATAAATATTTTAAATTTAATCTTAATCTTTACGAAGAAGTTGAAGCAATTAATAAAATTGAAACAAATCATTTTGAGATTAAAACCTCTAAAAATAATTATTCAGCTAAAAATATAGTCCTTGCAACTGGTTTTTATGATATTCCAAATTTGATGAATATCGAAGGAGAAGATTTAGAAAAAGTTCATCATTATTACAAAGAAGCACATCCCTACTCTTTTCAGAATGTAGTGGTTGTTGGAGCGAATAATTCATCTGTTGACGCAGCTTTAGAATGTTATCGAAAAGGTGCAAATGTAACAATTGTGATTCGCGGAGAAGGATTTACACACCGATTAAAATATTGGGTTCGTCCTGATATCGAAAATAGAATTGCAGAAGGAAGTATTAAGGCTTATTTCAACTCGAATATTACATCGATTGACGAAAATCAAGTTCATATCCAAACGCCAGAAGGTAATATTTCAATTGAAAATGATACTGTTTTAGCCTTAACTGGTTATCATCCTAATTTCAAATTTTTGGAAAACTGTGGAATAACTTTCAGTGAAGATGAATTGAAAACCCCAACTTACAATCCCGAAACAATGGAAACAAATGTAGATGGTTTATATTTGGCAGGCGTTGTTTGTGGCGGAATGTTGACGAATATTTGGTTCATCGAAAATTCGCGCGTACATGCAGAGCAAATTATTGAGGCAATTTTAGCAAAAAAAAATAAATAAAAGTTTCTGTATTAATCAGAACATAAAAATAAAAATAACATGAAAGACCTTTTCGGACAGGCAATTTTAGATTATCAAACCAATCATTCGCCCGAAGATCTCTATACCGAAACATCAATTTCAGAATTAGATGTGATGCCAATTGATTATCTTTTTCGAGAGTATGATGATATGCCAATTTTGGAGCAAAAAGCATTGGGTTTATCAAAAGGAAAAATATTGGATGTTGGTTGTGGAGCGGGTTCTCATTCACTTTATTTACAAGAAAAAGGGTTGAATGTTTTAGCAATTGATATTTCTCCAAAAGCGATTGAAGCTTGCTTGTTAAGAGGAATCAACAATGCAAAAGTTCAGAATTTCCTTGAAATCAATGATGCTGAAAAATATGATACGATTCTATTTTTGATGAACGGAACTGGAATTTTTCAGAATTTAGTTTTAATCAATGTTTTCTTAGATAAAATCAAAAATTTATTAGCCGAAAATGGTCAAGTTTTGATTGATGGAACCGACATTATTTATATGTTTGATGAGGATGAAGATGGAGGAAAATGGATTCCGAGCAATGGAAATTATTATGGTGAATTAGATTTTACGATTCATTATAAAGGCGAGCAAGAAGAACCTATTCAATGGTTGTATTTGGATTTTGATACATTAAAAAATGCGTGCGAATATCATCAACTAAAATGTACAAAAATAAAAACCGAAGGAGATTCTTATTTAGCAAAAATCACTTTGTAAAAATCTTTTCGATAAGAAATACAAACTCATTAATTCATCAGAATTAGTGAGTTTTTTTGTGTTAAATATTAACTAATTTTAGCAAAAGTTTAATCTTTCTAAAAGGTTATTTTTATTAATTTTAGAAAACTCATACTAACACAAACTTATATGAAAACTATTCACGTCAATGTGAAACAATTGGGCAAAAAACATCCAATTCTTGCCGAATTACCTATACAACTTAATACAACAAAGGATACAATTTCTGTTCATGAGCTTCTTGATTTTATAGTTCAGCAACAAGTTGAAGAATACAATCAAAAACCAATAGAAAAAGAAGATATTGATACAGCAAAACTTCCGAAAGAAAATTATTTACCACTTCTCATCGAATCAGGTAAAGTTGGTTTTTCTAGTATTTATAACGAAAACAAAGCTGATTTATCCAAAGCACAAGAAACCGCAAGACAAGCTTTTGAAGACGGAATGTTTGCGATTTTCTTAGGAGAAGAACAAATCGAAGATTTAGCTGAAGAAGTTTCATTAACATCAAATCAATCTTTTACATTTATACGACTTACTTTCCTTGCTGGAAGTTACTGGTAGAACGAACAAAACTCAAAACATATGCCTACACTTATTGAAATTTTGACTCCATTTGAGACAAAAAACAAAACGAAAGAGCTTGAAAAAAAATTAAAAAAATCTGCAGAACTTTCTCTTTTACCCAAATCTATCAAAAAAGAAGTTGCCGAATTAGGATTATTAATTCTAAAAGGTAACACGGATTATTACTCAGAAATTGATTACGGAACCAAACAATTTTTCAAATTAAAAGAATTAATTTCTGACAATATCTGGGAAGATAAAAAATACTATAAATTATTAGAACTTTTTTATGGTGAAGAATTGGCTCCTTATGTAAAAAATAGTTGGAACAAAATGTCTCAACATATTTACCAATCGGGATATTACAGACGATCTTTTCGAGCGCCGAATCAAAAAGATTACATTCTTGTCAAGCAGATTAATTTTCTACGAAATTTATTGACAAAACCTTCTCAATACACTTCCGAAGGCTATAAATACTATGATTTACCAATTATTGAGCAAATTAGATATTCTTCTGACATCGGTATTAATGATAGTTACACATTGATTTGGTCTGAAATGATTGACCAAGGAAATCAACAGATTTATCAATTGATGGAAGATATTATTTATGGAAAAGATCCTATAGGAAAAGTTTCTCGAAATATTATCAAAGCATTATTGAATTCCCAAAAGCCTGAAGCGTGGGAATTGGTTGAGAAACTTTTGCTTTCTGCACAACGACAAGAAGGTTTGCGACAAACAATTCTCGAAACCTTAGACGAAACAAGTGTTGGCGCATTACAATCGTTGATAAAAGTTATTATTAATGAAAAATTAGCTCGTTTTTCTTCTGTTGTTCGTGCTGTAGATACGTGGACAGGATTAGGTTGGGAAGCTGAAAAAGAAACAACAATTCGAAATATCTTAGCTTTTGCTGATCAATTTTTAACTCATCCTGAAACCATAGAAAAAGGAATAGAAAGTAAAAACAACAACGAAGTTTATATGGCGCTTTGGTCGCAAGGTGTAACAGATATTGATATTTCATTAAACTATCTAGATAAATTACTTGAAAAAGGAACGATAGAAAAGAAATGTCTGGCTTTAAAATTTGCAAGCGAAACTTCTATTTACGAAAAAGAAATAAGGCTTTATAATAAAGCTTTAGACGAAGTTAATTTACAAGTTTTCTCTTTCTTTTTACCACGAATGATTTCTGTAACTTCATCATTCAAATTTCCTAACGATGACACTTTAATCGGTCTTTTTGATAAAGTTTTACATCTTGCAGAAACAATTCAAGAAAAGGAAAAAACATTCGAAGGAAAAGTATTTTCTTGGTTAAACACAAAATTCTCGAAAGACGATTTATATTCAGTTGCGATTAATTTAATTGGAGAAGACCAAACAAAACTTGAACGAATTTTAGCTAAATTTGATCAATTGAGTCTTTCGTTACGCGAATCTTTAACGCGTTTGGTTTTAAAAGATTTTTACAGTTATTCATATTATTATATGGATCAGAAAAAATCAACAAAAAAGGTTTCTGATTTTCAACGAGAATTCGCTTTAAAAGTAATTAAAGATCGAGGCGAAAGTATTATTGCTTCTGCTTTAAATACATTAAAACATACAGAATTAAATCAACAAGAAATTCAATCAATTCAAGATTTATTTAAACGAAAAGGTGCAAATCTTCGCAAACATTTGATTCAATTAATTCTTCTTCAAAATGATGAAATCATTTCAACTTTTACGCAAAATTTAATTGAAAAAGGTGATGCTGAACAGCGTTTGGCGGGATTAGACATTTTATTACAATTAAACAAAGAGAAACGTGCTACTGATTTTGTAAAACAAACTGTCAGTTCTTTTAACGAGCGCAAAAAAATCACTGAAAAAGAAACTATTCTTTTAAAACAATTAGATCCAAAAAGTTCTAACGATATTTTATCTATAGAAAATGGTTATGGAATTTACAATCCAGCTAATATTACGCCGTTCGAATTACCGAAATTGGATAAAGATTCGGTTTATTTGAAACATACAAAGAAGAATAAATACGGTTTTTCTAAATCTGAAAACGAAATTGTTAAGAATTTAGAACAATTGAAAGATCTTTATCTTCAAAATAAAGATTACGAATATGAGTATGAAGATTGGAACAATAGCGTAATTACAGATTTGTTGGGAAATAGTTTTAATCCTTTGAAACGAAATACTCAAAACTTAACTGCTGACGAAAAATTTGCAAATTATCCGTTACACGAAACTTGGGAAAAATGGTATTTAGACTGCAAGTTAACACCTATCGATCTTTATTTATTGACTTTGGAAGAAGAATGTGATCGAAAAGTTTGGCGAACTATTTTAGAAAATTATGTGTTCTATAACAAAGGAAAAATTCCAAATCCTTTAAAAACTGATTATTATTGGAACAATCCTATAAAATCAATTTTGTTTATTCTTCAAGAAAAATTCCCGTTTGAAGATGCAAATAATTTCGTGATAGATGGGACAATTCAATTGTTTTCTGCCTTACCAAAAGACGTTATTAATTATCAAAGTAAAAGAGATAAAAACAATTATTATTACAACGAAGAATTTGGAAATGGTTGGCAAAACGAACGCTTTTTTGATGTTTTTCTGAACAAAATAAACCTTATCAATCTAGAAAAAGATGATGTCCAAAAAGTATGGAATATCTACAGATGGCGTCAATACAATGGTTTAGAAGAAAATATAAAATTTAATAAACCGCCACTTTATATTTATTGTTTGGCTTACCAAAATAAATTCATCAAAAAAGATGAAATGTACGAAGGAATTCTAGATCCTGATCGTATCAATGAAATCACAAGTGATCGAAAAAATTATCGCTACCAAGGAAGTAAAACCATGCAAGAAGATTTTCCTTTCTTAACTGAAATGATTGAAAATATTCGAGAAAAATTTTTAGATGTCGAACTAAAACGTGGAGATTCTAATACAAATGTCACTCAATTTGTTCAAAGTTTTGAGCATATTTATGGAATAAATCGTTTTGTTGAAATTTTAGATAAACTCGGAAAAGCTAAACTTTTCAAAGGATACATTTATTCTTGGCGTTATACAGATGTTACAAAACAAAAGTTATTTAGTTTCTTAATTAAACGATGTTTACCGCTAGAAACTGATACGCAAGAAGAATTCAATCAATTAGTAAAGAAAGCTAAAATATCAGAAAGTCGTTTAATCGAAGCTTCTGTTTATGCTCCTCAATGGCAAAAATTAGTCAGTAATTATTTAGATTGGAAAGGTTTAGACGCCGCGATTTGGTGGATGCATGCACATACAAAAACATCTGGCTATCAAGCTGAAAATGCTGAATTAGAAAGTGAAGTTGCAAAATATTCTTCAATTGATATTCAAGATTTCAAAGATGGGGCGGTTGACAAAGATTGGTTTACAAAAGCATATAAAGAATTAGGAAAATCGCGTTGGGAGATTTTGTACGAAGCTGCGAAATATATTTCTGACGGAAATGGACATCGTAGAGCAAGACTTTATGCAGATACTTTGACAGGAGATTTAAAAATTAGAGAAGTTACAGCCAAAGTAAAAGATAAACGAGATCAAGATTATTTGCGTGTTTACGGTTTGGTTCCATTGAGCAAAACAAATGCTGAAAAAGATGTTTTATCGCGCTATGAATATTTACAACAATTCAAAAAAGAAAGTAGAGAATTCGGATCGATGAAACAAACAAGCGAAGCTTTAGCTTTACGAGTTGCTTTAGAAAACTTAGCAAGAAATGCAGGTTATCCAGATCCTATTCGTTTAACTTGGGCAATGGAATCTCAACAGGTTCAGCAAATTTTATCAAAAGATACGCAAGTCGAAATCGATGGCACAACAATAGGTTTGATTATTGATGAAGATGGAAAGGCAGATTTGGTAACTTTTAAAGGAGATAAACAATTAAAATCGATTCCACCAAAACTGAAGAAAGACAAAGTAGTTGTAGAACTTACCAATTATCGTAAAACATTGCGAGAACAATTTACTCGTTCGAGAAAAGGTTTAGAAGAAGCGATGATTCGTGGAGATGAATTTTTATTTTCAGAAATTGAAAATTTATTTTCGCATCCAATCATTTCAAAACATTTAGAGAAATTAGTTTTTATTTCAAGCAAAAATATAATTGGTTTTTATGTAAACGGACAATTAAAGGACGCAAAAGGGAATTTACAATCTATTGATTCTACAGAAAACTTCCGAATTGCTCATTGTTATGATTTACATCAAAATTCAGTTTGGAGTGATTATCAACATTATTGTTTTGACCAAAAATTAAAGCAACCTTTTAAACAAATTTTTAGAGAATTATATATCCCTACAGCAGATGAACTGAAGGAGAAATCTATTTCTCGTCGTTATGCAGGACATCAAGTTCAACCAAAACAAACATTGGCTTTATTAAAAACTCGTGGTTGGAAAGTTGATTACGAAGAAGGTTTGCAAAAGGTTTTTCACAAAGAAGGTTATCAAGTTAAGCTATATGCTTTGGCAGATTGGTTTTCTCCAGCTGATGTTGAAAGTCCAACTTTAGAAACTATAGAATTTCACTCATTAAAAACACATAAAAATATTCCTTTCGAAGAAATAAACCCTCGAATTTTCTCGGAAGTAATGCGTGACATTGATTTGGTTGTTAGTGTAGCTCATGTTGGCGGTGTTGATCCTGAAGCAAGTCATTCTACAATTGAAATGCGAACAGTTTTATTAAATGAAACGACTCGATTATTCAAACTGAAAAATGTCGAAACAAAAGGAAGTCATGCTTACATAAAAGGAGAAATGGCAGAATATAGTGTACATTTAGGAAGCGCTGTTGTGCATCAAGTACCAGGTTTGTATTTATCTATTTTACCTGTGCAATCGCAACATAGAGGTCGAATATTTTTACCTTTTTCTGATGATGATCCTAAATCTGCAGAAGTCATCTCAAAAGTTTTATTATTAGCAAAAGATAATGAAATAAAAGATCCAACTATTTTAAGTCAAATAAAACGAGAAATAAACTAAATAAAAAAAGCGAAGAGTTTTTATCTCTTCGCTTTTCTTTTTACAAAAAATTGATAATGATATAAAGTTAATCAATAGTTGAACAATTAATTATCTTTTAAAAAATTCATAAATTAGTGGAGATTAAACGCAATTTATGGAAGAACACCTGCCAAAACTCATTACCGATCTTGGATTAATTCTATGTGTAGGCGCTGTGACGACGCTTATTTTCAAACGTATCAACCAACCTCTTGTTTTAGGTTATATTATTGCTGGTTTTTTGGTTGGGCCACATTTCGAATATATTCCGTCCGTTGCAGAAGAACATAATGTGGAGATTTGGGCGAAAATTGGTGTTATATTTCTGCTTTTTAGTCTTGGATTAGAATTTAGTTTCAAAAAATTGCTCAATGTTGGTGGCTCTGCCTCAATCACTGCAATTGTTGAAATTATTTGCATCGTAACCGTTGGTTATTTTGTTGGTCGATTTATGAATTGGTCTACAATGGACAGTATTTTCCTCGGCGGTTTATTAGCCAGTTCTTCTACAACCATTATTATTAGAGCGTTTGATGAATTAGGTTTAAAACGAAAAAAATTCGCGAATGTCGTTTTCGGAATTTTAATTGTAGAAGATATTGTGGTCATTTTATTGATGGTTATGCTTTCTACAATGGCGGTTAGCCAGCATTTTAACGGAGCAGAAATGATTAATTCTTTCGTTAAATTAGGGTTCTTTTTGGCGGTATGGTTTATTGGAGGAATCTTTATTATTCCAACTTTTCTACGTTCTATCAAAAATTATTTAGATGATGAAACCTTATTAATTATCTCAATTGGGTTATGTCTTGGAATGGTTTATATAGCTGATAGCGTAGGTTTTTCAATAGAATTAGGTGCATTTGTAATGGGTTCTATTCTCGCTGAAACTGTTTATGCAGAAAAAATCGAACATAATTTTCAATCTGTAAAAAATCTATTCGCAACAATTTTCTTTATTTCTATTGGAATGATGATTGATCCCGTTTCGATGTACGAACACAAATGGGCAATTTTGATTGTGACCTTGTTGACGATTTTCGGAAAGTTAATTTTTACCACTTTAGGTGCTATAATTTCAGGACAACCGCTAAAACAATCCGTACAAGTAGGAATGAGTATGGCACAAATTGGCGAATTTGCTTTTATCGTTGCTGGTTTAGGACTTTCTCTTGGCGTAACAAGCGACTTCTTATTTCCTGTTGCAGTCGGTGTTTCAGCAATTACAACATTTACAACACCCTATTTAATTAAATCATCGGACAAAGTTTATACTTTATTGGAAAAAGTTCTTCCGCAAAAATTCATTCAAGGTGTTGAAAATTATTCATCTGATACTCAACATATTCAAAACGAAAATAAATGGAATAAAATCATCAAGCAAACGGTTTCTACAATTTTCATCAATGGAATAATCATTATCGCAATTACATTGATTATCAAAAGCTACGTTTTATTCTTATTAACCGACTGGTTTACCTATTTTGGCGCAAGTTTGGTCAGTCTTACATTAACATTTGTATTGTGCATTCCATTTATTTGGGCAATTATTGGAAATCGACCAAAAAGAGAAATCATCAGAGAGTTTTGGGATGAATCTAATTACAATCGTGCACCAATTATCGCAATTATTTCTATCCGTTTAACTTTAGTTGTAGTTGCTGTAATCTTTATTTATAATCAATTTTTCTCAAGTACAATTGCCTCAATTATTTTGGTTATTGGATTATTGATTACCATGTATTTTCTTTCGAAATATTTCAATCAATTTTACAATTATATTCAAACAAAATTCATTTATAACTTAAATGAACGTGAAATTTTGACTAAAAAAATTGAAGAGAAAAAGAAACAAGATAAATTTCAATATACTTGGGATAACACTCATATTTCCGATATGATTGTTCCGCAAAATGCGAATTTTATAGGTGTTCCTTTGGGTGAATTGGATTGGCGAACAAAATTTCAGATCAATATTGCCTATATCAAACGTGGTGACCGAATCATTCAGACTCCTAATTCTGAATCAGTTTTATATCCTTTCGATAAAATTGGAATTATTGGAACGGATGAACATATTCAGCGATTTGAGAAGTATTTGCAAATTATTGGTGAAACCCCTCCAGAAAATAATGATCTTAAAAATACAGATAATTTTACGTTGGATAAAGTTGTAATTCCGAATGATTTTTGTGTTTTGGAACATAAATCGATTGGTTGGGTAAAAGATACGGCAAAAGGAATTGTGGTTTCGATAGAGCGAGATGGAAAAATGATTCACAATCCCGATCGAAATGTACCTATTGAATTGGGCGATTATTTGACAATTGTTGCCGATAAGAAAAACTTAAAAAACTTTATTCAAGAGTATCATTTAAAATAAAGCGAGTAATTTTGCAAAATGCAGCGTAAGATTATTCACATCGATATGGACGCTTTTTATGCTTCTGTTGAACAACGAGATTTCCCCGAATTAAGAGGAAAATGCATTGCTGTTGGCGGAAATGAAGAGCGAGGTGTGATTGCTACCGCTAGTTACGAAGCTAGAAAATATGGAGTTGGCTCTGCAATGTCTTCTGTTGTTGCAAAACGCAAATGTCCGCATTTAATATTTGTAAAACCTCGATTTCAAGTTTATAAAGAAGTTTCGAATCAAATTCGTGAAATATTTCTTGAATATACTGATTTGGTTGAACCTTTATCTTTGGATGAAGCTTTTTTGGATGTAACAATTAACCATAAAAACATTGAAATTGCCACAGATATTGCAAATGAAATAAAACAAAAAATAAAAGAACGAACAAATTTGACTGCTTCTGCAGGCGTTTCTTTCAATAAATTCTTAGCTAAAATTGCTTCGGACTATAACAAACCTGATGGACTTTATGTAATTACACCTAAAATGTCTGAAAGTTTTATTGATCAATTACCAATCAAAAAATTTCATGGGATTGGAAAAGTAACTGCCGAACGTATGCAAATGATGGGTATTCATACAGGTTTAGACTTGAAGAACCTAGAATTAGAAAAACTCTTACGCGAATTCGGAAAATCTGGTAAATACTATTACAATATTGTTAGAGGATTAGATTTTAGAGAAGTCAATCCTACTCGATTGCGAAAATCATCTGGTTCTGAAACAACTTTTAGCAAAGATTTAGAAACATTAGAAGAAATGCAAATCGCTTTATTTCCACTAATGGAAGATGTTTGGAACTTTTCCTTAAAAACATCAATTTACGGAAGAACAATTACAGTAAAAATAAAACACAATGATTTTTCGGTAACTACGAAAAGTAAATCAGCATCATTTCCCGTTAAAAATAGAGAACTTTTTGATCTTATCTGTTATGATTTATTATGCGAAGGTTACTCCTCAGAAAAACCAGTTCGACTATTAGGTGTTGCTATCTCTAATTTATCCAATAATCAAAAAAAATTCGGAACTCAACTCGAAATTCCATTTAGAGAAATTATATAAATTCTTCAATATAATTTAACAATTCCGAAATAATAAAATACAAAAAATTGATTTACATATTTTTAACAATGTTTTAAATCGATACATTTTATTTTCTTATTAGATCTATTAAATTGTTTTTTTTCTTAGTTGTAGACACTTTGAAGATACATAAATGTTTTTCATTCTATATTTATTTATGACATTTGTACCAACAAACAACATCGTTTGTAACGCTTTTAAGATTACTAACCAACAACCAAACTAAAAAGCTATTTTGATAAATCTAACCAGTTTATCAAAACAACCTAAACCAATATTACTTATCTAAACCAAATTAAAAAAGCTGAGCAACCTACTCAGCTTTTTTGTTGTTTTATATTTTCACAAAACCTATATCTTAGGCTCTTGTTGACTTAAACAATGGAAAGATCCTAATCCCCAAATAATATCTGTAGAATCAATTCCTACAACTTTACGATCTGGAAAACATTTCTGAATTATATCTAAAGCAATCGCATCTTTTGCACAACGATAGGTTGGAACAATGACAGATTTATTCGCGATATAAAAATTTGCATAAGAAGCAGGTAAACGCTCACCTTCGCAATAAACTGCATTTGGCATTGGCAATTCGATAATGTTTAATGGACGTCCATCTTCCAATTTCATTTCTTGTAATTGACGAAGATTCACTTGTAACAATTCGTAGTTATCATCCGATTCATCAGTTTCAATAACTGTCAAAACTGTATCTTCATTCACAAAACGAATTGTATCATCAATGTGTCCATCCGTATCATCACCAACAATTCCGTCTTCTACCCATAGAATTTGCGAAACTCCGTAATAATTTCTTAAAAATTCTTCGATTTGTTCTTGCGAATAATCTGGATTACGATTTTCATTCAATAAACAAGATTTTGATGTCATCAACGTATCTTTTCCATTGAATTCGACTGAACCTCCTTCCATAATAATTCCAGGATGAAAAACAGGAAGATTAAATTCTGCACCAATTCTTGTTGGCACAACATCATCATTTTCGAAAGGTGGATATTTTCCTCCCCACGCATTGAATCCCCAATCGACAATAACTTTTGGGTTATCAAGATTATTTTTATTCAACAAAAATGCAGGACCATGATCTCGGCACCAAGCATCGTTTGTTTCGTTAAAATAGAACTCAACTTGTGACAAATCTGCATTCGTTTTTTCGATAAAAGACAAAGCAAACGCTTTCATTTCCTCGTCTTTTACATTAATACGAACTTTTTCACCTTTTGATAATTCAGCAATAAATTCAGCATAAGCTGGATAAATTAACTGAATACGATCTGGCCAAGATTCCTCTTTGTGCGGCCAAGACAACCAAGTTGCTTCGTGTTCTTCCCATTCGGCAGGAAATCTATATCCTAAATCTTTTGGGAATTTTGATGTATCTATAGTGTTCAATTTTATTTCTTTTCTAAAAGTTTAAACGTATTTTCGATATGTCCAGTAGCTTTCCAATTATCATGGCCTGGAATAACTTGTCTAATCGTTGGATGCTTTGCAACTAATTTGTGTACTGTTTTTGGCCATTCAACAACATTAGCTTCGCCTGTGTAACCTAAATTTACAGCATCAGCACCTTTTATCAAACAACCTCCGTTCAACACTTTATATTTCGGAAACCAAATCACAACATTATCAGAAGTATGTCCTTCTCCAAAATATTCAACAACAAACTTTTCATTACCAAATTTGTATGTTTTACCTAATTCAATCTCAAATTTAGAAGTTGCTTTTCCTTCTTTTTTTAATTTAGAATTGGTTAAAGAAGTTGCATAAGTAGGAATATTCAAATCATTATAAAAACTCAAATCTCCTGCTCTATCATCATGCGAATGTGTTGCAAAGACAGCGATAACTGGCAAATTATACTTTTCTTGCAACATATCATTTAACTCTTGATACTGCGATTTCTGCCAAGGAACATCAAACAAAACAATTCCTTTATTCGTTACCAAATACATTCCATTTGCATTATACTCAACACCATTAAACGAATTAAATGTTTGATAAACAAATAGATTATTATTAATCGAATCAATTTGAATTGGTTTTATTTGACCAAATGCAAAACTTCCTATCAATGCAATAAGTGAAAATAATTTCTTCATTAATCCTCGTCTATAAAACGTTTTGTAATTGGTTGATAAGAATCGATTCGGCGATCTCTTAAGAAAGGCCAGTGTTTACGGAAGAAATCTGATTCGTTCAAATCCAATTCAACCACTTCTGTTTCCTCTTGATCATGCGTTGCCAAATACAACAATTTTCCTTGTGCATTTGTCGCAAAAGAACCTCCCCAGAATTTCATCGCTCCATCTTGCTCAAAACCAACACGATTTACAGAAATAACTGGAACTCCATTCGCAACAGCATGTGAACGCTGAATTGTTTGCCAAGCATTGTATTGATCTTGATTTGTTTCTTCGTCTTGCGTCGTATCCCAACCAATCGCAGTAGGATAAAATAAAATTTCCGCACCCATCAATGCTGTAATACGAGAGGCTTCTGGATACCATTGATCCCAACAAATTAATACACCAATTTTTCCAAATTTAGTATCAAAAACTTTGTAACCTAAATCGCCTGGTGTAAAATAGAATTTTTCATAAAACGCAGGATCATCTGGGATATGCATTTTACGATATTTTCCTAAATATTGTCCATCAGCATCTAAAATAGCTGTTGTATTGTGGTATAAACCTTGCGCACGTTTCTCGAATAAAGAAGCAATAATTACAACTCCTAATTCTTTTGCTACAGCTGATAACGCATCTGTTGATGGTCCAGGAATTGATTCTGCTAAATCGAAATTGTCGTAATCTTCGACATCACAGAAATATAATGAGGTAAACAATTCTTGCAAACATACAATTTGAGCACCTTTTGCAGCTGCTACTTTCACTTGTTCGATTGCTTTGTTTAAATTTTCTTGTTTGTTATTAGTACAAGTCATTTGTACCATTCCAACTTTAACTTTTGCCATTTTATAAATAGGTCTAAAAATAAAAATGAATAATAATTACAAAATTAAGAAATTTAGTATGACATAATCTATTAGAAATGATATTTAAGAATATTTTATGTTCAAATGAGATGAAATTTAAAATTCTATCAATCTATCTAACAATGCTATTTTGAGAACAGATTTAAGAAAATTTTAAAAAAAGTTTACCTAAATATTATAATTTTTAACAAGTCATTATTAAATTGTAACTTCTAATTTTGTCGCGTAATAATTTAAAAAATGAAAAAATTAATTGCCCTTTCTTGTCTTTTTAGCGGAATATTTATTTCAGCTCAAAGTCAAGAAAGCTACATTTTAGCAGAAAATTCTGCCTCTTCATCCACTTCTATCTCTACAAAAAAAGTAACTTATGACGACCATTTAATGGCAGCAGAATCATTCAACGTTCCAATCGTGAAGAGTTTTGATGATATTGAAGGTTTAGTTGCTACAAAAAAATTAGTTGCTATTCCTGAGGAAGGAAATGGGTACACAATTGAGAAATTAACACATAGTAAAGCTTTCTTAAACAACAGAGCTAAAACTGTTTTAGAACGAATTGCTTCAAAATTTTTGGACGAAAATAATGCTACAATTACTGTAACTTCGCTTACTCGTTCAGAGGAAAGTCAAGCAAGTTTAAGACGAGTAAATAGCAATGCTGCAAAAGGTGAAAGTTCTCATAACTATGGAGCTTCTTTTGATTTGTCTTATACAAAATTCAATAATAAATATTCGTATAGCAAAACTCATCGTGATAATTTAGAAGCAATTTTAAAACAATTACAAGATGATGGCAAAATTTACTATATCAAAGAATATAGACAACACTGTTTTCATGTAACGGTTCGTAATCCTGATCAATTTAAATCAACAACAATGTAATATATAAAAGTTCTTTTCTATTTTTGCAGAAGAGAATTGAATCATGAAACAATTTTTAACAACGTTTTTTATTTGCTCTTCTTTATTCGGTTACGCTCAATCGCGAGTTGTTATAGAACCTTCTAAAGAATATGTTCAGCATTTGAATGCCGCAAAATCTCATAAACTTGAGCTAATTGATGGTGATAAAAAGTTGAACAAGTACATTAATCAAGGTAAATTGGTTAAAATAAAACAGCGTGGTTATGGTTGGCGAGTTGGAGATTTAACACATAGTCATTCATATCTTATTCCAAAAGGTCGAGATATTTTGACAAGTATTGCAAGTGATTTTGTAAAAGCAACAGGTCAAAATTTTTTCGTTGTTACATCGATGACACGAACGCTACATGATCAAAATCGTTTGAGAGGAATTAATAAAAATGCATCTTCTAACGATAGTTCGCATAATTTTGGTGCTGCTTTTGATATTTCTTATGTTAGATTTAATCATAAAATTAGACCTGATTCTAAACTAGAAAAAGAATTAGAACAAGTGCTAAAAAATTATGTCAGAACAGGCAAAATTTACTACGTAAAAGAATCTAAAATTAGATGTTTTCATATTATCGTTCGGAATTATTAAATTCTGAACGATTTTTTTTTGTTTGTAAATAATAACTATACAATAACCCTATAAACACAAACAAACTACAAAAACCAAATAAGTTTGACATTCCAAATAAACTGATTACACCACCAATTAGAGGACCTGTAATTCCCAATGAAATATCAATAAATAAGCCGTACGCAGCTAAAGCAGCTCCCTTACTATTATCCGAAACCAAAGCAACTGCCTCTACTCCCATCGCAGGAAAAACCAACGAAAAGCCAATTCCTGTAATACCTGCACCAATAAGAGCGATAAAAGAATTTGGCGCACTAAAAAGAATTAACAAACCTACCGTTTCGACTATCATGCAAATAATTCCAACTTTTAATCCTCCTAATGTATTAATTGAACTATTAAAAAATAATCGTCCTACGATAAATAATAAGCTGAAAACACTTAAACATAAAGCTGCATTCGTCCAATTATAAAAGTCGTAGTAAAGTGTTATAAAATTGGAAATCCCTCCAAATCCAAGACCTGCAAGTGCTAAACAAATTCCAAAAGGAGCAACTGTTTTTAATACCCTTATAAATGGTTGCGGAACTTTTGAAACTGCAGTTAATATATTTTCTTTATTTCTAGCTAAAAAAAAACCTATAATCGCACAAACAATACTAAACAAACCAATAAAACCAAGTCCAAAATATTGATTTAAGATTACTCCCAATGGCGCTCCAATTGCCAATGCACCATAACTAGCAACACCGTTATAAGAAATCGCTTTCGCTGTATGTTGTTGTCCGATTTTTAAAATTGCCCAGTTTATCGGACTTCCACCTACCATTCCTTCTGCTGCTCCAGTAACCAATCTCGCAAGTACAAGAATAGCTAATGACAGAAAATGATTGTTTCTTGTAAAGTAACAAAAGTATAATAAAACTCCAGCTAAAATAAACAAACTCATACTTAATAAAACGGCTGGTTTAGGACCTTTTGTATCTACAATTTTTCCCGCATAACCTCTCAAAATAAAAGTTGTCACATATTGCAAACTAATTACAATACCCGCTACAAGCTCAGTAAAACCTAATGTTTTTGTAATAAAAATAGGTAAAATAGCCAATGGCAAGCCTATCAGTAAATAACCTATAAATGAAAAACTTACATAACCTATAATTTGCATGAAAATTTGTCGTGAACTCATGCTTAATTTCTCTTCCATAATATAATGCAATCGGTTGCAAATTTAGACTATTTAATAATGAAAGACAATTATTCATCCATTATTAACTTTGAAAATATGTTATTCTTATTTACTTAAATTTAATCTTTACTTATTGTTGTGTTAATCCGAAAACCGCATAAAATGTAGAATTTTAGCATCTACAAAACAAGAGATTCACACAATGAAAAAAATCGTATTATCGCTGGTATTATTTGGAAGTTTTTATACTTCTGTCAACGCTCAACAACTTGCTAAAGGAATTATTTTTGAAGATAAAAATCAAAACAACAAATTCGATAAATCGGAAAAACGTTTATCGAATGTACAAGTTAGTAACGGAAAACAAGTTGTTTCGACAAATGATAAAGGAGAATATCAAATCGAGATTGACAACGAAACTATTTTGTTTGTTATTAAACCAACAAATTACAAAGTTCCGACAAACGAATTCAATCAGCCACAATTCTACTACATCAACAAACCTAATGGTTCTCCAAAATTAGAATATGCAGGTTCTGATCCGACTGGAAACACTCCAAAGAGTATTGATTTTGCTTTAATTCCTACAAAGGAAAACGAAAAATTTTCTGCTTTAATTTTTGGTGATCCTCAAGCTTATACAGAAGAAGAAATAGAATATTTCTCTAAAGGTGTAATTGATGATGTTAAAGGAATTAAAGGAATGGAATTCGGACTTTCTTTAGGAGATTTGGTTGGTGATGATTTGAATTTGCATCCATCTTATATAAAAGCTGTTTCAAAAGTTGGTTTGCCTTGGTACAATGTAATGGGAAATCACGATATGAATTATGATGCAAAAGAAGATCAATATTCGGATGAAACGTTCGAGAAAAATTTCGGACCAAATAATTATTCATATAATATCGGTAAAGCACATTTTATTGTTTTAGATGATATTTTATATCCTGATCCTCGCGATGGAAAAGGATACTGGGGAGGTTTCCGTCCTGATCAATTAGAATTTATTAAAAATGATTTAAAATTTGTTCCAAAAGATCATTTAATCGTTTTAGCATTTCATATCCCGTTGCGTGACACACGTCCAGAAGATAGAAATCAATTATTCGAATTGTTAAAGGATTACCCAAATACAATTTCAATGTCTGCTCATACACATTTCCAAGAACAGATTTTTTATGCAAATCAAGATGGTTGGCAACAACAAAAACCTCATCACGAGTACAATGTTGGAACAACTTCTGGTGATTGGTATTCGGGACCGAAAGATGCAAAAGGAGTTCCAGCTTCTACGATGCGCGATGGTACACCAAAAGGTTATGCTTTTTTACATGTAGATGGTAATCAATATAAATTTGATTATAAAGTTGCAAATTCACCAAAAGAAAAACAAATCGATCTGTACCACACAAAAAAAGTAAAAGAAGGTAAACGCAATCGTGCTTTTTTATATGCTAATTTCTTTATGGGACATGAATCAAATAAAGTGGAATATCGTGTAAATAATGGTGAATGGAAAGAGATGAATTGGGATCCAACAGTTGATTACAATTATATGGAAACCATAATGAAAATTGATAATGCAGAAATTACAAATATTGGAAACAGACCTTCTGCTCCAGAAATTTCGAAACATATTTGGTCAGTTCGTTTACCGAATAAGTTAAAAGCTGGAACTTATCCAATTGAAGTTCGCGCAACCGATTTGTACGGAAACACTTTTACAGAAAAATCTTCTTTCGAAGTTATTAAATAACCGTTTTATACACATCTTGATAAGCCACTTCTTTCGAAGTGGCTTTTTTTAATAAAATATTTTACAATTTATTCATGTTAAATAAAAATCAATAAACCATTAATCGGATGTAAAAATAACATCAAGACCTCTATTTTAGTAATGTTTACTTTAAAATCTCTTAACCCTGATTTAAACAACTTCATAAACAAAAGTTCTAGTTTTGTTAAAATTTTTAACACATAAACATTTCATTTTTACAGTCATGAAGCAATTAAAATTACCACTACTTCTACTAGGTGGATTTTTAAGTTTACACACCAATGCTAAAACTTATACCGAAACAGATTACCATCAATCGATTTCTCAAGATCAAAATCCAATCAAAGGTCAAATCGTAGATCAAAACGGATTAGGAGTTGCAGATGTAGAAATCATCATCAAGGGAACTTCTTTTAAAACATTTACAGACGGAGATGGTTTTTTCGAATTTGTTTCAGTAAATGTTGCTCATCCTACATTATTGGTAAATTCATCTCAACACAAATTTATTGAATACACACCGAAAGATATTTCTCAAGTAAAAATTACTTTACAAGAAGAATCTAACCAACTGAATGAGGTAATTGTAACTGCTTTGGGGATAAAGCGAGAGCAGAAAAAATTAGGATTTGCTCAACAAAATATAGGTTCGGAAGAACTTGCAACAGCAGAAGCGAATAACTGGTCTTCGGGATTGAAAGGAAAAGTAGCTGGTCTTAATATTATTTCTGGAGGAAATGGACCAATCAATTCTCAACAAATTATTTTGCGCGGAGCAAATTCAATCGACCAATCAAAAAATTACGCTTTAATTGTCATCGATGGTGTTCCAATGAGCACAGAAATGACTTCTTCTGGAAACAATACTGCTTACATGGGCGATGATTCGCCTATCGATTTTGGTAATGGTATTTCTGATATCAATCAAGCTGACATCGAAAGTGTAACCGTTTTAAAAGGTCCTTCGGCAGCGGCACTTTATGGAAATAAAGCTGCAAATGGAGCTTTAATTATAACAACAAAATCAGGTAAAAAAGGTAAACAATTAGGTTTAGAATATAAATCAACTGTAGCTATTGACGTTATTAACAATTGGCCAGATTTTCAATATGAATATGGTCAAGGAACTGGAAAAAGTTTCGATAAAAATGGCAATCCTTATTACTCATATCAAACTTCAGCAGATGGACCAAATACAGGAAGTACTTCATCTGCATTCGGACCAAAATTTGACGGACAATCATTTTTTCAATATGATCCAACTTTAGAAAAACAAGGGGCTGAAAGAACTTTATGGCGTGCCTATAAAGATAATAGAAAAGGATTTTGGCAAACTGGTTTCACTTTCAGTAATGCCGTTACACTTTCTGGTGGAAATGACAAAGGAAGTGTGAGAGCTTCTATTGGACATCAGAAAAATAGCTGGATTATGCCAAATACAGGCTACGAAAATTATACAGCAGCTATTAATGGAAACTATCAAGTGAGTGATCGCATCAAAGTTTCGACTGCCTTAAACTATACTCGCAAAACAAGTGATAATTTACCAGGAACTGGTTACAATAACGGATCTATTGCTTATTTTATGATCTTCCAAAATCCTAACGTAGATTTAAATTGGTACAAACCAATTTGGAAAAAGGATTTCGATGGAGTAAAAATGATTCGCCCATTTAGTTCATACATGGACAATCCTTATGCTATTGCTTACGAAGCTGTTAATCCAATGAGTAGTAATCAAATTGTTGGAAATATTAGAGCAGATTTTAAATTAAGCAATAAATTAAGCTTAATGTTACGTCCTGCAATTAATACCTATACCCAATTGCGCGAACAAAAACGTCCATTTGATATGAATCGTACGCCGAATGGATATTACAAAAGACAAGACATA
This sequence comes from Empedobacter sp. UBA7248, assembly GCF_002472945.1. Classification (NCBI taxonomy): domain Bacteria; kingdom Pseudomonadati; phylum Bacteroidota; class Flavobacteriia; order Flavobacteriales; family Weeksellaceae; genus Empedobacter; species Empedobacter sp. UBA7248. The sequence continues at coordinate 130,938 of NZ_DKSU01000015.1, read as the reverse complement.
TCTAAAACTGAAACAAATATCGATTTCTTATTGACTTATACAGATAAATGGGGAGATTTTGGTTTCAATGCAAATGTTGGAGGTAATAGAAAAAATTATGAATACAGAAATTTAACGGCTTGGGTAAATGGTTTAGCGTCGCCTGGAGTTTATAAACTTTCTAATGGATTAACTTCTCCTTTTGCAAGAACGTATGATTCTAATTTAAAAGAAAATTCATTATATGGAATGGCTTCATTTGGTTGGAAAGACATGATTTTCGTTGATTTTACAGGTCGTAACGACTGGAATTCTTCTGTTGCAGTAAAATATAGCTCATTCTTTTATCCTTCAGTCTCTTCAAGTTTTATTCTGTCAGATTTATTCAAAATAAAAGGACCTATTAATTACTTAAAATACCGTTTATCATTTGCAAAAGTTGGTAACGGAGGTACAACAGGTTGGACAAATAGATATTACGATCAAAGCGATTTTACAGCATCTGCAGTAGTACCTGGAAGATTATTTAATCCTGATATTAAACCTGAATCTACAACATCATGGGAAACTGGTTTCGAGGCTTTATTATTCAAGAAAAGATTAAGCTTAGATTTTACAGTTTATCAACAAAGTACAAAAAATCAAATCTTCGAATTACCAAATGATATCACAACTGGCTATTCAAGAAGAGTGGTAAATGGAGGAGAAATTGAAAACCGTGGAATTGAAATAGCAGCTACGTATTCTCCAATTAAAAATAAAGATTTTGAATGGAAAATGATAGGAACTTGGTCTAAAAATGAAAACAAAGTAAAATCTTTAGTCGAAGGAATAGAAGGTGATCAAATGATTCTTGGCCAATCTGGAACAGTTTATCAAATTGCTAAAGTTGGCGGTTCTTCTACAGCTCTATATGGTGAAAAATTTGTAAGAAACGATGCGGGACAAATCATTTATGATGCAAAAACAGGTGTTCCACTTAAAAATGGATTAATAGAATATGTTGGAGACGCAACACCTAAATGGAGAGCAGGTTTCACAAATGAAATCAAATTCAAAACATTGCGTTTCAGTTTTACATTAGATGGACAATATGGTGGAATTGTCTATTCACAAACTTATCACAAAATGATGGAGCAAGGAAAATTGGCAGATTCTTTACCTGGCCGAGAAGATGGTTATATCATTGGAAATGGTGTTGTGTTGAATGCTGACGGAACTTATTCTCCAAACACAACAAAAGCTGATGTGGCAACTTATTATGCTGAATATAATCGTCGTGCTAATGTAGAATCTAACTCATTCGAAGCTTCATATTTAAAATTAAGAGATGTGAGTTTAACATTTGATTTTCCTAAAAGATTATTATCAAAGACAGGTTTACAAGCATTGTCATTAACAGTTTACGGACGCGATTTATTCACGATTAGTGATTTTCCTTTATACGATCCAGAAACAGCATCATTAAATGGAAACACTTATGTACCTGGAGTTGAAATGGGACAAATGCCGTCAACAGCAACGTATGGAGTAACCTTAAAAGCTTCATTATAATTTACAACATTCAATTTATTAAAATGAAAAAGATTTCAATTCAACTATTTTTTGCCTTCACTATAATTTCAACTGTTTTTTCTTGTACAAACGATTTTGAGAAAGCGAATGAAGATCCAAACTTAATCACAGAAATTAATTCAGGCTCTGTTTTAAATCCAGTTCTTTATGATTTGGCTGAAAATAATGTTTTAAAAAACTATGATATTACAGCTCAATTGATGCAAGTTCATATTCCTTATCCAAGCAATGCAATGGGACTTCATCGTTATGATGTAACAACTGGAACAGGAAATTCTACTTGGAATAATGCCTACACAAATCTTGTTAATTTGGAGGAAATGCTAAAAGTTTCGCAAAAAGCTGGAGATGTCAATTATCAAGCAATTGCATTAACACTTCGTTCTTTAGTTATTTCAAATTTGACTGATATGTTTGGCGATGTTCCTTTTTCTCAAGCAGCCAAAGCAGAAGAAGGAATTACAAAACCAAAATTTGATACGCAACAAGATATTTATAAGCAATTATTAAATGATTTAGAAAAAGCAAATCAATTATATGTAACTAATTTAGGTCTGAAATATGGTACAGATATTTTATTCCCAAGTAGTGAAAAAAACATCAATATAACACGTTGGAAAAAATTCACAAATTCTCTTAAAATGAGATTATTATTAAGAATTTCGAATCGTGATGCATCTGCCTTAACAGAACTTAAAAAAATAATTGATAATCCCACAACTTATCCAATTTTCGAAAGTGAATCAGAATCTGCTATTTTACAAATTTCTGGTTTAGCACCAAGTTTATCTCCTTGGCCAAGAGCACAAGATTATAGAGATAGCCGAACATTCACAACTTTTTTTATTGATAAAATGAATGAAACGAATGATCCTCGTTTACCAATTTTAGTCAATAAAGCTTCTAATTTGGATGGTTCTTCATTAGGTTACAAAGGAGTTCCTGCAGCTTACGAAGGAAATAGTTCTGATTACAAATTCAATCCGTCATCTCCTAACAATGCAATTGTTGTCACTCCGATGAAAATTCCATTAATGACTTATGCAGAGGTTGAGTTTATAAAAGCTGAAATGGCTCAAAAAGGTTTAGGTGGTGATGCAAAAACTCATTATGATAAAGCTGTAAAAGCTGCTGTACAATTATGGACAAATATCGAGCCAACTGCTGAATTTATGGAGCAAGAAAAAATTAAATACAACAACACGTTAGAACGTATCATCGATCAAAAATATTTTGCTTTATTCTTTACAGATTACCAACAATGGTTTGAATATAAAAGAACTGGTTTTCCAAAATTACCGACAACTTCTACCATGTTGAATGATAAAAAAATGCCTCGTCGTATGCTTTATCCAACAAGTGTTAGAAATTATAATCCAGAAGGCTATCAAAATGCACTTCAACAAATGGGACCAGATAACATCAACACGCGTGTTTGGTGGGATGTAAATTAATTGCATACATTCCACATTTAATAGAAAACGACCTTGTAATTAAGGTCGTTTTCGTTTTATTTGTATCTTCACTAAAAATATCTTTATGCATATCGAAGAATTAAGAGAGTTTTGTTTAGGACTTCCATTGGTCGAAGAAAAATTTCCTTTTGATCAAACTACTTTGGTTTTTTATATCGCTGGAAAAATGTTTTGCCTTTGCGATATTGACGATTTTGATTCTGTAAATATCAAATGTGATCCAGATAACGCAATCGAATTACGTGCAACTTTCGAAGCTGTAATTCCTGGTTATCACATGAACAAAAAGCATTGGAATACCGTTAAAATTCATCAAGATGTAAAAGACGTTCAAATCAAAGAATGGATAAAAGATTCTTACAATTTAGTCATCTTAACTTTACCAAAATCCAAACGTCCTGAGTTGATTTAATTCTCAGTTTTTACCAACAACTCTCCTATTGTTTTTGATTTCAGTTCTGTTTCTCGCCATTCATTTTCAGGAATAGAATCAGGCATTATACCTCCTCCAACATATAAATTGACTTTATTAGAAAAGATTTTCGCACATCGAAGATTAACGAAATATTCTGATTCTGTTTTATTTTGAAAGCCCATAAAACCAGCATAAAAAGTACGATCATATCCTTCATTTTTTAAGATAAAATCTTTTGAAAGATCTTTTGGCATTCCTCCTACAGCAGGCGTTGGATGCAAGGCTTTCAACAAATCATATAGCTGCGATTTGTCTTTTAATTGAGCTGAAATAAATGATTTCAAATGTTCAAAAAAGCCAGCATTTACAGAAAATGGACCATCAACATCGATGTAAGAAGTATAAGGTTCTAAAGTTGACGAAATATAATCGGTTACCACTTGTTGTTCGTGATATTCTTTCTCCGTCCATTCATCTTCTTTTGCTTTTGTTCCAGCCAAAGAAACAGTTTGTATAAATTGATTATTTTCTTTCAGTAAAAGCTCTGGCGAAGCTCCAATCCAACAACCTTCTTCTGCATCAAATCGCAAATAGACATAGGCATTTGGATAATGTTGATGCAAATTTTTGAAAGTTTCAACTAAATTAATATTCGTTTCTGGAAGTGAATTAATTCGACTAATTACAATTTTTTTAGTTGGTGAATCACTTTGTAATTCTTGAACTGTTTTTTGAATTAAATCAATATAATTTTCATACGAAATCGCTTCATTTTGATCAGATTCTGGTAGAGAAAGTTCGAAATTTGGTAATTCATCAATCGAAATTTCTATAACCTCATCATCATTAAATTCAACCAACTTTGTATTATCGAAACTATTACAAATAAACTTATTATCCGATTCAGAATCTTTATTTTCCCACAACTCCACTTGTGTAGAATTTGGTTTTCTAAAAAGAAGAAATGGTTTTTGATTCTGAATTAATCTTTCAAGTTTATCTTGAAATTTTTTAAACATGTTTTTTAGAAATAATGGCGTTTGTTAAATGTGTATAACAGATTAATTTATCGTTTTCATCTTTGATTTCAATCTTAATCAAATGCGAAGTACGGCCTTGTTTTACAACTGTTGCATGCCCAAAAATTGTTCCTTCCTTTTTTGGACGAAGATGATTTGCGTCAACATGTTGACCAACAGCCACAAAATCATCAGAATTTAGAATAACATTAGACAAAGTACTTCCCAACGTTTCTGCTAAAACGATAGAAGCGCCGCCGTGCAACAAACCAAAAGGCTGATGAACTTTAGGCGTTACAGGCATTTTTCCTGATAAAAAATCTTCTCCAACTGCCGTAAATTCTATATCTAAAGTTTCAAGTAATGTATTTTTCGACATTTCGTTGAATTGCTGTAAAATATCTTGTTCGTTCATGATTTAATGTATTTTTGGGTTATAAAGTGCTGGATGTTTTGCCGTAACATCTTTGTAAAAATCTTGAATTTCATCCATCACATCTTCTAAAGTTCTGTTTTCTGTATCCACAATTTTTGAAATTCCAGCTCGTTTTTTCTTGAAATCACAATAAGCCAAAACAATCGGAACATCTGCTTTTTGAGCGATATAGAAAAATCCATTTTTCCATTTTTCTGCACGAGAACGTGTCCCTTCTGGCGTATTGATTAAATATAATTTATCTGATTTTTTCAAAATATCTGAAGCAAAATCAACCATATTATGTCGTTGAGAACGATCAATTCCGATTCCGCCCATTTTCTTGATAAAATATCCATACCAAGGTTTTGTCCAAGCATCTTTGATAAACATTTTCATTGGAATTCCCATTTGCCAAAAAGCCAAAATAGTGTAGTAAAAATCCCAATTAGAAGTGTGTGGAGCGCAAACCAAAACGCATTTATCTACTTTCGATAAATCGAGATGATTATCTAATTTCCAACCTCCTAATGAGTACAAAAGTTTACCTAAAAATTTTTTCATAAAATGATGCTTTATGCATTTGCAAACATACAAAACTCGAAACGGATATTAGACAATGTAGTCAAAATAAAAAGAGACATTCCGAAATGAAATGTCTCTTTTTAATATTATTAATTAAAATACTTCTTAAGTCTACGCAAAGAAATCAACGATTATTTGAATGATTTCTGTAGTTAATGTTAATAGAATCTGTATCATCTTTATAGTGTATTTCTTGGTTTGATTTATCTTTTTTAGATTTCGAGTTATCAATGTAACCTACTCCTGCAGATTTACCATTACTTTCAACTCTTAATCCATTCTTATCGATTATGACTTTAGCCGAATCGTTTCCGTCGTTTACATTTATGTTTAGATCCTCTGAATCAAGATTGATATCGTCCTCAGAATCTGAATCTTTTTGACAATTCAAACATACGAATTTTTTTCCATTATATCCAATAAATTTATTCTTCAAATCATATAAATAATCTCGATCATTATCATTATTAATAATTGTCATTCGATCAGTGTTGTTCGTGTGAATTAATTTGTTCTTAGGAACATACAATTTGATATCAACCGTTTGATTTCTAAATTTACCATCTTTAGGAATTTTAATAAACTCATCTAAATAAAGTTTATTTCCATTTAATTCGTAATTATATCTAATTGCTTCTAAATTACGTTTTGCTTCTTCTTTGCTTCCTCCTTTAGAAGAATAAGTTACTTGAACATGAAGTTTATCGTCTGTACTTTCTTCAATCTCAAAAATATCATCAATTGGAATAATTAAGTTTCCATCAGCATCAATTAATTGATCTAAATCGTTAAAAGTTTTGAACTTTAAATTGCCTTCATTATTTTCTCTAAAATAAACTTGTAACGTATCAGAAGGAATAACATAACTTTTTTCTTGAGTCATTTCAACTGAGTTTCTAAATTTACTTGCTGTACTTACCGAAATTCCAATGATTGCAAATAATGCAACAAACCAAAGAGCGATTGATCCAAAAATGACAGCTTTACTTACTTTAACTTTATTCCAGAAACATTTTACACCTAAAATTGTCAATAAAACACCTGGAATTACCATTAATATTCCTCCAAATATTTTGGCTGTCATACTCATCCATTCCTCTTCAACAAGGTAACCGAATAATTCTGTTGGCATTTCTGTCCAAGTTGTAAAGAAGAAAAAGAATCCTCCAATGATTAATCCAATTCCTGAACTTAGAATGATAAACCCGATGAACCAAAGTAGAATTCGACCAAAAACACCAAAGGCTCCTCCTAATTTATTACTCAATTCTTTACTTCCACTTACAACAGCTTCACTGGCTTGTTCTACGTTTTTTTTTAATGTATCAATGTTTGCTGGTTGTCCGTACATCTGTAACTTTTCTGATGTTGTTTTTGCTTTTGGAACAAAAATTAACAAGATAAAATAACAGAACACTACTAAGAAAAACGATACACCTGCTGTAAAAATTCCTAAAACTCCTAGAACTAACCAAATAGAACGTACAAACCAAGGATCAACGCCCATATAATGAGCCAAACCAGCAGATAATCCTGTTACAATTGTATCATCTGGATCGCGGTACAAACGTTTCGCACTTGTTTGTTGTCCTCCATACGATTGATTATTTGACGAATAATTGTATGATGAATTTGTAGACGTTTTTTCGTTCTCTTCATCTTCTTCAACTTTGTATTGATCTGGATGTCCCATTGTTGCAATTACAAAATTGATATCATCTTCATTTACGACTTCTCTAAATTTTAATCGTTCACGAAATAATTCAGAAATACGGATTTCTACATCTTCAATAATATCTTCTACACCTTCCGTACCTCTCAAAGAAGTTTTTACATCTTGTAAATAGGTCTTTAATTTATTATAGGCGATTTCGTCTAACACGAAAGAAAATCCTCCTATACTTATTGATACTGTTTTATCCATTTTTGTGCGTTTCTGTGGTTACTTTATTCACGGCTTCAATTAACTGTTCCCAAGTTTCAGCTAATTCTTTTAAAAAATTTTCACCTAACTCTGTAAGTGCATAATATTTGCGAGGTGGTCCTGACGTTGATTCTTCCCAGCGATACTGTAAAAGGTCATCATTTTTAAGTCTTGTTAAAAGCGGATATAATGTTCCTTCAACAACAATCATCTCTGCTTTTTTCAATTCGTCTATGATATCAGATGCATACGCATCTCCTTTTTTGATAATGCTGAGAATACAATATTCCAGTACACCTTTTCGCATCTGAACTTTTGTTTTCTCTATATTCATAAGAACGGCTTGTTTTATTTTGTTATACAAATATATATAAAAGTTTTAGTATTATGCAAAACAAAGTACTGAATTATTTTTAGTATTATAAATAAAAAGAACAACAATCGGTCTGTTTATCAAGGTTTGTTGAATTAATATTTTTTTAAAGTTTTTTAAGAATATTTTAAAATCGATATTTTTTTGATGAAAATGAGCCTTATTTTCTTTTGAAAATTATTAATTATTATTCAAAATCACCTTCAAAAATCACTCATTCTACTTGAATTAGTTTTATTACCTTTGTCAAAAATCGAGCTCACACAATGAAAAAAATTATAGGAAGTGCAATGCTTTTAGGTGCATTTTTAGCTTCAGAAAGTGCTTTAGCTTGGGGATTAACAGGTCACCGAGTGGTTTCTCAAATTGCAGAACAACACATTAGCAAGAAAACTCGTAAAGAAATTACAAAAATTATTGGTCCACAAAAGTTAGCTTATTGGGCAAACTGGCCAGATTTTATCAAGTCTGATGATTCTTGGAAACATGCAGATTCTTATCACTATGTTAACATTCCTGGAGATTTAAATCGTCAACAATTTGACGTTGCTTTAGAGCAAACTTCAGATGAAAACATGTACAAAAAAGGTTTGTTTTTAATGAATGAATTAAAAAACAATAAAAACCTTACAATCGAGCAAAAACAACACGATTTATATTTCTTGATTCACATTCTTGGTGATGCACATCAACCACTTCACGTTGGTCGCCCAGATGATTTGGGAGGAAATCGTATCAAAGTTGAATGGTTCCGCGACAAAGTAAATATCCACACCGTTTGGGATTCTAAATTGGTAGATTACGAAAACTATTCTTACACAGAATATTCTAATTTATTGGATATTGCGTCAAAAGAACGTCAAAAAGCAATGAAAGAAGGTACTTATGCTGATTGGATTTATGGTTCGTACATTCTTGCAAACAATATTTATGCAGGAGTAAAAATGGACGATAAATTAGGTTACCGTTACCATTTTGATAATAAATTTATCATCGAAGATCAATTGTTAAAAGGAGGAATTCGTTTAGCAAAAGTTTTAGACGATGTTTTCAAATAAAATAGATTTTTAGATCATTCTAAAATAAATTCAAATCCTGAAAAGTCAATTTTTCAGGATTTTTTATGCTTTAAATTTAACATTCGGACTTTTTGACATAATTAATTTTACAAAACAAGTCATTTTGTCTTGAAAAATCATTTTGCATGTAATTTGAAAAGAAATAAACATGAACAATGAAATCAAAAATTTAAACATACAAGACATGAATACAGTTAGAAAAAACAGAGCAAATTATTTTCCTTTTGGATTTGAAAATGCAATGCGTCCAAAATTTGAAACTTTTGTAAATTCTCAAAATCAATTTCCTGCAGTAAATATAAAAGAAAACGAAGATAGTTTCGAGATTTTATTAGCTGCACCAGGTTTAAACAAAGAAGACTTCTCAATTGAAATTGATGAAAATATTTTGAAAATTTCATCAGAATTTAAACAAAATGAAGAAGTAAAAGATGAAAAATTTTCGAGAAGAGAATTTAATTTTTCAAGTTTCAAAAGAGCATTTACATTGCCAGAAACCATAAACGAAGACAAAATAGAAGCTTCTTATGTAAACGGAATTTTACAATTAGTTTTACCTAAAAAAAAAGAAGCTTTACCAAAAGAAAAACGTAGCATACAAATTTCATAGATATAGTTAATTTTAGTTGGTTATTAAATCCTCAATTCTTCGGAGTTGAGGATTTTTGTTTAAATCAAATTTATAATTTTATCATTTCCTCAAAAACAATGTTCAAAAAAGTAACTATTTTATCGAAAACGGAATGAAAAAGTTCTTAACAAAAACACTTAATAATTTTTAGAAAAAAGTGCTTTTTAGTGAAAATTATTAAAAACTAATCTTTTACATTTACAAAAGACTAAAACTTAACTATGCACAAAAACATTTTATCTACAATAACTTATGTTGTAAAAACACGTTTTTGCACAAGCTCAAAAGAATTTCAAACAACTGAATTTAATTCGGATAATGGATTAAAAAACAGGTTGGATGCTTTTAGTTTTCTTGAAAATTACATCGAGATTATTTCAAATGAAGGTTTACTACAAATTGAAAGTAACTTCATTCAACCAAAAGCAATTGATCGAATAAATACTGAAATCAATTTTCCTAACGGAAATAATTACAAACGTTTAAAACTAATTAATCAAGAAGCTATTTTTATCACTCCAAATGAAACTATTTTTCCTTACGGAATTAGTTTGTCTTTTGTTTTAAATGAAGATTTCGATACTTTAAAAAAAGATAACGAATATGAGATTTATTCTTTAAAAAATTATGAACAAATTAATTATTCTGAACAACTCAACAGTTTAATAAATGAATATAAATTACTGAAAAACTTAGGTTTTGAAGAACAAATAAATGCAATAAAATTAAATAAAAATCTATTCTCAAATTTTGATATTAATGCTGATCATTTTGAAATTTTAGACACACCTTTTTTGTGGAATAACCCAACAAGACAATTTTTTATAAATAATATTTCGAACCGCGAATTTATTCTAGATTGTCTTTACGATCATCTTTTTCATTATCAAGATTTTGATTATGTTCAGTTTTTAGAAAAAAATTGTCCGAAAGAAATTGAAAAAAATATTTATGCAATGCTGCATGGTCAGGGAGGTTTACTATTTATTGGTTATCATCCAGAAAATTTAACCGAAAGTATTATGAGCGATGTCGAATTAATTAATTATTACAATTTACTTGATGCAAATTTCTCTCAGGACGAATATTTGTATAAAAATATTAATTTACAAATATTTAGTTTCAATGATTTTCCTGTTTTAGCAATTACGGTTTTTCCATTAAATGAAGAGTCAAAAAAGAGTCATGCGTATAACCCTGATAAAATATTTGTACTGCAAAATAATCGATTCATTAAGATGAAAGATAATTAAAAAACAATATTATATTTTCAAAAAAACATAAATACATGAAAGACATCTACAGATGTCTTTTTTTATTTCACAAAATATTCTATTTTAGACCTAATTTGTAAAATTTATCACACGAAATTACTTTAATTATGAAATTGATTAACACATTAACCTACTCTACAATCGTATTATCGTCTATTGCAGTGCATGCGCAAGCACAAGAGAAATTAGATCCAACTGTACAAAGTTTTGTAACCGAAATTCAAAATAATTCGCAGTTGAAGAAAATTTCGCACGAATTATTAGACGGAATCGGACCTCGTTTAGTAGGAACTCCACAAATGGACCAAGCAGGAGAATGGGCAATTAAAACGTTGAAATCTTGGGGAATTGATGCACGCCGTGAAGATTATGGGACATGGAAAGCATGGGAGCGTGGAATAACGCATGTTGATATGACGTATCCAAGAGCAAAATCTATCGAAGCTACGCAATTAGCATGGTCACCAGCAACTAAAAAAGCTGTGAATGCAGATGCTATTGCAATGCCAGTTTTCAAAACAAAAGCTGAGTTTGATGCGTGGTTACCTTCTGTAAAAGGAAAAGTTGTTTTGATGTCACAAAACCAATCATATGGACGTTCTGATTATCAATACAAAGATTTTGGTTTAGAGGATTTGTATAAAAAAGTTACTGAAACAAGAAAAGCTGAAGCTGAAGCTTGGGCAAATTCTATCAAAGTGACAGGTTACAACAACAATACACTACCAGAAGTTTTTGAGAAAAATGGAGCTGCAGCAGTTGCAATTTCTTATTGGACAGGAATTATGGGTGCAAATAGAATTTTTGGTGCAAAAACGAAAACTATCCCAATGTTGGATATTTCTAATGAAGATTACGGAATGTTATATCGTTTAGCCGAAAATGGAACTGCTCCAAAATTGACTGTTAATGCTCAATCTAAACACAATGGAGTTGCGAAAACATTCAATATTATTGGAGAAATTAAAGGAAAAGAAAAACCAAACGAGTACATTATTCTTTCTGCTCACTTCGATTCTTGGGATGGTGCGCAAGGTGCTACAGATAACGGAACTGGAACTATTACGATGATGGAAACGATTCGTACAATTAAAAAATTATACCCAAATAACAAACGTACAATTTTGATTTGTTTATGGGGAAGTGAAGAGCAAGGATTGAATGGTTCTCGTGCTTTTGTGGAAGATCATCCAGAAATTATTAAAAACACTCAAGCTGTATTTAACCAAGATAACGGAACAGGGCGTGTAGTAAATATCAATGGATCTGGTTTCGAAAAATCATATGAATACATGACGCGTTGGTTACAAGCTGTTCCTAATTTTATTACAAAAGAAATCAAGACAGATTTCCCTGGAATGCCAAGTGGTGGTGGATCGGATCATGCATCTTTTATCGCTGCAGGAGCGCCAGCTTTCGGACTTAGTTCGTTAAATTGGGGTTACGGTACGTATACTTGGCACACAAACAAAGATACGTATGATAAAATCGTTTTTGAAGAAGTACAAACAAATGCAATTTTGAGTGCAACTTTAACAATGATGGCAGATCAAGAAAAAGATTTAGTAAGTCGTGAGCGTCGTGTTTTACCTACTGGTAGAGATGGAAAACAACAAGAATGGCCAGAGGTTAAAAGCCCTGCAAGAAATTCTGACACTTATTTAAAATAAGATATTTTCAAATAAAAAGTCCACTTTTCAGTGGACTTTTTTGATTTTATTCTAAACTTATTCTTTTGTTTTAAACTCAATTTTATATTCTTCTTCTATAAAAGGATAACCATCTAATGATCTAGTCGAACGATTAGTGATATAAAAATCATACAAAGTATTTGCTTGTAAATTTGCTGTTTCTAATAATAAAACTGTCTTATCAGCATTTAAACCAACAATTTTATTTAATGGAAAATGATCCTTACCATTTTTAGAAAAATTGATTGAAACTTTATCATTCAAAGGCTTTGAGAAAACAATTTGTATTTGCTTTAATATTGTATCAACATTTTGCGCTCCATTTTCAAACTCAATAATTTTTACTACACGAGGTTGATTCTTTTCATAGTTTAATTTCAATTCTTCTATATTCAATACTTCTGAATAATATTTTGATTGATTTAATACTTCAAATACAGCTTTTTCATCTTCATAATTCAGTTCAATCAAGTCTTTTATTGCTTGCTTTTTATTCTTCGAGTTTGCATAATAATTCTTAGAAATTGCATAACCTACAAAATATCCCAAATCAGGATGTTCGTTTGTTTCGCTATTATAAAACCAATTTTGAAAATTTTGACTAAATAGTTGATTTTTGAATTGATTTCTTACTAAATCATAATTCTTAAAACCATAATCTAAATAATGTGAATTATACTTTTCTTTAAGAGCTAATTCTGCTATAAAATCTGCCGAACCTTCTTTTATAGCTTTCGCAAGCACATTTACTTCACTACCTTTCTGAAAAGTATGGATAAACTCGTGTACACTTACAAAACCTAATAACGAAGGATTAGAAAACTGAAACATATTCTGTAAAGTCTTATTCTCAAACTCAGATGTATTAGTTGTTTTATCTCCAACGACTTTCTCTAAACCTACAATTAAATCCGCTCCATTTGGCATTCCTCCAGAACGTAAAGCTCCAATTGTATAATAAATATTTCCTTTCGATTGGTTAGGATAAAGTTTTCTAAATTCTTTTAGAGCTTTCTTCGTTTTTTGAATTTGTTCACTTGAAACAAGTGTATTTTTTCGAATACTTTTCCAAAATTCAGGATATTTCTCAAAAGCTGTTACATAATTAGTTTCATTAAAATCTTTGTTTTTCGCAAAATCTTTCAATCCTATTGTACCATTATCTAAATACATTTTTTTAAACGTTGAAGCTTTTTCATTACTCATTTTATTGATGCTATCATAAGCTTTCCAAAAATTATCAATATCAGTTGTAATAATTTGTTGAGCATTTATCTTTATCGATAAAACAATCAACAAAGTTATTTTTAGTAATTTATTCATGTATGTTTTAATTATTAAGGAAGAGAAATATATTAAAATAATTACTCTCTATAATCAACAAATGTAATTGGCTTTCTACTTTCTGGTTTGAAAACAATTGATTGTAATTCTTCAAAAGTTTCAAATTTAATTGAAGGCGTTACGCGTAATTTTGCTCTGAAATAATCTTTTATTTTTGCTAAAAAATCATCGGTTTCGTCTGTCGAAACTAAACGAATTAAGATTTCATCAGTTCCGAATTCGTTCGAGTAAATTTCGATTAAATGTAATTTGATTTCATCAAAATGATTTAAAATATCATGTAAAGCTGGTGGATACAAAGTTGTCCCTTTGTACTTTATCATATGTTGTTTTCTACCTTCAACTGGTCCTAATCGATACGAATTACTCCCGCATTTACATTTATCGGAATGTTTTCGTAACAAATCACCTGTTTTGAAACGTAATAAAGGCATTCCTTCTATTCCTAAAGTTGTAATTGTCAATTCGCCTAATTCACCATCTTGTACAACTTCATTATTTTCATCTAAAATTTCTGTGATAATCAAATCTGGCTGATGATGTCCTCCTACCGATTCATTACATTCTGTAAACGCAGTTCCCATCTCAGTTGAAGCATAAGTCGAAAAAAGTTGAATATCCCATTTCGAATTTATTTTTTGAGTTAACAAAGACGGATTCAAATCTTTATCACGTAACGATTCACCAATACACAAAACCGATTTTACGGATGAATTTTGATAATCGATGTTATTTTTCTCTGCGTAATCTAACATTTTCAGCAAAAAAGATGGAACAGCAACCAAAAATTTGGGTTGATATTTTAGAATAGAATCCCATTGCAATTGCGGAACACCAGCGCCAACACGAATAACGCCCGCACCTATTTTTCTCAAACCAAGAAAATACGCCAAACCAGCCATAAAACGACGATCAATCGTTGTCATCAACTGTACAACATCACCTTTTTGAACACCAATTCGTTGAAAAGAATTCATTTCATTTGTTGCTAAACGATCCAAATCCTTATCCGTCAAACCAAAGGTTACAGGATCACCTAACGTTCCAGAAGTAGTGGAATAATCAATGATTTCAGTTGACGGAACACATAAAAAATCAAAATTATATTGTTGCAAATCATTCTTTGTTGTAACAGGAATTAATTTTAAATCTTCTGTTGTTTGAATAGATTGCCAATCGATTTGATGTTTTTTGAATAAATCTTGATAAAATTTGGAATGCGTCGCAAGATATTTAATCTGTTCTTGAAGTTTCTGATTTTGAAATTCTTTAATCTCTTCTATAGATTGAAGTTCTATGGATGTTAACGCGTTTTTCGAGAACATTTGGATAATTTTTTCTGAATTTTATTTCGATCAGGAACTGTAGTCACCTCCTTTGTCAATGCTAATTTATAATAAAAACTCGCTTGTTGATAATCTTTCTGCTGAAAATAATAATCACCAACTTTGTCATAAACCAACCAAAAATCAGGATTATTCTGAATGTAACTTGTTAAAAAAGTTTCATCAATCTTCTTATTTTCTTTTATCAACTTGTTAATTTCATGTGTTTGCTTACGATATTTTTCATAATTAGAATAATCATCAGATAAGACAAACGTATCTTTTTCAATTCTCAAACTATCTACATTTAACGTATAATTTGAAATAGAATCATTAAAAATTTTATTCAAATCATAAGCTGTAAATTCGCCTAATTGATATGGATTTGATGAAACCCAAACCAATCGTTTATCTGGCTGAAAAACAACTGCGTGATGCGCTAATAATTGATTCAAAGCCTTTTCATTTCCATAACCTAATTTGGTGTTTTTCAAACCATTTGTATCACGCAATAATCCAACCATTTTAGTTGGATTCAGTTTATTTTCATTCGAAAGATGCTCTTCAATTTTTTCAAAACGATAAACCGAATGACTTTCCTCTTTCTGCGTATTATTTCGCTTATCATCCGAATAAACATCACTCTGAAAATGATTCGTACAAGCTAAATAAGGCTGATTTGAGACTTCATAAACACCAAACTTTTTAGGAGAAATTTCTATCAACACCACACGATGATCTTTTGCACTACCAATCATCATACTTTCAGAGACGAAAACCTTTTTAGTTTTTGCTATTTCAACCGCTTCATCAATCGTTGAGGCATATTGTAAAACTTCTAAAGCAACGAGAGAAATGGGCGTTTTTGCTTTAAGTGGAATAGAAGATTTTCCAGCATTTATCGTTACTGTAAGCCCTTCCAAATTCATTCCAGACGAAACACCTATCATTCCGCCCCAAGTCACCGACATATAGGGATAACCAGAATTTGGCTTGACAAACGAAACTATTTTATTCTTCGCAAAATCATCATTTGCATAAAAATCAAAATTGCGACCAATCAACAAGCCTCCATCTTCAGATTTATTATCCCAAACAGCCAAAGATGAACAACCAACCAACATCAAATCATGCATAGCATGTCCTATATCGTGCGCCCCATGTAAAAAAAGATTACGATTATATTTGTCTATTAACGAATCGTAGCGGCTATTTGCAGACTCAGAAAGTCCATAAATTTGTGCTTTATATTCATTGTTGACATATTTATGTAAATCTCGATTATAATATTTGAGTACTTTAAAAAGAAATTTTCTGCGTTTTTCAGAAGGAATAAAATCAGTTATCAAATTCATAAAAGATTGCTCTTGAAAAGCATATAATTCTTTCGTTAAAACGCCTGTTTTTTGACCAATTTCTAACGGATCTCCGGAAACAAAAAGTTCCCAATTCTGCGTTTTATTTTTCTTTAAAAAATTATTATCAATATAAAAAAGTGAATCATTGATTTCATTTCTACTGTATTCCTTTGATTGAAAAGTAGAAAAATCAGGACGATTTTCTAAACTTTTTCTAACACCACAAGATATAAGCGTAAAAAAAATAAACGTAAAAAAGTAAATGGTTTTATTCATTCGCATTTAATTTTATTTCACGATGAACTTTGTTCATTAAATAATCAGCACCAAGGATTTCGCAACAGGTTACAAATGCACCAACCGTTACACCCAAAACTCCATGAACACGGACATTTTGGCCAGTAAAAAACACATTTTTCACTTTAGATCTTGGTGAAATAAATGTTTTCATCGGATGATTACTATCTTTCAAATACCCATACATATTTCCTTTTTCAGAACCAATAAAATCGCGATAAGATAAAGGCGTAGAAGTATGAATTGAAGAAATTTTTTCTCTAATATCAGGAAATTTTTTCTCTAATTTACGAATGATTAATTCCGTTTTCTGACGTTTAAATTCTTCATATTCTTCTCCTCTTTTCCCATAATTATCGTTAGTCTCAACATTATACGATTCTTCCCATTTTTGTACTTCATCAAACGTCATATATGTCATAACCGTCATACTTTCCGAATATTCTTCATCTTTTTGATCCATACTAAATGTTGCAATGTATGTATTTGGCCAATCGTTTGTAGATTTTTCGTAGCTATCCCATACATCATTTATTGAGTTAAAATGATAAATATTATGATTGATATAGGAAAAACTTTTAGGCTTAAAAACAATATAAATAGTAAATGCAGATGGCGTTACTTCCAAGCTTTTGACACGTCGAGAAAATGGTTTACCAAACTTACGCTCGCCTAACATGTCTATTGTTTTTTTAATGTCAATATTCGAAATGAATAAATCGCCAAAGAAACGTTTTCCTTTTGTTGTTTCACAACCAATTACTTCTTCATTTTCGTTCTGAACAAATGATTTTATTTCTTGGTATTTATAAATTTCACCGCCATATTTCTTCAATTCTTTGATCAAAAGTTTCGCAATTTGACTTCCTCCATTTACACATCGCCAAGCTGAATGTATATAAGAGTTAACCGAAAGCGCATGTATGTACAAAGGCGTTTTCTCTGCTTGTCCTACATAAAGAAAATTATTTCCTACTAAAACCGCTTTCAAACGCTCATCTGTAAAAACAGAATCAATATATTCTTTCGCATTAATCGACAAAAAATCTTCTTCATCAGCAAAGGTTCCGATATTCAAATTATACATTGGAAAAGCAGAACATATTTCTTCTAATTTATTACTATATTGGATTAAATTTTCTTGTTCTTTAGGAAAAAGATGAGCTAATTGATCAACAAAATTCTGATACGTTTGCGCTATTGGATATTCTTGAGAATCATCATCAAACGAAATCATATCAAAACCATTTTTATCCAACTGACGTAGTTTCAATTTGTCGGATATATTCAAATAACTGAAATAGTTATACAAGTTTTCTCCTTTATCTAAACCTCCAATATAATGAACGCCAGTATCAAAAATTGTTTTATTTCGAACAAAAGTTTGCAAATTTCCTCCAAACTGATTATTCTTTTCCAATACCACAACTTTCTTCCCTTCTTTTGCCAAAATAAGCGCAGAAACAAGTCCACCCAAACCACTACCAATCACTACTACATCGTAATGAGGTTCAAAATTATTTTGTGTAAACTGTGTATTCATTTGTTTCTGTTTGTTGGACAAAACTTGTAAAAAGTGATTCGTCAATATTTCTATTCTTTAAAACAACAATTTTCTCAAATTGATTTATTGTTTCTTGATAAATATTCTCAATATCAGTTGAAATTAAAAGCGTCGTATATTCATCTATAACGTTAAAATTAGAACGATATTCTAACGAACGGATTTTTGTAATATAATTTGTTGCAGCAACCTCTCGCTTTTCTTCCTCTTTTACAAACGTTATTATTTTTCGGTTGGCTTGTTGCATCAATAATAGAAAATCAATTTGTCCAAAATCATTCGAAAAATGAACTATTTTTTCATCTTTCGTAAATGTATTATTCAGTTGATGATAAACAGATTTACTCAAACTAAAATCCTTTTTTACAACTTGAATTATTTCAGATTCTTTGTACAAAAAACTTAAAAATAATTTCTGTTTCCAATAATTTTCATCTTCATGTTGATTTCGAATTTCTTGAAAATTAACTTTAAATTCTTTACTGATTTTTTTCGTTCGCTCCGAATAATTTGATCCATAATTTTCATCATTCCAAGCAATTCTTTTACCAATTATTGAATAAATATGTCCATCAAAAATTAAAAATTCTCCTTTCGGAATAATCTCAGAATTCCCATGAATATAAATTGGTAAAATATCAAGTTGCAATTTCTCCGCCAAATAAAATGCACCTTTGTGAAAACGATTGATATTATTTGTTCGAGAACGCGTTCCTTCAGGAAAAATCATCAACGAAAACTCATTCCCAATTCGAGTTTTAATCTCTTCAATATTATTTTCAACACCATTTGAAACGGGATAAAAACCAGCCATTTTCACAGCTTCACCAAAAATCGGCGATTTATAAACCCAATCATTTACCAAAAAAACAATTTTAGGCGTACACATTCCAATCGCCAACGTATCCAAGAACGAAGTGTGATTCGCAATTATGATTGACTGTTTCTTAAAATCTTCTTGATTTGGATTAATAATTTTCTTGACAACCGTTGGTTTTAACATCAACACAGATTTCATAAAAGTTGACATTCCCCAACCAAAAAGTTTATATTTTTTTTCTTTCGTGATTGGTAAAATAAGCATCAAAAATCGAAGGATCAAAGACGTTATTGTACCAAATAATCCAAAATAAATAAAGAAAATTCCACTTTGTATTGCCAACCACAACGTCATTGGACTTTTACCTTGTTTTGGTCGATTCGAAATAAAAAATCGAAATAAAATTGGGTAGAAAATAAATGTAATCACTAGTGCTGCTACAACTCCAACCAAAGAAACTGATGCGATTGATTTTAAAGCTGGATGTTTAGCAAAAATTAACGCTCCAATTGCTAAAATTGTCGTGATAACTGCTAACAAAATCGAAGTTCGATAAGTAGGCATTTCATCTTTTCCAGTCGTATATTCTTTTTGTAAAGCACTCGTCATAAAAATACTAAAATCGACACCATGACCAAAAACCAACGTACAAACAATACTACTAAAAATATTAAGTTTAATATCAAAAAGTCCCATCAATCCAGCTGTAACCAAACCTGATAATGCGATAGGAATCGCACTAATAATCACCAATTCGATACGTCGGAAAAAATACCACAATATTAATAAAACAGCAATAAACGAATAGTTGACAAGATTATTAAAATCTGTTACTAGGTTTCCTAAAAAGTTTTCGTTTAACTGTTTACGATCAATTACAATTGTTTCTTTATTATGATATTGTTTGATGAAATTTTCTCGGCTTTCTTCCTTTAATTTGACTAAAGTAGAAATCGTATAAAAACCATTTTTTTGCGAAACAAATTCTTCAAAAAGCGATGGATTAAACGCGCGATAATCTTCTAATTTTAAAGGTTGATATGCTTTATCAAAAATTGAGAAAAATTGATTATAAATTTCTTCTTTGAAACCATATTTTTTTCCATCCTTGATAAATTCATTCTTCACAAAATTCACTTTCTCTGAATTCCAGAAATTTTCCCAGTCTTTTATTTTTTCTTGTTGAACAGAAGTTGGCAAAACTAACGATTGAATGGAATTATAACTTAAAATCTGATTCTTATTTTCTGCTTGCTCAAGCTTATTTGTTAACGCAATATTTTGATTTAAAACATCTTCTACATTATTTCCATAATTAACTACATACAACGATTTTGAGATAGAATTAGACGAAGTCTCTAACTTTTGTTCCGCTATTTTTTGATCGGTTGGAACGTAATTTAATTTAGATAAATCTTTGTCAAAATTGACATTATTAAACGTAAAACAACTCACTATAATCAAAAGAACACAAGCACCAATCAATATCTTGTTATTATGAAATGAAAAGAACGCTAACTTCTCTATTATTGAAGAATTATTTTCAACAGCATCTTGTTTTGGATGATATAAATGTGGAATAATCAATAAAGAAAAAACACCAGAAACAATAACTGTTATTCCAGCAAAAATCCCTAAATCTTTCAACACATCCGATTTCACAAAAAGTAAACACAAAAATGCAATCGCTGTAGTTGTACAACTCATTATAAGCGGTTTTGTAATCTCCTTAAACAATGTTTTAGAATCACTATTGTGCTTATAATGCGTCATGATATGTAGCGAATAATCAATCGTTATTCCTAATAAAACTGCTCCAATACTCAATGAAATTGCAGAAATTGTACCTTGAATAAAATACAAAAGTGCCAAAGCAAAGAAAAAACCAAAAACGGAAGGAATAAAAATAATTATTGGAATGTAAATTTTTCGATAAAAAACCATTAAAATCACCATTAATGTAATCATCGAAATCAAAACAGTTGTAATAATATCTTGCTTAATTTGCTTTGCATTCGCAACTGCAATAAAGCTTGAACCAAAATAACTTAATATTGATTTTCCGCTATATTCAGGATTTAAATGTTGTTGAATTTCCTCTAATCGATTGACAAATTCAGTATTATGTTCTGTTTCACTTCCTGAAAATTTAGGATTGATAAAAAGAAATAATTTCGAATGATCTTTCGTTACAATAAATCCATTGTAAACCTCGAAATCATCCGTCAAATTCTTTTCTTTTAAACGATTTAACGCAACAAAAGTCAATCCAAGCGGATCTTTCAACATAAACTCTTTCGAAACAATTCCAGTCGGGGTAATCAAGCTTTTGTAATTACTTTCAACAATAGAAGCTATCGAATCTTTAGACAATTTTTGCTCTAACGTTTTATAATCTTCTTTCTCTAAAAAAAGCGGTAAATTTTGATGAACAAAATCAAAAGTTGAAGCAAAATTATCTAAATCATATTGCCCTTGAATATCATTATAATAGTTATTTAACGGTTGAATACTATCTAAAAAATCAGTTGCCTGAGCCGTCATATCATCCAATGTTCCAGCTTTTTCTTTTTCGATAATCACCGCAACTTTATCCGTAAATTTCAATTGAGCAATAACCTTTGCCATTGCATCATTTTTCTCATCTTTCGGAATGATTCGCGTAATATCTTCTTCAAATTTTAGTCGATTTGCAAAAAATGCACAACCAACTAAAAAGAGAACAAAAAAGAATACACTCAACCATTTATTCGCTTTGATTTGTAAAAATATGTTATAGAAAAATTTATGCATTCTTAACCTTCTTTTGACTGAAATAAGTTAATAAAAAATAACTTACAATTCCACTAACAATACTACAAAAAGTTGCTAAAACAAAGCTTCCGACAATATAATGAAGCAGATTTTTTTTGATAATTTCGAAAGAAACCAAACTCAAATCTAAATGAAAATTGTCCTGCAAAATAAATCCACCTGTCAACAAAGAAAGATAAATAATTATCGGAATCATTGGCGGAATACTAATATTGGAACAAAAGAAACTGATGACTTTATTTAGACGAAACATCGACGCTAAAAAAATGGATAAAAAAGTTTGAAAGCCCCAAAATGGCGCGATTCCAAGAAAAATCCCCAAAGCAATTGAAAGCGCTTTTACTTTATTGCTATCATTACTTCCTAGGATATCTTCTTTAATGAATGTTCGTATATTTTTTTTTTTGAAACTGAAGAAAAAATTACGTGGTTTGATGTAAAAAATTGTCAAAAAAACCAGAAAAGTATTCAAAATACTAATTCGCGTAAAATCTTGAAATGGACGAAAATGCGAAACGCGTTCATTTGGATCATACAAAATATCAATCGGAATATTCGTTACCTCAATTCCTTTCCAAGCTGTTCGTACAATGATTTCAATTTCGAATTCGAATTTATTTGTCCAAAACTTTTTCGGAATAAATTTCAATGGATACAAACGATAACCAGATTGTGTATCATTCAGCTTAATTCCTGTCTCAAACCAAAACCAAAAATTAGAAAACTTATTTCCAAAACTACTTTTCTTCGGAATGCCATCTTGCTCCATTTGACGACTTCCAATAATTAAAACAGGCTTATTTTTTTGCTCTAATTCTGTAATAAAATTTGGAATATCATGCGGAAAATGTTGACCATCCGAATCGATTGTCAATGCATAATGGTAGCCTTTTTCTCGTGCAGTTTTAAAACCAATACGTAGTGCATTTCCTTTTCCTTTGTTCTCTGGAAGTTCAACTACAATAAACTGATTCTGATAATCTTTTAAAATTTCGGAAGTAGAATCCGTCGATCCATCATTTATAACAATAATTTGATTCGTGTACTCCAAAACTCCATCAATCACACGTTTCAATGTTTTATGATTGTTGTAAGTCGGAATAAGTACACAAACTTTTTGTTCGTCTATTTTATGTCGAATAATCGAAAAATCCATTGATTAATTTAGTTTTTTCAGCTGCTGCGCTGTAAAAGTATTGTATTTTTTAGCGTAAGATTTCACCAAAGTTTTTACTTCTTTTGGCGCAGAACTATAATTTTCGACAATAAATGCTTTATCTTCTTGTATATTTTGATTGTACTTGATAAATTTTGGAATATTCTCTTGCACAATCAATCGAATTAAACGATTTTCAACATCTTTCGAGTCTTTTTTTATCGAATTATTGATCAAAGTTGCACCATCTGTAAAATATTGTTTCTTAGTTTCCTTATCTTTTATATACCTTGCTTTCAGAATTTTAGACGCTCCTTTATACGCAATAATTGTTTGATTATCACCTGAATAATCATCTAATTTATTATACAAAATAGATACATTATTTGATGATTTCGAAGCGTTTTCAAAATCTATTCTCAATTCGGGTAAGGTTAATCCAAAGAAAAATGAAACCGATAAAAAGATAGATAATAGAGTTTTCATTAATCCAGAACTTTATAAATTGCACTAAATTTCAACGCATTTGTCGTTTCAAAAAATGAAGAATTTTTCACTTTCACTTCATTATTTTCACAAACAACATTCAAACTCAAATCCAAAATAGGATTGATAAACGGATTTATTGTCGCCATAAATTTCACATTCGAAACTTTGGACAAAAACAAATCTTTTAAAACAAAACCTTCTGTTATCTCCTTTATAATCTGCATCATGCAAACACCAGGTGTAATTGGATTATTTGGAAAATGACCTTCGAAAACTTGATGATTTGGATTCAATTCAATTTGAACTTTAAAATTATTTTCATCAATTTTTTCAGTATTTTTAATGGTATATAGATTAGGAATAAGCATTTGTAATAGTTTTGAGTTACAAATATAATCTAAAAAAAGATGATTATAGTTTTGTTTACTCTTCCTCTAATTGCATATTTACTTTTGAAAGCTCTATACTCAAATTAAAGTTATTATGTTTGATTAGAATTTTGTCTGGAAAATCTGTTAAATCTGTCAAAAATTGGTTAATTGTTTTTATTTTATTATTCTTTAAATGAACCAATTCTTGAAAATAATTTGATTCATTCTTAGCAAAAATTAAACTCACTTCTTTTGATTTTAAAATCGTTTGATTTGTCGTTTTTATACGCTCATCAACTTGAAAATCATTTTTAAAAATCGCTTGTAAATCTTCTGCAAGAGTTTTTATAACCACTTTTTTATTCAAATCTGGCATCGCATAATTCAAGGTATAATCGTGGTCTGTGACTGACAAATCAAATAACGTATTCCCAAAATCAGACGTCATTACCACACGATGCGAATTATAACCCAATTTTTTCACAACAAAATTACCTTTCATTTCCTTTTTCATGAACGTAATCTTGAAACGGTAACTATATTCTTTATCAATTGAACTAAAATATGGGTTCAAAAACTCCCTTTCATCCTTTTGTTGTTCTTGTATATCAGCAATTTTGTAAGCCGTACCACAAGAAGTTAAAATGAAAAAACTAAGGATTAAAAACAGACGCATTGATTGTTTTATTTAAAGATTTGTTGGTAAATAAAATTTTTGTGTAATCATCCGAAGGTTCAATTAATTTGACTTCTGTAACAGTTGATTGACCCGAATAAAACGTCAACTGAATTTCTTTAATGTACTTTTTTACATCCTTTATTTTCGGTTGTAATTTCGCAATTCGAGATTTATCAGTTTTCGCAAAAGTTATGATGAAATCGTTTGTATCAAACAAATTTCCACTTACACTTCCTACGATTAATTGATTTAATTTTTCAAATTTTTTATTTCCTTGCAAATCTACACTCGATTTTTTTCCTTCGTCATTAATATAGATTTTTCCATTGTTAAAAATCACATTATAATCAATTGGTTGAGTATAATTCCAACGCATCGCTTTCGGATTTTGTAAATACAATTTTCCTTTCGAAACGATTGGTTTATCCAAGAAACTCATCACTTTATATTGTGTAAAATCAGCCGTCAACGTCTGTATTTTCTTAGAATCAGCTATAATATCTTTTTTGAAATTTTCAATTTCAGCATTACTCATTTTACTTTCTTGCGCAAAAATTGTCAAGTGAAAAAAAGTAAATAAAATAAAGATTTTAGTTTTCATATACATCAATTTTCAAGAGTTCATTTAACGGAACTACTTTATAATTTTCCTTTTGTAAAAATACAAATAATTGCTCTAAAACATTCGTCGTTTTGTCCGAAGTATCATGCATCAAAATAATCGAACCAGGCTTTATTTGACGAGTAATTCGGTTCAATAATTTTTTTTCATCATTGATAACCGTATCCAAAGAACGAATATTCCAACCAATTACATTATGTTGTGTTTTATTTAAAGCCTTTGCTATATGTGGATTCGTTACACCAAAAGGTGGTCTAAAAATTTTCGTTGTAACGTTTATTTTTTCTTTAATAAGTTGATTGGCGGAAACGATTTCATCAATGATTTTTTCTGTTGAATAAAAACCGTTTTTAGAAGAATGATGAAATGTATGATTTCCTATCAAATGCCCTGACTGATGAGTTTTTTGAAGAATTTCAGGATAATTTTCGATTTGTTTTCCAATGCAAAAAAAAGTTGCTTTTGCATTATTTTTTTCTAAAATCTCAAGAATTCTTGGCGTGAATTCAGTTGGTCCATCATCAAAAGTTAGAGAAATTATTTTCTCTGTATGATTATTCCCTCGATGATAAGCTTTCAAAAAATAGTTGAATCGAATTTCAAAAGCACCAAAAATTGTCAATGTTAACCAAACAAAAAAAGGTATCAATAAATAAAAAAAAGACAAACCTTTTGTAAAACAACCAATTGATAAACAGATTAGTATAATTACAAAAAGGATTGTAGCAACTCTGAATTTCATATTGATTGAAGCAATACTAAACTTAAATCCTGGGCTTTATGCCCATTCACCAAAAGTACATTTTTATAACTTTCAGCTTTTACATCATTCATTTTGAATTGATTTGGTAAAGTTTGATTTTTCAGCAATTCACATCCTAACACAAATCCGAAAGCAGAAGAAGTTCCAAATTCTCCTATAAATTCTTTGTATTCAAATAACTCTATTTTATTTAAATCATTAATATTCAATAAATTTACACCAGAAAAAATCGCATCAATATCGGTTAAATTCATATGATTCAATTGAATAAATTTTAGAATTTCGGAATACAAATCTTCATATTGATTTAAAATAAAAACATCTAAAACTTTCGCATAAGAGTTTTCATTTCTCTTATTAGATAAAACACAAAAATGTGCGCCTTCACTATATTTAATTCCTTGATTATCTTTTGATTCTATTTCACCAATTAATTGTAACAATTGATATGTTCTTTCTCCAATTTCATCAATTCCACCAACCAAAACATTATTTACTTCTTGATTTTCTACTTGTAAAAAACCATCTAAAAGCGTATTTTCAAAGGAATTAAAACCATTTGTATATGTAAAATTGTATGCATTACAACCAAGATGCAGAGCAATTTGAGAGCCAACCGTATTATGTGTAGATTGAATAAAAGCCGTTGGTGTTAAAAACTCTTCTTTATTTTGAATAATATTTGTCAAAAACTTTTCAGAATCAACCAAACAACCTAGCGCTGTTCCTGTAATTATCGCTTCTGGTTGTTGAATTTCTGCTTCATTCAATGCTTTTAGAGAAGAATAAATTCCCATTTTAACTCCAGAAGCCATTCTACGGCTCATCGCAGGAGAAATAATATCTTTAAGAGAAGGAGATTTTGCCTTAGTAATGGATGTTTCTAAAGGAAAAAAATCATTCGTAATCTCATCTATAAATTGTGCATTTACAAAACCTAATCCGTTTACAAATACTTCTTTCATGATTTAGAAAAAATTAAAGTTGAACAATTTCCTCCAAAACCAAACGAATTTGATAACACATATTTAATATTTTTCTTTACCAGTTTTGTGGTCGGAAAGATTTTCAACTCTTCAATCGGAGATTGAAAATTAAGATTTGGATAAACAAGATTATGTTGAAGACTCAACAAACTGAATACCGCTTCTACACTCGCAGCAGCAGCCAACGTATGACCTGTAAATGGTTTTGTTGAACTAAAATTTGAAACATTTTCTCCGTAAATTCTCTTCAACGCTCGTCCTTCTGTTAAATCATTATTGTTCGTAGCAGTTCCGTGGACATTAATATAATCGATTTCTGATGGCTGAATAGCTGCAACATCAAAAGCTTTTTTCATCGCCAAATACGCTCCTTGTCCATTTTCAGACGAAGCTGTTTGATGAAACGCATCGTTTGCATTTCCCGCTCCAACTATATAAGCAAGGATTTTTTTATTTGATCTTTGAACAGATTCTTCTGATTCTAAAACCAAATAAGCAGCTGCTTCACCAAGATTCAAACCTTTTCTATTTTCATCAAAAGGTTGATTAAATTCATCACTCAAAATCATCAAACTTTTGAATCCATTAATGGTAAACTTTGACAATGCATCCGTTCCACCAACAATTACTCGATCCAATTTTCCTGAATTAATCAAGCGCGCGCCATACATAATCGCATTCGCAGCCGAAGAACAAGCAGTACTAATTGTCGAAACAAAGCCTTTCAAACCGATTTCATTTGAAATTTGATTGGAAGAAGCGCCAGCATCATGACTCGAAATGTACTTTTGTTTTTCAGGCAAATTTTCATAATGCAAAAAGTAATTTTCCGTCCTGTCCATTCCTCCCACACTTGTCGAAGAAATCAGTCCAGTTCTGACTTCATTTACGTTTTCGATTCCTGCATTTTGCAGAGCTTCTTTCACAGCAATTAGTCCTAACATCGCTGTTCGAGAGAAATTATTCTCTGGAGATAAATTTAAAAAAGTTGCCAATTCATCGTTCGATAATTTAATTTCACCTACAAAAATTTCATTTTTATGAATAGAATCAAAATTTTCGAGGCGTGATAAGCCATGCTTTTGATGAATTAATGAATCGAAATTCTCTTCGACATTTTTACCAATTGCCGAAATAATTCCCATTCCTGTTATTGCAACTTTTTTATGCATTATTTTGTTCTATTTTTCTCAATATAATCTGCCATTACTTCTACCGATTGAAAGATCGTTTTTCCTTCTTTTGGATCTGTAATTTTGATTCCATATTCTTTATCCAATAAAACAATCAACTCCAAAGCATCGATTGAATCTAATCCCAAACCATCACCAAATAAAGGATCATCATTTTTGATATCCTCTACTGATACATCTTCAAGATTTAAAATTTCAATGATTTTAACTTTCAAATCGTTAATTAAATTTTCCATAGTATTTTTTATTGTTAACTAATATTGTTTTTAATCTATTAAGTACATTTTCGCTTCGTAATCACCTTGTAAATAATCTATCCAAGCCAAAACAACTTTCTTTGCTTTATTTTTTTGAATTAAATAATTCGCATACTTTTTTAATTGTTCTTCATTAAAATTTTCCGAAATAAAAAAAGCATTTTCGGTTTTCAATCGATGACGAATACTCACCTCACCCAAACAAATATTTGCTAATGTGTAAACAAAAACTGCTGGACTCGGAAAAATTTCATCCGTAGATTGAATACTTTGTTGATGTTTCAAATCTGATTCTAAACTCGAATTTCGATTTGCAAAAACCAATGCAATATCTTGATTTTCGTTCAATGTATTTTCATCTTTCAATAAAATTTCGGCAGCTAAAAAAGCTAATTTACTCTGATGATCCATTTTATAAAATTTTGGATAATCAATCTCGAAAGATTTGAAGAAATTTTTCGAAAATATACCAAAATCTCCTGAAGAATCTTCAAAATAAAGTTCATCATTCAACCAAACTTGTTCGTTTTTAATCTCAACTTTAGTCATTCTGAACTTTTTTTAAAATAATTACAGCATTACTTCCTCCAAAACCAGATGAAGTTTTCAAAATAATATTGACTTCTTTTTGAAGATTTTCTTTTAAAATATTTAATGGAACTGAAACTCCTAATTCATTGAAATTATGACTTTTCAAAATCAAATTTTCTTGTGCTTGCTTCATCGAAATAATCAATTCTAACAATCCAGAAGCACCCAATGTATGTCCGTAAAAAGCTTTTAAACTATTTGTCGGAATCGATTCCATTTGTAAACGATTAAAAGCAATTGCTTCCATTTCATCATTATACAATGTTGCCGTTCCATGAGCCGAAATATAATCTATTTCATTTGATGAAATATTGGCTTCTTTCATCGCCGATTCTATACTCAACACCAAGCCTTCACCCGTGCGAGATGGTCCAGAAATATGATTTGCATCGTTGATTGAAGCTTCACCCAAAATCTGAAAACTATTCTTTTCTTGATTTTTAGAAAGATAAACGCAAGCGGCAGCTTCACCTAAATTCACACCTATTCTATCTTTGTCAAATGGTTTACACAACTCGAAATCCATTGCTTGAAATGAATTGAAACCAGTCAAAACAAAATCTGTCAACTCATCCAAAGCCAAAACATACACGTCATCAAACTCATCAATTTCAATGAAACGTTTTGCAACATTAACTACTAAAACTCCAGAAACACAAGCATTTGAAATGATAATTGGTTCAGTTTTAAATCCATAATAATCTGCAATTTTCTTGGCAAAATTTGGAATAGACACTTTTTCTAACGAATCAGAAAGTTGATCTATATTACCTTTTGTTGTTGAAATTATAAAAGCAGTTCGTTGTGAAATTTTCGATTTATCAATAATAGATTGAAGAGCTAAAATCCCAAATAATTCTAATCGCGTATAAATCTGATTATCTTCAACTTGATCTTTTAAATTTAAGAAAATTTCATCATCAATTTTTCCAGCATAAAAATTCTTTAAATGTCCAAAAGAATCAATTTTAGAAACAGCAGAATTTCCTTTCACTAATTCATTCCAATTCGCTTGAATAGAATTTCCGAAAGGCGTTAAAATATTCGCACGATTAATGTAAACTTTTTCCATTACAACAATCCTACTTTTTTCTTCCATTCTTCAAAAAATGGTGGTAATGTTAACATTAAATCTCCTTCGTTGTCTAAAAAAACTTGAATTGTTTCTCCAATACAAACTAACTTTTCATCTTGATTAAAAATCTTGAATTTAAAAATCATTTTTGCTGCCAAAGTATCTTCAAAAGTCGTTTCTATTCTACATATATCACCATATTTCAACGGAAATTTGTGTTCACAAACCGACTTAATAATTGGTGTTACAAATCCACTTTTCTGAATATCCAAATAACTAATCCCAAAATGACGCCCAAAAGCTTCCCTTCCATCTTCAAAATACGTAATATAATTCCCATGCCACACGATTCCCAACGGATCGGTTTCATTAAATCGTACTGCGAAATTGGAATTATGTACTAATGTTTTAATCTTCTCTTCTGAACTTATCATAATATATAGCGGCAAACAAGGTAATAATATAGAACAAAGTTAACAAAATAATATTCGGAACTATCTGAAGAAAAGATTGATTTCTCAGGATTAAACTATAATAGCCATCAAGTGCCCAATTCATCGGTGATATTTTCGCGAAATGTTGCATAAAATCTGACATCGCAAAAACTGGAATCCAAACACCGCCTATTGCAGCTAAAATAACCACCAAAGTCGCTCCAAAAGGTGCAGATTGTTCTTGAGTTTTCGCAATTGTACCAATTAAAAGTCCTAATCCAATTGCTGCTAAAGAAGCGAATACAGTTAATCCGTAAATCGAAAATAATATGCCATCCGTTTTGAAACCTGGTAAATCAATTAATGGAAAAACTAATTTAGCGATACATAAAATCATAGTAAATTGTAGTAAACTTATAATTAAATACGTAATCGTTTTACCGATAATTTGAACAGAATAAGGCATTGGACTTGTTAATAATCGAATATGTGTGCCTAAACTTTTCTCTTTTACAATATTGATTGACAGCGGAACTACGATAAAAAATATCGCAAATAATGTCCATGCAGGCACATTATGTTGTGTTACATTTGGTTTCAAAACTGATTTAGAGTCCTCAGGAACAATCTCTTGAAAATGAATAAACTTCTCATTTTGAAATCCTAAATCATCTGATCCCATTTCTTGTTGAAATGCTTTGTAAATACTTTTATTCTCAGTATCAGTAATTAATTTATCCAAAACATTCGACACATTTTCTTTGAAAGCCAGCGAAGTAGCAGGATCAAAGTATAATTTAATCGTCTTTGGATTGACTTGTTGATTATATTTCACTTGCGTGCTATCAAAAGCAAATTCGTTCAGAATTTTCTCAACATTTTGATTGATTTTATAATTCAAATCCTTTGATAATTTCGCAGGAATTACAATTCCAACTTGGTATTTACCTTTAAAAACTTCGGATTTCAGTTCATCTTCCGTTAATTTTTTTCCATTTAATTCAGTTACAATTTTTAAATTTCCTGAATGTGAAATATGTTTTTTTACAAGTGCGGAAATACTATCTTGATCATGATCAATAAATAGCACCGGAATACTCGCTTCTGCAAAAGAATCGTAAGTACTTTTCTGAATTTTAGTCACCGTAATAACCAAAATCAAAGGCATAATAAAAAGAATCACCAATCCGCCAATATCGCGAATGAGTAATAAAATTTCTTTCTTAATGCATGCTAAAAGTTGACTCAACATATCACGATAATTTAGTTAGATTAACAAAAGCTTCCTCCAAATTGTACGCATTTACTTGCTTGATTAATTCTTTCGGTTCGGCTGTTACAATCGATTTTCCTTGATTCATAATCGTAACTTGTGTACAAAAATCTTCGGCTTCTGCCATATGATGAGATGTATAAACGATCGACATTCCTTGCTGATGCAATTCTTGTAAATAATCCAATAACGCAATTTTTGATTGAATATCAACGCCAACAGTTGGTTCATCTAAAAAGAGAATTTCTGGCTGATGAAGAATTCCTGCCAATAAATTAATACGGCGTTTCATTCCTCCCGAAAAAGAATCAATTTTTTTATCTAAAAACTTACTCATTCCTACTTTTTCAGTCAAAAGATGAATCTTTTCGTGTAATTCTTTTGAAGGAACTTTATAAATTTTCCCAAAAAATTCTAAATTTTCTCTTGCCGTCAAAGTTGGATACAATGCATATTCTTGCGGAACAATTCCAATGATTTTCTGAATCTTTTTTAAATTTGTTTTTTGATTTAAATTCTGAATCACAACATTACCAGAAGTTGGTTTAATCAATCCAGAAAGTATCGACATCAAGGTTGTTTTTCCTGCTCCGTTTGGACCAAGTAAACCGTGAATTTCGTTCTGTTTTATCGTCAAAAAAAAATCTTCTAACGCAAAAACATCAGAATTTTTATATTTTTTATATAGTTTTTCAATTTCAATCATCTGTGACTAAATTTCTTTTCTTAAACGTTTAAAAAACGATTCTTCCAAATCTGCTAATTCCAATAATTGATCCGAAATCACATCGTAAATATCTTGCGAATTATTTCGTTTTTTATAAACTCTTGATGCATTTAGAGCAAAATCTCGCCATTTATCTCCTATTTCAGAAATTTCTATGGCAAAATCATTCAAATTTGATTGATTCAACTTTTGTGAAGCTTCTTGTAAAAAAGCAGCATAAATATATCGAAAACCACCACCACCAGTTCCAATTTCTTCTTGCATTCGAATCATTTGCGCCAAAAAATAATTTGTCTTTGCGTTCCCAATTTTCTTTGGCATTTTTTTGATTCGTTTCGCTACCATTCTAATTCCACGAACACCAACAATCGGAACTGGCGCTAACATTTCACGACACGTTTTCTTAATTCCTTTTTTGATTGCTTTCTCAAAATCAATATTTTCTGGAATAAATTCAGGATAATACAAATGCCCTTTTGGAGCTAAAACTCCTTTCGAAAAACGAACTTTTTCTAACTCATTTTCAGTCAATTTTGTCGTTTCTTGCATCACAGGATCGCTGATTAAATACGATTGATCTTGCTTTCCGAAAACAACTAAATTATGTCCGTTAAAATGAAACTTATATTCTTCGGGAAAGTATGTTAAATTGTACACACCAACTTGTAAACCGCAAGGTCGATTGACTAAAAGTTGCTCATCTAAGAAAGTCTGAGCTGATTTTGTAGAGCGAAATTTATGACGTTTCACCTTTATACCAAGATTCTTCGCTGCACGATTAAAAATCATTCCTGGCATTGGACGATAACTAATTGCTGGTGCATGATTAACTTTTAAGAAAGGTAAAAACACAAAAAAAAGACCAGAACCAATCCCAAAAATCATCGGTTCTGAAATATCAATTCCTTTATTTTTTAATAAGTTGGAGGCAACTCCATTTTCGCAATGTGCTGATTGAAAATGTTTAAAATCAGTTATGGTTTCCATCAAAGTTTTTTAATTCATCAACCGAAATTTCAAAAGCTTCGGCATATTTTTTTAGTGTTGATTCTTTTAATTTTGAGAAAACAGTTGGTTTTGCATGTCTTTTGACAAAAATCTTCCAAATTCCGACATAATTAGACAAAATTTCCCAATCCATACGTTTCAATTCCATGAAATATAAAATTGGACTTGCTTTTCCATCCATTACTTTTTGTCTTGCTTCCTCTGTGCGTTCATCCAAAATTTTTAAAGTTTCGGATTGAACAATATTTTTCGCTTCCCAACCTGCACTCAATGTTTGAGAAAATTCTCCTTGTTCATCAATTGCATAATAAACTTCGTTGAAATCCTTGAGATGTCCTTTATCTTGCGGTACTTCTGATTGTTTCATTTTTTATGGTTTTGAAGCATCAAATTCATTGTAGCTATCGCAATTATTTCGTCATTCAAGATAACTTTTGCTTGCATCAAACTAATTGTAAATTCATCGTAATCAAAAACTTCTAACAACGTTGCTTTTGTTGTAATGGTTTGATTAACTTTCGGCAATTGCATAATTTCTGCTTGTTTAATCGTGCTAATAAAGCCGATTACATCGCCTTTGTGTACATCAGAAAAATTGATAAAATAGTTTTGTCCGATAATTGTCGAACAAACTTGCGCCATATTTTCCAATAAACCGACTTCAGTAAAATATTCGTTCTGAATAAATAATTGATCCGATTTTATCGTAAATAAAGCTTCAACATAGGTTTTCTCAATCCAAGAAATCGTGTCTACAAAAAGCATTGGTTCACGATGCGGAAGAAATTGTTGAATATCAATTTGCTGATTTACTTTCATAAAATTATGTTTCTGCAATCACTGTTTTCATCTCTCCTTTTGCAATTACTTCTCCTTCTATCTTTGTTTCAATCGAAACCAAAGTCACTCCCATTACTTCGTGCAAAATAGTTGCTGTTGTTGTTAAATTTTCATTCACTTTTGGCAAACGATTAATCTCTATTGATTTCATCGAGCCAATATATCCAGTTGGAGCCGATTCATTTCGAATATAAAATTGATAACCTGTATACAAAGCAACTGTTTGAGCCATGTGTTCTAATATTCCAGATTCTTTCAATTGATTATTTTCGACAAAAATTGAATCGTTTTTGACTGTTAAGCCTCCAACAACTTTTCCCTCTTCATATTCAAAAATAGCATTTACCATTATAATTGGTTCGCGTTGTGGAATCAATTGTTTGATAAATTCTATCGTATGATTGGGTAATTGTATTTTATTCATTTTTAAACGACTGTTAAATAAGCGTACGAATACGAAAAACGCCCACTTTCTGGTACACAAAGCATAATACGATCTCCTTTTTTAAGGTTTCCGTCTTGAAAAAGTTCGTCAAGCATCAAAAAAACAGACGCTGAACCCACATTTCCAACTTTGCTTAAATTCATAAACCATTTTTCTAACGGAATATGAATGTCTTTCTTACAAAATTCGTCATATAAACCTTGAACAAAATAATTTGACGACACATGTGGCAACAAATAATCTATTTCATTTGACGATAATTGATATTTATCCATTGCAGCTTTCATGCTTTCTACACCTTTTATCAAAATATTATCATTCAGAATTTTGACATCTTGTTTCAATGAAAAAACGGATTCTTTTAACCATTCTTCCGAAGAAAAATCGCTCCAAGGTTTCATTTCTCCATTCGATAATTTATCGCCTCCGGCATACATACACGTTTCCAATTCATGTGCGTAAGAATAAGATTCCATCCACTCTATTTTAAGCGAAATTGCATTTTCGTTTGGTTGATTTTGCAATAAAAAAGCTGCAGCACCATCCGATAACATCCAACGTAAAAAATCTTTTTTGAATGCTATAATTGGTTGTTCTTCTAATTCTTTTAAATTGTCAACTTCATGCTCAAATTTTTCTGCTTTCATCCACGTCGAAACTCGCTCAGATCCTGAACAAACTGCATTTTTAGAATTTCCTGACTTTACCGAAAGATAGCCAAATTTCAACGCATTCATTCCCGAATTACAAACTCCCGAAGAAGAATTTAACTCCACCGAAACATTATTTTGCAATAAACCATGTACCATCGCGGCATGAGAAGGCAACAACAAATCTGGCGTTGAAGTCCCACACGACAACACTTCTACCTCATTTTTTGTGAACTGTGCATCAAATAAATTTGTAATTGCATTATTCGTCAATTCGGCATTAGAATGTGTGACATTTCCAGTTTTATCGAGAGCGTAATAACGCGTTTTGATTCCATTATTTCTTAAAACGATTCTTCGAGCTTTTGAAGGAATTTGATTAATTTTTCCTAAAAAATCTTCCATTTCATCATTCGAAATTGGTTGATTTGGCAAAAACTTCGACGTTTTCGTTATATATACATTTTGCATATTATTCTATTCCTTGAAAATATTTTACCTGTTTTTTGTATTTAAAATAGTTGAACGGATAAAATATAATATATAACAAATTTACTAGTGGAGATATTATCCAAATAGCTAAAATTAAATAATAATAAAAGAATTTCAAATACTTTTCTCGCTGTTTACCTTGTTTAGAATCAATAATTTTAGACCAAACTTTAAACATTCGATTCCCTTTTGTATCCACAGAAACTAAAAAAGGTTTAACCTCAACGGCTCCAGATTGAATTAAGTTTTCTTGTAGATTAGAGTAATTATTATTTTGGATTGAATTTAGAATAATTTTACCAAATCTTCTACTTTCCTGAATAGTTTTTTCACTAATTCCTGGCAAAGGCAACAAATTAAACATTCGTTTTTTAACGCCCGAAAACATCCAATTTACAATTGTCATGGCACTTACTAAATTTGGGGTATGATCGACCAATGCGATGTTTCCAACTAAATTTGCTTTGCGTTCTTTCAAGATTGTTTTGATTTTTTCTTGTGCCAAGAACCATATATTTCGCGAACCACTAATTGTAATTATTTTAGAATTTTCTAAAAGTCGCTGCGTTTGTTTATCCTTTAAAAAAGAATTGATTGGAATAGATGGCGATAAAAACCAAACTTGATAATACAGTAAAATCAAATCATATTCCTGATTCAAGATTTCTGTCGAAATTGGTTTAATCTTTTTTTCTTTTTGAAGAAAACTATCTGGAAAAGCATTGAAAAAAGAATAAAAATCCCACGGAAAAGGAAATTCCTCTTCCATTTCTATCTTGCATTTCGTTAAATTAATATCTTGGTTTTGAACTAAATCATAAGTTGTTTGATCAACAATCTCTTTTAACTGTCCTGACTGCGAGTAATAAACAACTAATACGTTGCATTTCATGTAAAAGTATAGGTTTTTTAGTGGTTTGAAAATTCATATTGTGGTCTAATTTACTTCCAAAAATCGAAATAATTAAACCATTGGTAAGGATATTTTTTTACAATAGTTTCGAGATTGACGCAAAATTCTTTCAAAAGTGCATTTGCATCACGATGTTCGAAATTTGCTTGACGTGCATATAAATGATAATGTAGATTCTTTTCCTTCATTACATACACAAAAGCAACGGGCACTTTCAAGCGAGAAGCAATAGAAAATGGTCCTGCAGGAAAATTTGCTTCTTTTCCAAGAAGCACTTCTGACATCGTTTTATTTCCTTCAAAATAACGATCTCCTGTAAAACAAATTAATTCGTTTCGACTAAGCGCATTATTAATTTCGAAAATATGTGATAAATCTTCTTGAATCAAGATAAAATTTACCGAAGGTTTCATCGAAATACTTTCTAAATATTCTTTAATAACATTTCGTTCTAAATCTGTTGTAACTAAATTAATTTGACAATCAAAATCAATATCAGCAAAAAAATGTTCAGCAACTTCGAAATTACCAACATGCGCACTAATTAAGATTCCACCTTGTTTTTGATCCAATAGATTTTTCAATAATTCTATTCCATCAAATTCGTACGAATATTTGTTACGCAAACCTGCATTAATTGCTGTTTTATCAATCAAAGTTTGTCCAAAAGTATAGTAACTTTTGTAAACACTTAAAATTGATTTGAAAACCGAAAAATTTAGTCGATAACGAAAGTATTCGTAAATAGATTTATTACTGCTATAAGCCGTTATAAAATAATAAAAAGCTACAAAAATTAAGACTGAGTAAGCAGCCTTAATTCCGAGCTTTTTCATAACATTGACAAATATTTTGTATCCCAGGACCGTTCCTTTAGAGCGACCATCCCATTGTTTCATATCTGTTATTTATTTTCTAACTTTTGTTCTACAATTGCGTAGAAATCTTCAAAAGTTATCATATTTTGAAAATCTTCTTTAATTAATTTCACACCGAAATTAGATTCAATGATTACCACTAAATCAACATAGTCTAAACTATCTAAATCTAAAGATTCTTTAATATTTTTTTCCTCTGAAATCACAGAAGGATCAACCTCAAATTCATCAATTAAGATAGCGTTTAATTTTTCAGCGATTTGACTTTTCACCATATTAGGAGTTAAATTTTTTAATTACTAAGGCAGAATTTGTTCCACCAAATCCAAAAGAATTCGACAAATATACATCAAATTCTTTATTTAAGGTTTCTTTAACAATGTTTAATTTAGCTGAATCTTCGTCTGCTTCTTCGAAATTAATATTTGGCGCAATAAAGTTATTCATCATCATTAAGTTAGAATAAATAATCTCACTCGCTCCTGCCATCCAACATTCATGTCCTGTCATCGATTTTGTAGAACTTACAAAAGGTTTCGTTTTTCCAAAAACTTGGTCAATCGCTTTTGCTTCGTTTGCATCACCAACTGGCGTAGAAGTCGCATGTGCATTGATATACTGAATTTCATCAGCCGAAATTTTTGCTTGTTTCAGCGCTCTGTTCATCGCAATTGCTGGTCCATCTACATTTGGCGTAGAAATGTGTCCACCGTTAGATGAAAAACCATAACCCAAAACCTCAGCAATAATTGGCGCACCACGTTTTACAGCAGATTCATAACTTTCTAAAATCAATGTTGCTCCACCTCCGCTCGGTACCAAACCATCACGGTTTTTGTCGAAAGGACGACAAGCTTTTTCAGGATGCTCTTCATTTTCTGAAAAGACACCTAAACCATCAAAACTTGCCATTGCATATTTATTAATTTCCTGCGCTCCTCCACAAATAATCATATCTTGCAGACCATCTTTGATCATCATATAACCTAAACCAATCGAATGCGAACCACTCGCACAAGCTGCACTGATTGTAAAATTGATTCCAGTCAACTCAAAAATCGTTGCAAGATTCATCGTTACAGTAGAATTCATTGATTTGAAAATAGCTCCAGAACCAATTAATTCAGTATCTTTTTTCTCGCGAACAATATCTATTGCATCAATAATTGCTTTCGAAACACTATCGTTTCCATATATAATTCCGACCTCGTTAGTCTTGATATATTCTTCCGTCAAATTAGCATTTTTCAATGCTTCTAAAGTTGCCATATAAGCAAACTCTGTTTCTTGACCAATTGTAATTCGTTGTCTACGATTCAAAAAAGGTTTCAAATCTGGTGCTGAAACAGTTCCCGTCAAAGCAGATTTAAAGCCAAATTCTTTGCGTTCTTCATCAAAAATAATCCCTGATTTTCCTTGACGCAAAGATTCTGTTACTTCTTCTAATGATGTTCCTAAGCAAGAATAGATGCCCATTCCTGTTATTACGACTCTTTGGCTCATTTTATCTAAGAATAAATTCCTCCATTTATATTAATAACTTCTCCTGTGATATAACTCGATTTTTTAGAAACCAAAAAGCTTACCAAATCGGCAACTTCTTCGGCTTTTCCAAAACGATTTGCTGGAATCAGCTTTTTTAATTCTTGTTGATCCAATTCATCTGTCATATCCGTTTCGATAAAACCTGGTGCAACAGCATTCACAGTTACATTACGTTTTGCTATTTCTTGTGCCAATGCTTTCGTTGCTCCTATCACAGCAGCTTTTGCAGCAGAATAATTGGTTTGTCCTGGCGTTCCTTTCAAACCAGAAACAGAAACTATATTGACAACTCTTCCGAATCTATTTCTCAATAATGGATTAATAAAAAAGTGAGTTACGTTGTAAAAACCATTCAAGCTTGTATTAATCACATTCGACCAATCATCTTGCGAAATCCACATAAACAAATTGTCTTTCGTAATCCCTGCATTGTTAACAATAACTTCTACAATTGCATCTGTATTTTTTTCTGTCCATTCTGTTAAAACTTGTTGTGTTTGATTTGCATCAGCCACATCAAATTTTAAAATTTCTCCTGTACCACCTAATGCTTCCACTTCTTTCAAAGTCTCTAACGCAGCAGCTTCATTCGAATTATAATTTATTAAAAGATGATAATCGTGTTCTTCGGCAATTTTAAGACAAATTGCTTTTCCAATTCCACGAGAACCACCTGTTACAATTGCACATTTCATGCTTTAGTTTACTTTATTATTTAGTAAATAATTTTTCACTTCCTTAAGATAAGGATAAATCACCTCATCTTCTTTAAACGCAGGAACAATTTTACGAATCGAATCATAAAAAGCTTTTCCTTTCGAAGATAGTTTATCTTGTATTTGTAAAAATTCTATCGCTTGCGTTACAGCCAAACTCTGAACCGTCAACACTTCGAACGTATTATCAATCACTTTTGCACAAATCGTCGCTGCGTTTGTCCCCATACTCACAATATCTTGATTATCATTATTGTTTGGAATACTATGCACATACATCGACGTAGAAAGTGTTTGATTTTCAGCCGTTGTAGAAGTCGCTGTAAATTGAGCAGCTTGCAAACCAAAGTTAAAACCAAGCGTTCCCAAATTAACGAAAGGAGGTAAAATATTATTGATTTTTGGATTGACTAAATAATTCAATTGACGTTCACTCAGCATTGATAGACGTGTTACAGCTAATTTTAATTTATCCAATTCCAAGGAAACATAATCACCATGAAAATTTCCACCATGATGAACAGTTTGATTTTCTACATCGATAATTGGATTATCACTTGCCGAATTTATTTCATTTTCTAACACTTCTTTCGCAGCATTCCACGTATCATAAATTGGTCCTAAAATCTGAGGAACACAACGCAGAGAATAATATTCTTGTACTTTTTCTTCAAAAATTTTCTCGGTACGTTCTTGATATAGTTCATCTGCACGTTTTTTGACTAATTTGCTATCATTCAAAAAATC
Organism: Empedobacter sp. UBA7248; assembly: GCF_002472945.1. Lineage (NCBI taxonomy): Bacteria > Pseudomonadati > Bacteroidota > Flavobacteriia > Flavobacteriales > Weeksellaceae > Empedobacter > Empedobacter sp. UBA7248. Next base: position 90,131 of record NZ_DKSU01000015.1, on the reverse strand, counting down.
GATCATTTTATTCGCCACATAACGTTGACCAGCATGTTGTTTAGCTTCATTCAATGGTTTTGAATAATGATCATCAAAAGATTGTACAATCTCATTCATCATCGAGCTTAACGTAATCGAAAGATTGATTAATTGATTAACCTTTATCAAATTTACCATTCCAATTCCCGTCATTACCGAAGTTCCATTCATAATTGATAAACCTTCGCGAATATGAACTTCTATTGGTTGAAGATTTTCAAGTTCAAAAACTTCTTTCGTCGATTTGATTTCACCTTTATAAAAAACTTCACCTTCTCCAATTAATGTCAAAGCTAAATGCGCCAATTGAACCAAATCTCCACTCGCTCCTACACTTCCATGTTGATAAATGACAGGTAAAATATCACGGTTCACTAATTCTTGCATCAATACTAAAACTGAAGGATGTATCCCAGAATATCCCAACGAAAGCGTATTAAAACGTGCAATAACCGCAGCTTTTGTTTGATCTAACGTCAACGGTTCTCCAATTCCTGTACAGTGACTTCTGATTAAATTATATTGAAGCTGAATTGTATTTTCATCCTCAATACGATATTGTGCCATTGGTCCAAAACCTGTATTTACGCCGTAAATTATTTTATTTTTTGAAAATTCTTTCAGGAATTTAAAACTATTCTCTACACGATCAAATGTTGATTTATCGAGCAATAATTTTTTATTCTCAAAAAGTATGTTTTCTATAGTGTCAATTGTTAATTTTGTCATGTTATTGATTAGGTAAAAGATTTATCGATTTTGGTTATTTACTCCCTCAATCAGTTGCAAAAATAATTAAAAAACTATACAAAAAGTCATGATTGAAAATACAGATGTTTTAATCATCGGTGCAGGACCTTCGGGATCGGTTACAGCAGCCTATTTAAGAGAAAAAAACATTAAAGTTATTGTTTTAGAAAAAACTCAATTTCCGAGAATTGTTGTAGGTGAAAGTTTAATCCCTCGCTCTATGGATCATTTCGAAGAAGCTGGATTGTTACCATATTTAGAGAAACAAAATTTCGAAGTAAAACCTGGTGCGAGATTTATTCGAGGTGAACAGATTTGTATTTTCGATTTCAGTAAAAAATTTGGTAAAGGAAAAGATTGGACTTGGCAAGTTCCACGCGCTGATTTTGACATGACTTTAGCTGATGCAATTATAGACAAAGGCGCAGATTTACGTTTTAATGAAGAGGTAATTAATGTTCAATTTGAAGGAAAAAATTCGATTACAACCGTTAAAAAACAAAATAGAGAAACTTATCAAATCAATGCAAAATTTTTAATTGATGCGAGTGGATATGGTCGTGTTTTACCACGATTATTAAATATTGATAGCCCATCAAAACTAAATCCTCATTCAGCAATTTTCACGCATATTGATGATGTTCGTCGCCCTGAAGGTCGAGAGGGAACGCAGATTTCATTTGATATTATCGAAACAAAAGTTTGGTTGTGGGTAATTCCTTTTTCGAATGGAAAAACAAGTGTCGGAATCGTTGGCCCAACAGATTATATTAATCAATTATCAACCAATCAAGATACAACGGAAGCTTTGCAAAATGCAATTCAAAAATCCGATTTTTACGTCAATCGTTTTGGTAATTTACCATTTGAATTTAATCCAATTTGGTTAAAAAATTATTCTGCTGCGGTAACTAAAATGTTTGGTGATGGTTATGTTTTGACAGGAAATAGTACCGAGTTTTTAGATCCTGTTTTCTCTTCTGGCGTTTGTTTCGCAACAGAAAGTGGTTTGAAAGCTGCGAAACTTGCTATTAAAGAAATAAATGGTGAAAAAGTTGATTGGCAAACCGATTACGAAGATTATATGAAAGAAGGAATCGATGTTTTCACCACTTATGTACAAGAATGGTATACCGGAAATTTGCAAGAATTATTTTTCCATCAACCTGAAAATCCTGATGTCAAAGAAAAAATTTGTGCTGTTTTAGCAGGATATGTTTGGAACAAAGAAAATCCATTTGTTAAAAAACATTATAGCGTCATCCGGAATATGGCGCATCTGATTCGAATGGTTAAAGAAACAGAATAAATGAAAAGTCAACAATATGTTGGCTTTTTTGTTTTTAATTCAGATAGATTCTCTATTTTTGAGTAATCCAATACTTTAAAACGTATGCAATTTCAAGCTATTGATACAATTGAATCAATTTCGAAAGAAGATTTTATCAAAAATTATCTCAAAAAAAGAAAACCTTTATTATTGAAAGGTTATGCAAAGAATTGGAAGGATTTTAACAAATGGAATCTCGATTATATCAAAGAAAAAGCTGGCGAACAAATTGTGCCTTTATACGATAGCAAACCTGCTGATGCTAATAAAAGTTCGGACACTCCTGCAACGCACATGAAGTTTAATGAGTATGTGGATTTGATCAAAAAAGAGCCCTCTGATTTGAGAATTTTCTTTTTTATTATCAAAGATAAAATTCCCGAATTACTCAAAAATTTTACTTACCCTGATCTTGGTTTAAAATATTTTGAACGTTTACCTACCTTATTTTTTGGAGGAAGTGAAGCTAAAGTTTTGATGCATTATGATGTCGATATGACGGATTTTATTCATTTTCAATTTCAAGGAGATAAACGAATTTTGTTGTTTGATCCAAAACAATCCAAAGCTTTATATAAAGTCCCTCTTTCGGTACATACGATTTACGAAATCGATTACGATCATCCCGATTACGAAAAATTCCCAGCTTTGAAACACGCAAAAGGTTTTGATTTTGTCATGAATCATGGTGATGCGCTATTTATTCCGCGAGGTTATTGGCATTATAATCGCTATTTAGAAGCAGGATTTTCAATGTCTTTACGCGCTTTCCCTAATGAGTTTTTTCAAGTGATGAATACCGTTTATCATGTTTTTATTATGCGTTATACCGATAAATTAATGCGTAAATTATTTCAATCAAAATGGATTAATTTTAAAGAAAAATGGGCAATAAAGAAAAGTCATCGTTATTATGGAATTGAGGAATAGGATTTAAATATTACTCAATTTTATAATCCATAGGAACCATGTTTGCTATTTTTTCCCAGCTCCAATATCCTTCAACAACCAAATTAGTAGGATGATAATACGTTCCATTTTCTTCAATTTTTAATACATCATCTTTTAATGTAAAAATAGATCTTTGAGTTGTAACATAATTTAATCCATTTTGTTTGGCGTAATCTAAATCCTCTTTTTCATTTTTATATTCTACAGAATACAAACCTTTAAAATTAAGGTATTGCCTATCACTTTCAACCATTTTTAAACTATCATACGGTACTTTTTGATTAACTATATATGTAATAGTTTTTATTGGAACATTAATATCAACCCTATCTCCTAAAAGTTTTCTCTCTTTCAATCTATAATATTCTTCATCATCCTTACGAACCAATCGTTTTATATCATATCCTTCTTCATTAATTCTATTCTCATATACTGCTTTCATAAAATGAGTCACACTTCCTAAATAAGATTTACGACGATTTTCTTGCCATTTTTTCTCTATTGAGGCAGAGGATTTTAATTCAGTAAAAAGAGCTGTTCCAAGTGTTAAAACATAATTTGACTTGAAATTAATATTAAAATCAACCAAATCATATTCTATTTTATAACCTAAGTAATTGTTTGTAATGATTAAAGGATTTCGGGAAGTAGCAGATAATTGTCGTGTATTTTTATCATATTTAAACCTTAAATCTTTCGAATTTTCGATTTTACATTTTTTAGCAGCTTCATTACTTCCTAAAAACAATCTCAGAAAAGTCTGATAATAATACAACCAATCTTCTTTAGATATTGCTTGAACAACTGTTTCTTGTAATGCAACCACTTCAGGCTCTAATATAACTTTATAAAAATTGGTTTGATTTGTATTGACATTCAAAATATAATTCTCAAACAAACTTGCACGAACGATTAAATTATATTGTCCATTAGGAAGATTTAGTTCAAATTCACCTTTTTCGTTTGTTTTTGATTTAATCGTAGAATTATCGACATAGATTTCAGCATTAATAATTGGAAGCGATTTTTCATCAATCACTTTTCCTTTTATCATATTCTGAGCAAATAGATTACTACTAATCAATAGAAAACCTAAAATAAAAAATTGTTTAAAATTCATTGACTAAATTTTAAAACAAGATAATAAAAAAACCGCTATAAAGCGGTTTTGAATTTATTTGAAGAAATATGTAATTCCTAAAGTTAAAAATGATGAACGATTTGTTCCATTATCCCAACGTTTATAGTCGTAGGTATCTATTAATCCATATTGATATCTTAAATTAATTTCGTATTTTCTATCAATAGAATATCCACCACCAATATTAAATGCTAAATCAAATGATTTTGGAACATTATTTTCTCTTTCTGGCTCATCTTCATCAAATTTTTCTGATACTTTGAAACCCAATTGAGGACCACCTTCTACAAAGAAATCTTTTCCTTGATCATCAAAATAGTATTTGTACATAATTGGAATATTGATGTAATTTAAGAACGCTTTGTATTTCTCTCCGCCTTCTTTATATAACGAATATTCACCTTGAGTAGTATATAAAACTTCTGCTTGTAAATAATGATTCTCGTTTCGAGTAGTTAATTGATATTTCGCAACTCCCCCAGCTAAAAATCCAACTCTCTCTTTAGAAACTCCATGAACAATAGTTGTGTTACTAAGTCCAACACCACCTTTAACTCCAAATTCGATTTGAGCAAAAGAAAAAGTAGATAAACTTAAAAGAAATAAACTTAATAGATTGGTTTTTAAATTTTTCATAAGTTATTGTATAATTTTAACAAAATTAAAGCTTTTTTTAATACAAACTTCATTTCATAAAATAAGCTCTTCAAATGAAGAGCTTATTATATTATTTTCGAAAATTTATTTCTTTGGTTGAGGAGGAAATTTAGCTAGAATTTCTTCAATTGCTTTCGGGATTCTTTCTGCTTTAGCACTGATATTACTCAAATTAAGATCAGAACCAACACCTTGCCAAACCAATATATTACGTTTATCATCAATAATGTCTATTACAATTGTTCCCGCTTGATAAGAAGAAACGCTATTTCCGCCGTAATATCCGCCATAGTAACCATAAGGACCGTAACCCCAATTGTTATTATTTACAGAAACTTGTTCTTTAGAACTTGTCAATAAGTTAATGACTAAGTCTGCATCAGAACTTACTTTTGTAAATCCTTTTGTAGCCATTTGTGCGTCAATTGCTTTAATTAATCGGTTCTTGTCCAAATCGTTAACCTTTAACTTATCTAATCCTTTTTGGTGAAAAGTATAAGTATTATATGAAGCAAAATTTGTTGATCTGTCGTAATCTGTACTTACTTGAACTGTTCCACAGCTTGTTACAAATAATGACAACAAAATTATAAAAGTAAAGTGTATAATTTTCATGACCTTGATTTTTTATTTAAAACTACAATTATTATTCCTAAATGTAAAGGTAAATCAAAAAAAAGAAGCTCAAAATACTTGAACTTCTTTTTAACTAATATTTACAATTTTATTTTGCTAATTCTAACTCTTGAATTTTTACTTCAACAATTCCATTGTGATTGATTCTAACCAAATCTACAATTTGTGTTTCGTTGACTAATTCAGGATTAAAATCTGTCTGAACTTTCACATAATTCTCTGTAAAACCAAACATTTTTCCGTCTTTATTATCATGTTCCCACAATACTTTCTGAGTCGAATTTAATTGAGATTGATAAAAAGCTTGACGTTTTTTCTCCGATAAAATACGTAACATTTTATTACGACGTTTACGTTCTCCTTGATCAACAACTCCTTCAAATTCGATTGCTTCTGTATTATCTCTTTCCGAATAAGTAAATACATGTAAATAGCTAATTTGTAATTCGTTTAAGAAATTATATGTTTCCATAAACAATTCTTCTGTTTCTCCAGGAAAACCAACAATTACATCTACACCAATACATGCATTTGGCATCACTTCGCGAATTTTTGTTACACGATCTAAATAAAGATTAGATAAGTAACGACGTTTCATTTTTTTCAAAATCTCATCGCTACCAGATTGTAATGGAATATGGAAATGTGGAACAAATCGATTGCTTTTTGAAACAAAATCGATTGTTTCATTTTTCAATAAATTTGGTTCAATCGAAGAAATTCTGATTCGTTCTATCGCATCAACTTGATCCAATTCTTGCACCAATTCCAAGAAAGTATGTTCGTGTTTTTTATTCCCGAATTCACCTTTCCCGTAATCACCAATATTTACACCCGTTAACACGATTTCTTTGATTCCTTTTTGTGCAATCTCATTCGCATTTTTGATAACATTTTCAACTGTATCCGAACGCGAAATTCCACGAGCCAAAGGAATTGTACAATACGTACATTTATAATCGCAACCATCTTGCACTTTCAAAAAAGCACGCGTACGATCACCAATTGAATAAGAACCAACGTAAAAGTCGGCTTCTTCAATCTCACAAGAATGTACAATTGTTTCTTCTTTTTTATTGATATCGTCTAAATATTCAGCAATATTGAATTTCTCTGCAGCTCCTAAAACCAAATCAACACCTTCCATTTCCGCAATTTCTTGCGGTTTCAACTGCGCATAACAACCTACAACGACAACAAAACCTTCTGGATTTGCTTTCATTGCATTTTTCACAATCGTTCTGCACTCTTTGTCTGCATTTGCGGTTACCGAACATGTATTGATTACGTACACATTCGCAGAATCTGTAAACTCAACCTTCTGATATCCATTATCTTTCAAGTTTCTTGCGATCGTCGAAGTTTCAGAAAAATTAAGTTTACATCCCAATGTATGAAATGCAACTGTTTTAGTTTGATTATTCATAGCTGCAAATTTAAGAAATTATCCATAGTTTTGAAACATAAATAAATCAGCTATTCAAAATGACTAAATACTTTATCTACATTATGTTATTCGTTTCAATATTTTCGTGTTCTAAGAAAATTGAAATCGATGAAAACAAAGTATTTAAACTAAATCGTTACGATAATATTTCTTCTTTAGATCCGATTAATGCGCGAACACAAGCCAATACGTGGGCTTGTAATTTGATGTACAACAGTTTAGTGAAGATTGATAATGAATTAGAAATTCAGCCCGATATTGCAAAATCTTGGACAATTTCAGAAGATGGAAAAACGTATTCTTTTACTTTGAGAAATGATGTTTTTTTTCATAAACATGAAGCTTTCGGAAAAGATTCGACTCGAATTGTAACTGCTTCTGATTTTGAATTTAGTTTTAATCGTCTTAAAGATCCAAAAGCTGGCGGTTCTGGTGGTTGGATTATGAATAATATTGATTCGTATAAAGCAATAAATGATACACTTTTTGAAATTAAATTGAAAGAAGCTTATCCTGCATTTTTGGGATTAATTTCGATGAAATATGCTTCGGTTGTTCCGAAAGAATTATTCAAAAATGGAAACGATGAATTCTTGAAACATCCAATTGGTACAGGTCCTTTTCAATTTAAGATTTGGGAAGATAACGTGAAAATGGTTTTTAGAAAAAATCCAAAGTATTTCGAGTTTGATGAAAAAGGACAACGTTTACCATATTTAGAAGCGGTTAATTTATCATTTTTACCAGAGAAAAATTCAGAATTTTTAGAATTAATCAAAGGTAATTTGGATATGATGGCAGATTTGGATCCTTCTTATAAAGATGAAATTTTAAATCCAATCGGAGATTTGAATCCAAAATATTCAAATATTTTAACGATTCAAAAAGTTCCTTATTTAAGTACCGTTTATTTATGTTTTTATCTTGATGCACCTAATGCAGTTGATTTGAAATTGCGTCAAGCATTAAATTATGGAGTTGATAAAAACAAAATCATCAAATATATGATGAAAGGTCAAGCTTTTGAAGCAGATGGAGGTTTCATTCCGAAAGGTTTACCAGGTTATTCGCCAGAAAGTGGTTACAAATATTCTCCCGAAAAAGCACGTGAACTAATCAATAGCTATAAAAAAACGAACGAAAAAATTGTACCAATCGAGCTGACAACTGTGCAAGAATATGTAGATGTTTGCGAATATATTGCGGCAGAAATGGTAAAATTAGGTTTACCAATAAAAGTGAATGTTGTGCCTGGACCAACGATGCGTGATGGAAAAGCAACGGGAAAATTTACGTTGTTCCGCGCAAATTGGGGAGCAGATTATCCAGATGCCGAAAACTTTTTGTCTTTATATTATTCGAAAAACTTTGCGCCAGAAGGTCCAAATTATTCACATTACAAAAATGGTGAATTTGATAAAATGTACGAACAAGCATTTTTGACCAATAATCCAGACGAACGTGCCAAAATTTATCAAAAAATGGATGCATTGATGATGCAAAACGCTCCAATTTTGCCTTTATTTTATGATCAAACAACGTTATTTTTGAATAAAAAAGTTAAGAATTTTTCGATGGGACCTATCAAATTATTAGATTTAACGAGAGTTTACAAAGAATAATTCCTTTGACATTTCTCAAAAAGTTTGAACATCTTTTAAAAAAATCTAAATAATATTTCATTTTATTTCACGACATTAGATAATTGTTAACTTATTTGAAATAATGGGTTTTCTCTAACGTTTGAAATCAACAATTTAAAAGAAATTATTTCAGAAATATAGGCGTTAAACCGAGTTTTTTTAGATATATTTGACACCAAATTTTTAATCAAAATCATTTAAATTTTTACTTATGAAAGTAAGACAACTTTTCGTAGTAGGATCTATCGTTACTCTTGTTGCAATTGGAGTAATCTCTTATTTTTGGCCAGGTATCTTATGGTCTTTAATAATTATTCTTCCTTTGATTGCTTTAGGATTTGCAGATATCTCGCAAACAAAACACGCTATCAGAAGAAACTTTCCAATTATTGGACATGGACGTTATTTGTTAGAAAGTATTCGTCCAGAAATTATGCAATACTTTGTTGAAACGGATACTGAAGGAAAACCTATTGACCGTTTGATGCGTAGTATGGTGTATCGTCGTGCAAAAAATGTAATTGACACAGTTCCTTTTGGGACGCAATTAGATGTTTATGAACCAGGATATGAGTGGTTAAATCATTCGATGTATGCTGGAAAAATCAAACATGCTGATGATCCACGTGTAAAAGTTGGTGGAAGTGAATGTAAACAACCTTATTTAGCAAGTTTATTAAACATTTCTGCAATGTCTTTCGGTTCGTTAAGTGAAAATGCTGTATTAGCTATGAATAAAGGAGCTAAATTAGGAAACTTTGCTCACAATACAGGTGAAGGAGGAATTTCTCCATATCACTTACAGCCAGGTGGAGATTTGATTTGGCAAATTGGTACAGGATATTTTGGTTGTCGTGCTACTGATGGTGGTTTCGATCCAGATAAGTACGTTGAACGCGCTACTTTACCAAATGTAAAAATGATTGAGTTAAAAATTTCTCAAGGTGCAAAACCAGGTCACGGAGGAATTTTACCAGCAAATAAAAATACTCCAGAAATCGCTAAGATTCGTGCTGTAGAACCATATACAACTGTTGATTCTCCTCCATCTCACTCTGCTTTCTCTGATGCAGAAGGAATGTTACATTTCATCAAACAATTAAGAGAATTATCAGGTGGAAAACCAGTTGGTTTCAAATTGTGTATTGGGATTAAACGCGAGTTTATTGAGATTTGTGAAGCAATGATTAAAACTGGTATCAAACCAGATTATATCGCAATTGACGGTGGTGAAGGAGGGACTGGAGCTGCTCCTGTAGAGTTCTCAAACTCTTTGGGTATGCCTTTATTAGATGGTTTAGCTTTCGCTGTTGATACATTACGTGGTTATGGTCTTAAAAAAGATATTCGTGTTGTAGCTTCTGGAAAAATTATTTCTTCTTTCCACATTGCTCGTGCAATGGCGATTGGTGCAGATTTAGTTTATTCGGCTCGTGCAATGATGATGGCTGTAGGATGTATCCAAGCTTTACAATGTAATACAAATACATGTCCAGTTGGTGTTGCGACGCAAGATCGTGAATTGATGAAAGGATTAGATGTAGAAGATAAAGCAACTCGTATGTATAATTTCCACAAGAAAACAATGCATATATTATCTGAATTAATTTCTGCAACAGGTGTTAAATCTCACAGAGATTTCAATCGTTCTCACGTAAATTTACGTATCGACAATACACGTATTATGTCTTATGATCAATTGTACCCAATTGTAGAAGAAGGTGCTTATGTAGGAATGTCTGTAGAAGACGTTTTACAAGAAATTAGAGTTCGTACATTAAGTAAAGTGAATTAATCAATTTCATATAATAATAAAAAAAGCAATCCAATTGGATTGCTTTTTTTATGCTTTAATTGTAACTATTTTATTAATAAGTAATCAATACAACACCGTTTTTGAAATAGCCAAAATATGTAGATTTAGCTGCTTTTTGATCAAGATAGTTGATTGTTGGTTGTATTGAAGCATCCAATTCTTCAAGCTGATTATAGAATTTTTCTTTCTTATTCACTAATATTAGCGGTTGTTCAAATGGATTATCATTCAAAGCATTTTGTTCTGCCAATACTTTTTCAACCTGTTTTACAAGATTTGTCTTCTGAGATTCATCTTTTATTCGTTGATTAATCTTAAAATCAAATGAATATTTTCCTGATGGAAGTTCTGTCATAAAATTGTAAATATCTTGTGAATATTGATTCTTAATTTTATTGAAAAAATTCTCTAAATCTTCGTTATAAAAAACTCTTTTCTTTTCCGTCTCATTCTTTGTAATAGTTGTGATATTAAATGGCGCATAATCTATTTTCTGTAAAGATTTACTTATATTAATCTTAGTAAATTCGTTATACAACTCATCATTTTTATCACTTTTTATTGTAAAAATATATTCTTTACCATTCGTAGAATTGATAAATTTTTCAGAAAAAACAACTTCTTGATGATTCAGTTCTATAGTTCTTAATCGTTGTTGAATCGTCACGTTGTAATCATTCAACGATATTGAATTCTCAATTTCTGAAGATATATTCGGTCCTTTTTGGCTATAAGAGTTTACAAGAAACGCTGTAAATGCTATGAGAGTATATGTCTTTTTCATAGTTAATAATTATTGTATTCTAAAGATATTATTTTAATCCAGAATAAAATTTTAAATAATTGTTAAAGTAAGACACAAAAAAACCACTCTTTCGAATGGTTTTTGAGATTATTTTGAAGGATAAACCATCGGTTTTCCATCTATTGTATTGTTTTTGATCGTTTCGTTTATCACTCGTTCAAACAAGATTTCTTTCTTATTCCAATGAAAAGCTGGATAATCTGAATTTGTTTTTATTTTATTGTTCGAAAAAATAATTCCGTCTACAGATTTTGCATATAAAATTGGTTTATCAAACGTTTCGAAATAGTTTTTCTCAATTTTAATTCCACTATGAAAATATTTCTTTTGATTTTTCAAGTCAGGAATTTCAGGATAAATGGAAATCACAGCATTTGTAAACTGAAACATATTGGTAAGCGAATTGATAAATTTATTATTTCGAATCGTAATATCTCTCGTAGAACCTGTTTCGTACCAACCATTACTATCTCCACACAAAAGAATCGCTGTACCAGAGGTATGATCAAAAAGATTATCTTCTACAATAGTCTTTTGCGGCGTACTGAATAACGCTCCTCTTGCACGATTATTTCGAATTGTATTTCCTTTAAATTCAACTTTTGGCGTCCAAGTCAAATTTTCTATTCCAATATCCATTGTTGCTGGATCAATAGATTTATCCAATGGTTTCGTCAATACAATTTTAAACTCACGAATTGGATCTGAATTATCATTACGAATCACTTCAATCGATTCTATTGAATTATTGTCATTCCAAAGCTCCATCGTTTTTGCTTGAATAAATTGAACCAAATCTCCTTTGTAACCCCAATCAAATCCATAAGCTTGCTCATGCATATATTTCGCAATAAGCGTTTTATCATCTAATTTTTTAAGGATTTTTAGATAAGTTCCGTGAATATTAATCGCGTCATCCATCATATTTTCGTACAGTCCATTTTTAGAAACAATAACTCCTTTACAACCCGAGAAATGCGTAGCATCTGCTTGAGCCGTAAAATATCTCGGATCATCTTTTCCTCTTAAGGAAACATTGAAATTATCTAAATAAATATTCTCCGTCAACTGCGCCAACAAACCCATTCCTTCAGAATAATGAACGGTTACATTTTCTAATCTAATATCCTTCCCTTTGTGTACAAAAATCCCAGGATTTGGGCGATACCAACTGCGCATAGCAATCACAGTTCCCGGAATTAACTTTGGATTCTTCCAATTTTTTGCTTTGATAATTCCTTTCGAAATTTCTTCAACATTTTTAGTTCCAACTCCAATATCACTTGTATTGTAAACAATATGTTTTGTATCCGCTTCAAAAGCAATTCCCGCTGTTGGCTGCATTTCCCAATCTTCCCCAGTGTTATAAAATGTGCCATCTTTTATTTTATAATTCACCCAAGGAGCTGTTTGGTAAGTTATAGTTCCTGCTTCTACATCATTTTCTAAAATTTTGACTTGACAAATTTGTGGTTGCTCAAAATCTATATTGATATTTTTTAGGGTTAAATTTCGATTACTAATCAATGAAATCGGTAAAATACGCCCATGAAAAATAAAATCTGAACCTTGACCATCTAAGGTAATATTGTTATAACCTTCTAAAGCAATACCAACTTTCTTCGGATTATCTTGATCGTGATTCGAAATATAATACTGTTTGGATTGCGTTCCTTCAGTATGAAAATCATAACGTCCTTTCTTAAACTTGATAGTTACAGGAATATCTTTCCCTACTTCAGAAATAATTTTTTGAATCGTTTGATTGATTGTTAAACTAATATTTTCACCTGTATTGGGCTGAATACCATAGTTGGACAAATCATAAACTTTGGAAGAACTTGCATGAGCATGCACAAAAAAAAGCGTTAACATAAGAAAAAACGCTTGCTTTTTTAAAGAATTTAAAATCATTAATAAATAGAGTTTAGTGTCAGGAGAATTTCCTGAATTATTCATATCATTAATAATCTAAAATACTTCAATAATTTATATTACACAACAATGTATTTGTTAAAAAGTATTTTTCTTGATATAATTTGAAGGTCGAAAACCTGTGTGTTCTAAGAATGCATCCGAAAAAGTCTTTCTCGAATTAAAACCTGTTTCTTCTGCTAAAGCATCAATTGTATATTTTTTGAGATTTGGTTCATCTGCAAATCGTTTCAAAAGATGATTAATTCTTAATTCGTTGATATATTGATTAAAATTTTTCGATCTCGAACGATTAATATAATTTGACACAATTGTTCGATTAGCGTTCAATTCTAGAACCAAGTCATTCAACGAAAATTTTGGATTTAGAAACAACTTTTGTTCTTCAAACAATTGCAAACTTTGTTCGAAATCTTCATCAATTTCAACTTCAAATTTTGTTTTTTCTACTTGATTTTCTTCCTTAATATCTGCTTCAATTATTGAAATTTCATCAAGACATTTTTGTAAATAATTCTTCTTTTTTTGATGTTTTTGATTCATTTTATAAAAAACAATTCCACCAAAAATTAGAATTGCAACTAAACCAAGAAATGAAGTTCTTTTAAAGTATTGATTCTTTTCTTTCAATAAATTTCGTTCTGTTTTCAAGAATGTATTTTCATATTTTTCGAGATTTGGTTTCAAAACAGTATGATCAGCCACATAAAACAAACTATCAAAAGACAATAAATTATTTACAGATAATAATTTATCTCGATTATTTCCATACTTCTCATTATATTCAACCACTCGTTCATAGGAAAGTCGTAATTCTTCATCAAGAATTTTATATTGTTTTGAGAATTCGACAACATTTTCAAAATATTGGATTGCTTCTTTATTTCGGTTTTGTTGATATAAAATTTCACCTAAAAATTGCTCCGAAATCACATACCATTTGATGTCATTTTGCTTCCAGAAAACTTGTTGTGCTTTTTTCAATGTATTAAATGCCGAATTATAATCTTTTTTGTAAAAATCAATAATTCCCTTGTTCTTCAATGCATATTGATAATTTACCGTATCAACCGTTTCAGATAATTCAATTTTATTGTAATAATCACTTTTGTTCAGATGATTTGTTTTGCTATATAAATAAGACAATTTCCCAAGAATAGAAAGATAAATGCTGAACGATTTTGGTTGCTGTTTATGCTTTTCGAAATAAGGTAAAGAAGTTTCGTACAACGCTATAGATTCCTTGATTTCATGCAAGTTTTCTTTTGTTTTTGCAATTCCGACAAGCGAAGAATAAAATGTAAAATCATCTTTTATTTCGGTTGAGAGTTGTTTCGAAATGGTAAAATTTTTCAAAGCATTATTGTAATTACGTTGCTCCAAAAAATAATTTCCTTTTTCAATATAAGCTTCACTCAACACAACTTTATCATTCAACCGATAAGCTGTTGAAATTGTAGAATCAATAATTCGAAGATTTTCTTCAACCAAATCATTATTTTTTTGACGTAAAAATTCAGCTTTATCGTTTTGCGTTTTTCCAAACATATTTATTGAACTGAATATGAATAGAATAACTGTGATAAATTTAAGAAACCTATTTCCCGAAATTATAAAACGTAACATATTGTATTTCTTTAATTTGAATAACATTGTAAACAATTATCATTTGATACCAAGTTGATAAAAAACATTTAAAAATATAAATTAAAATTGTTCAAACAAAAATTTTACTTCCTCTAAATGTAAGTAAAACAATAATCAACACAATTTTATTATGAAGCTTCTACAATTAATGCTCATTTTGATTAGCTCTTTTGCTTTTGCACAAGAAAAATTTTCGATTACAGGATATATTTCATCAGAAAATGAGTCAAAAACAATTCACGCAAAAGTTATTTTACACGATGAATTTCAAAATGTTATTCAAACAATTGAAACTGAAAACTCTAAATTTAACTTTGAAAATTTAGAACAAAAAATATATTCAATTTCAGTTATTTATGATAATAATATTCAAGATGAAGAACCTTTTTATTTGAACGAAAATAAAACATTTCACTTAAATATTGATGAAACTGTACAAATTAATGAAGTTGTAATCAATGGAAAAAAGGAAACTTTCAAAATAGAAAATGGCAATTATAATATTGATGTAGCCAATTCAAATTTTAATAAACTTGCTACAACCAAAGAATTATTTTCAAAATTACCAAGCGTCATGCTGGGTGCAGAACAAGAAACATTGACAATTATTGGAAAAGGAAATCCTTTGCTGTATTTGGACGATCAACAAGTTGATTTTTCTACCATTTCGAGTTTAGCAATTGAGGACATAAAATCGATTGAAATTATTAAAAATCCTTCTGCTAAATATGAAGCAAATGGAAAATCTGTTGTAAAAATTAACCTTAAAAAAAGTAAAAAAGAGGGTTTAAAATTCACTTTACAGGAAACATTATCGTTCAAAAGAAAGTTTAATAATTATTTCAATTCAACTTTTCAAATTCGAAAAAATAAAAGCGAATTTAAACTGAACGCATCTTATAATCAACTAAATCCTTGGGAAGGAAACGGATTTGATTATCGCGTAAAAGACAAAAATATTCAGTCCAATTATTTCATAAAATCGCAAACTAAACGTCCACATTTTATTGTAAACACAAGCTTTTTTCAGGAATTAAATGAAACTGGAGATTATCTTTCATTTGCTATTAATTCGAATTTCAGAAAAGATAAAGGTTTGATTGATACCAAAACAGAATATACAGAAAATAATGAAAATCAATCTATTTTAACGTTAAATGATAATGAAAATCATCGAAATTTTGTGAATACTTTGGTGAATTACAATAAAAATATTCAATCAATTGACGTAAGTATTTTAACAGGTTTGCAATACACGATTTATAATACAGGAACGACATACGATTTTTACAATAAGATAAATGAAAATGATATCGAATACAATCAATCGCGCTATCAAAAATATCGTCTTAAGGTTTTTGCTGGAAAATTTGATGTAGAGAAAAAATTTGAATCTGATCAAAAAATTGAATTTGGAGGACGCTTTACGCATGCAAAATCAGAAACAACTAATCAAACGTTTTTTCCTCAAAAATCATCAGAAAAATTTCTTTACAACTTCAAAGAACTGAATCTTGCAGCCTATTTACAATACATAAAAAACTATGAAAAATGGAATTATAAAGTTGGATTAAGAACAGAAACGACCAATTCTAAAGGTTTTGATGAAATAAAACAACTTTCGGATATTGATAAAAAATACATTGATTGGTTTCCAAATGCAGAATTTAATTACACTTTTGAGAATAAAAATGCATTGACAATTTATTATAAACGCACGATTGATAGACCGAATTACAGCACTCTTTCTTCTGGGAATTTGTATGGAAGTCCTTATATCGAATACAGCGGAAATTTTGATATTTTACCAACTTACACAGACACGTTTTCTGCGAATTATTCATTAAAAAAATGGAACATGAATGTGACGTATTATCAAAGTAAAAATCCGATGAATTATACATTAATTTATGATGATGTGAGAAATATTTCAACATTTACAACGGTTAATTTCGAAAAAGAAAAGAATTTTTCTGTTGGTTTAGATGTTCCGTTCGAATATAAATTTTGGTCAACACAAATTAGTTTAGCTATGATTTATAGTAAAATAATTGATGAAAAAGCTGTTCTTAAAAAATCTGTTCCGTATATCTATTTATACTCTAATCACAATTTCAAATTGGGAAAAGATTTCAATTTTATGGTTGATGGATATTGGTTAAGTAAACGAACAGAAGGAATTTATGATCGAAATTCTCAAATTATCTTCAATCTTGGATTGACAAAGTCATACAAAAACTTTGATTTTTCTATTCGTTTCAATGATTTATTCAAGCAAATGAAATTTAGCGAAACATTAAATTATGATAAAATTAGTTCTAAAAACCTATTTTTAGTCGACTATCAAGAACTATCAGTTGGTGTTAAATATAATTTTGGTCGTTTAAATAAAACTATCTCAAAAGAGAATAAAGTAAATGAAGAGGAAGGGAGAATTAGATAATCTCGACTTATAAAACCCAAAAAAGCCGTTCTTACGAACGGCTTTCAATTTATGGATTGTTAGAATGTTTTTATGTATTACAATTCTAAAGCTCTCTTAGCGTCACCTCCCATTAATACGTTTAATGGATCTTCTACCGCTTCTTTAACTGCAACTAAGAATCCTACAGATTCGCGTCCGTCGATGATACGGTGGTCATAAGATAAAGCAACATACATCATTGGAGCGATAACGATTTGTCCGTTTTTAACAACTGGACGCTCAACAATATTGTGCATTCCTAAGATACCTGATTGAGGTGGGTTGATGATTGGTGTAGACATCATAGATCCAAATACACCACCGTTAGTGATTGTAAATGTACCTCCTGTCATTTCATCAACAGAAATTTTTCCGTCACGTACTTTGATTGCTAAATCTTTGATAGATTGCTCAACACCACGGAAAGTTAAGTTTTCTGCATTACGTACTACTGGTACCATCAAACCTTTTGGTCCTGATACTGCAACAGAAACGTCAGCAAAGTCAAATTTTACTTGGTAGTCACCGTCAATCATAGAGTTTACGTCTGGGTATAACTCTAATGCACGTGTAACTGCTTTTGTAAAGAAAGACATAAATCCTAAACCAACACCGTGTTTAGCTTTGAATTCGTCTTTATATTGGTTACGTAAAGCAAAAATTGCAGACATATCAACTTCGTTGAATGTAGTTAACATTGCAGTTTCATTTTTAACAGAAACTAAACGTTGCGCAATTTTACGACGTAATGATGATAATTTTTTCTCTGATTGAGCACGAGTTCCTTGAGTAGAAGTTCCCATTGCTGGTGTAAAACGAGCTGCATCATCTTGAGTGATACGTCCGTCACGTCCTGAACCTTTTACTTGAGAAGCATCGATACCTTTTTCGTCTAAAACTTTTTTAGCCGCTGGAGATGGAGTTCCCGTAGCGTAAGTTGCAGCTGGAGCAGCAGGTGCTGGTGTAGCAACTGGAGCTGGAGCAGCTTTTACTTCTTCTTTAACCTCAGCTTTTGGTGCTTCTGCAGCTGGAGCGCTTCCTCCTTCTGGTTTAGCAGCTGATGTATCAATAAGACAAACAACTTGTCCTACTTCTACAACATCACCTTCTTCCGCTTTCAAAGTGATAATTCCACTTTCTTCTGCTGGTAATTCTAATGTTGCTTTATCTGAGTCAACCTCTGCAATTGCTTGGTCTTTTTCTACGTAATCACCGTCTTTTACTAACCACGTAGCGATCTCTACTTCTGTGATTGATTCCCCTGGTGATGGGACTTTCATTTCTAACATATCTATTAGCTTTATTTTTTAATTGAATACTTTATTAATTACCTCTTCGTAAATTTCAGCCCAACGTTTGCTTGAACCTGGCGCTGTTGCAGCACTTTCTGCTGGAGAAACTACGTCGAATGGATATTTTCTTAATTTACGTAAAATGTACATCCAAGCTCCCATATTTTCTGGTTCTTCTTGTGCCCAAATCAATTTAGCATTACCAAATTTAGAGATGATAGCATCTACTTTTTCTTCATTTAAAGGATATAATTGCTCTAAACGAATAATTGCAGTTTCTTTATCTCCTAATTCTTGACGTTTTTTGTCTAAATCGTAGTAGATTTTTCCTGAACAGAAAACTACTTTTTTCACTTTTTTCGCATCTACTGTTACATCTTCAATGATTTCTTGGAAACCTCCATTTGTGAAATCTGCTAATGATGATACTGCTGATGGATGACGTAATAATGATTTTGGTGACATTACAACCAACGGTTTGCGGTAATCTGTTACAACCTGTCTTCTTAATGCGTGGAAGAAGTTAGCTGGAGTTGTGATATTAGCAACAAACATATTGTTACCAGCACACATTTGTAAGAAACGCTCTAAACGTGCTGAAGAGTGCTCTGCTCCTTGCCCTTCGTATCCATGAGGCAATAACATTACTAAACCGTTTTGTAATTTCCATTTATCTTCTGCTGCAGAAATATATTGGTCGATTACGATTTGTGCTCCATTCACGAAATCTCCAAATTGAGCTTCCCAAATAGTTAACGCTTTAGGGTTTGCCATAGCATATCCATAATCGAAACCTAAAACTGCATATTCAGATAATAATGAGTTGTAGATTCTTAATTGACCTTGCTCATCATTAATATGGTTTAATAAGATAATTTCTTCTTCTGTGTCTTCAGTTTTTACAACTGCATGACGGTGAGAGAACGTTCCGCGTTCTACATCTTCACCAGAAACACGCACGTTACGTCCGTCTGTTAAGATAGAACCGAAAGCTAAAGCTTCTCCTAATCCCCAGTCGATTTTATCTTCCTCAATCATTTTTCCTCGTCCTTCAATTAAACGAGAAACTTTTTTGATTAATTTTTTACCTTCTGGAACGGTAGAAACAGCTTTTGCAATTTCTTTTAATTTTGCTTCATCGTAAGCAGTATTTGCTTGTTCAAAAACTTTTGCATCATCAGCAATTTCAAATCCTTCCCACTCTTCTGGCATGAAAGGAAAAATGTGATTACGCTCAATTTCTTTAGAAGCTTCGAAATTCGTTTCTAATAAAGCTTTAAATTCAGCTTCTTTTTGTTTAACGATTTCTTCACCAATTACACCTTCTTTTAATAATTTATCCTTGTAAATTTCACGAGGATTTGGGTGTTTAGCGATTAAGTTATATAATTTAGGTTGAGTGAATTTTGGTTCATCACCTTCGTTATGTCCATATTTACGGTATCCTAATAAATCGATGAATACATCAGAACCGAATTCTGCACGATAATCTGCTGCAAAACGGAAAGCGTGAACTACCGCTTCTACATCATCAGAATTTACATGCATTACAGGAGACAATGTTACTTTTGCAACATCTGTACAATATGTAGATGTACGCGCATCTAAATAGTTTGTTGTAAACCCAATTTGGTTATTTACCACAACGTGTACTGTACCACCTGTTTTGTATCCGTCTAATCCTGCCATTTGAACAACCTCGTAAACGATTCCTTGTCCAGCTACAGCAGCATCACCATGAATTAAGATTGGAATAATTTTAGAATAATCATCTTTATAATCTTCCTCAACTTTTGCACGTGTAATCCCTTCTACAACTGCATCTACAGTCTCTAAGTGAGATGGATTTGGTGCTAAATTGATTCGGATATCTTTTCCATTCAATGCTTTGATTTGATTAGATGATCCCATGTGATATTTAACATCACCAGCCATTAAATCTGTATCAAAAGCTTTTCCTTCGAATTCTGAAAAGATTTGAGAATATGATTTTCCAAAAATGTTAGCCAAAACATTCAAACGTCCACGGTGAGCCATCCCTACGATAACCTCTTGTACGCCGTGATCTGCAGAACGATTAATCAATGTATCCAAAGCAGGAATCAAAGATTCATTTCCTTCTACCGAGAAACGTTTTTGTCCAACATATTTCGTGTGCATAAAGTTTTCAAAAGCAGTTGCTTCATTCAACTTTTCTAAAACACGTTCTTTCTCCTCCTTAGATAATTTTGGTTGATTCAAGTTTTGGTTTAACCAATTCTGAATCCAATTAATTCTTTGAGGTTCTCTTACATACATATACTCGATTCCGATAGATTCGCAGTACATGTTTTCTAAGTGTCCAATGATTTCACGTAAAGTGATTGGTCCACCAATACCTAAAATTTCACCAGCGTTGAATGTCAAATCTAAATCAGCATCAGATAAACCAAAGTTTTTGATGTCTAAAGTAGGTTCAAAAGTTCTACGCGCTCTAACCGGGTTAGTCTTTGTAAATAAGTGTCCACGCGTACGGTAAGCATCAATCAAATTGATGACTTTAAATTCTTTCTGTACGTTGTCTGGAACTTGAGATACTACTGCAGGATTAACTACTGCTTGCGTTGTTTGACTAGCTCTGTTAGGAGCTGTTTGTGTTGCTGGTGCAAATAATGGCTCTCCATCATATGTTGCATTCGCAAAGTCATACCCTTGGAAAAAAGCTTTCCAACTTGGTTCAATACTATCCGGATATTGGACGTATTGATCATATAAGTCGCCTATAAACTCTAAATGAGCGGCATTTAAAAACGAAAAACGATCCATAAATTTTACTCTCTATGAGATTTAGCTACAAAAATAAACTATTTAAGGCTTTAAAAAAAATTACTTTCATCATATTTATCTTATCTCGCCATAAAAATATATTATAATCAAATAATCATTACATTTGATATAAATTTAAGAAAGATTTTACATTTAGATGAGAAATTTTCTAACAAAAAAAATAAACAAACGTTGGATTGGATTCTTTATAATATTTGTGATTTTCGCTATTACAATATGGTCGAGTAACAAAATTGTACAAGAGCTAAAGCGTGAAGAACACAAACGTGTAGAGAATTATGCGCGATCGTTAGAGTTGATAAGCTCATCCGAATTTTTAGATCCGAAAACGCAAGATTTTCTATTCAAATTAATTGAAGACAACAAATCAATTCCTGTTGCACTTGTAGACGAAAAAGGCATTATTGTAGACACCAAAAATATTGATGAATCGATCGTAAAAGATTCGGTTCAATTAAAAAAATATGTCAACAAAATGAAATCGTCCGAACAAACAATCGATGTTGAATTAATCGGAACTAAAAATTATGTTTATTTCAAAAATTCAAAACTTCTCAATCAATTACAATATTATCCACTCATCATTATTTTATTGATTTTATTGTTTTTTGGATTTTCGTATTGGTATTTCAAAACAATTCGTGACACCGAAAAAAGTTATTTATGGGCCGGAATGGCAAAAGAAACAGCGCATCAAATTGGAACTCCACTTTCTTCTTTAATGGGTTGGGTCGAATTATTGAAATTGGAAGAAATCGATCAAACTTCGGTTATAGAAATTGAAAAAGATGTGGATCGATTGAAACATATTGCCGAACGTTTCTCGAAAATTGGTTCAACTTCTGAACTCAAACAAACTGATATTATTTCAACTTCCAAACAAACAGTGGATTATATTTCTCAACGCATTTCCAAAGGAATTGAAGTAAATTTTGTTACAGATGTAGAAGAATTTAATATTAATCTTAATTCTTCTTTATATAGTTGGGTTATCGAAAATTTGATGAAAAATGCAGCTGACGCCATGCAAAATAAGGGCGTTTTGGATATCGATATAAAAACGAAGGGTAAATTTGTCGAAATTTCTATTGCTGATACAGGTTCTGGAATTCCGACCAAATTGCAAAAAAAGATTTTTCAACCTGGCTTTACAACCAAAAAACGCGGTTGGGGATTGGGATTATCATTAGCCAAACGAATTATCGAAGATTATCACAAAGGAAAAATATTTGTTGCCAAATCATCCAAAGAAATCGGAACTGAGTTTAAGATTTTATTGAAAAAATAATCAGAAATATTACACAAAATCTTGATTATATAATAAGGTATACTTTTTGTGACTTTGTTAGAACGACAACTGTTTTGTAAAATTAATAATTATGAATGCAACGACTATTGAACAAGTGAATTCTAAATTGAAACAACTTCCTGAATCACTTTTGGAAGAAGTTGAGCGTTATATTGATTTTTTGACTTATAAACACAATCAAGAAACTGAATTTGAGTTAAGTGACGAACAAAAGGAAATTTTGGATAATCGACTTAACGAACCAAAAGAAAATTTCTTGAATGCAAAAGATGTATTGAAAGAATTGCATGGTAAATATGATTTATAAGATTAGAATTTCTTCCGAAGCTGCCCAAGATATTGAACAAGCTATTTCTTATTATTCAAACTTTTCTACATCTACTGCAAAATCATATTTAACTGAATTGACAAAAGTTTTGGAAGCTTTGGAAATAAATCCTTTTTATCAAGTAAAATATAGAAATTTGCGTGCAAAAACCTTTTAAATCTTTTCCTTATTTGGTTTTATTTGAAACTAATGAAGAAGAAAAAACTGTTTTTATTTATGCAGTTTTTAATACACATAGAAATCCTACAAAATATCCAAAATAAAAAATGAGCTGAAAGTAAAACTTCAACTCATTTTTTAAATATCATTTTCTAATATCTAAATTCTAGCATCTCAGTACTAATTGCTATTCTTTCACACCAATATAAATCTCAATTTCTGCATCAGCAGGATTTTGAGCTTTTTCGGTATACAATTCGTAATCATATTTATACGTGCGATTTAGGTTTGCATCATCATTCCAAATTTCTGTCCATGTTTTACCAACTGCTTCGTGCAATTCTCCTTTGGTAATATACTTTTTGAATGTTTGTGGCTCAAATTCACGCCCAACCATCCCTTCTGGAATTTCATCTAATGAAGAAACTTCTAAACCAATTATCGTTGTATATTTTCCTGTAAAATCACTTTCGTAATCTGTGTAAACAGAATAAACATTAGAACTAATTGCATTTGGAATTTTAGTCATTATATTCTCGCCAAAAAATTGATGCCACAATTTTCCTAAATCTTCAGTCGCTTGACTATCATTATTAGACGTTTGAGTTGCTATTCCTATAATTTTTAACTTATTCATTTTTTAAGTTTTTAAAATCCTAAAATCATTTTCGCAATCGAAAAGTAAATCAACAAACCAAATATATCATTACTTGTTGTGATAAATGGACCTGTCGCAATCGCAGGATCAACACCATATTTATGCAACATAATTGGAATAAATGTCCCAATCAAACTTGCTAAAATCATCACAATAACTAAAGCTAATACAATGGTTGAGGAAATTTCGTAACTCGTACTCATTAAAAAATGCGTCGCCAATAAAAGTACAAAAGCTAATAATGTACTGTTTAATAAAGCCAATAACATTTCTTTTCCTAATCTTTTCCAAATAGAACCCGAAATATTACTATTCGCCAAACCTTGCACAATAATCGCGGAAGATTGCACACCTACATTTCCTGCCATGGCAGCAACAAGCGGCGTAAAAAAGAATAATTGCGGATACAAATTCATCGCATCACTAAAACTTTGCGACACATTAACTGCCACAAAACTACCTACCAAAGCCAATAAAAGCCAGGGCAAACGAGCGCGGGTTAATTTCAAGATATTATCATCAGAGTCGACATTTTGCGTAATCCCGGCTGCTAATTGATAATTTTCTTCAGCTTCTTCACGAATCACATCAATCACATCATCCACCGTAATTACACCAACCAAACGCATTAATTCGTCTACAACAGGCACTTCGTACAAATCATATTTTTCGATTACTTTCGCAACCTCCATATCTTTTGTATAGGTCTTTACATATTGAATCTTTTCATTGTAAACATCTGCAACTTTTGTATTTGCAGAAGTCGTCAACAAACGCTTCAAACTCAATGTTCCAAGTAATTTTTCATCTTCATCAACAACATAAATTGAGAAAACCTCTTCTAAATCCTCAGCTTGTTTTCGCATTTGTTTTACTGCTGTGATTACCGACCAATCTTTGTTGACTTTTATCAACTCTTTTCCCATCAACCCTCCAGCCGTATCTTCGTCGTAGCGTAAAAGATCTACAATTTCGCGGGCGTGTTCTTGGTCTTCTAATTGCGCAATTACCTCATCTTTCTTTTCATCAGAAAGCTCATTAATGACGTCAACAGCATCATCGGTATCCATCTCATTGATGACATCTTCAGCAATTTCTTTTGCAGTAAGCGTTTTCAGGAATTTGCGTCGATCATCTTCCTCTAATTCAAGAAGGATATCTGCAGAAATTTCATTATCGAGTAAATCAATTACAAAAGATTGTTCTTTGGTCGAAAGCTCATCAAACAATTCAGCAATATCAGCGGGGTGCAAATCTTGCAACATCTCCTTAACCGCTTTAGCATTTTGCTGATTAATACTTTCATTTAAATGTTCAATAAAATCTTTTGTAATTTTTACCTCCATAATCTATTTCATTCTTTTCGTTAACTCAATAAAATCTTCGACAGATAATTGTTCTGCGCGCATGTTTAAAAACTCGTGATCGTTTAGATCCTCAGGAATCCCCATAGCTTTCAACGAATTACGAAGCGTTTTTCTTCTTTGTCCAAAACCAGCTTTTACCACTTGAAAAAATCGTTTTTGTTCGACTCCTTCAATTTCTGTTCGGTAGCGTTTCATAATAATAACGCCCGATTTTACTTTTGGTGGTGGTGTAAAAACGTGCTCTGGAACTGTGAACAAATACTCGCAATGATAATAAGCTTGCGCTAATACAGAAAGTATACCATAATCTTTTGTTCCTTTTTTAGAAGCGATACGTTCGGCTACTTCTTTCTGAAACATTCCACAAACTTCGGGAACAGTGTAACGCTCTTCTAAAGCTTTAAAAATAATTTGCGAAGATATATTATACGGAAAATTTCCTAAAATAGCAATTTGTTCATCAAACTTTGATGAAAAGTCCATTTTCAAGAAATCTTCGGAATGAATTTTAAATCCTGGATAAAATGGTTGATAATATTCTTTTAAATATTCGACTGATTCTGTATCAATCTCCACAACCTCTATATTTTTCTTTGCTTGTAAAATATATTTTGTCAACACGCCCATTCCTGGACCAATTTCTAAGACACGATCATAGCCTTCCCAAGTTAATCCTTCGGCGATGTCTCGTGCAATATTTTCGTCATTCAAAAAATGCTGACCTAAATGTTTTTTAGCTTTTACTTTCAAAAATTCTAAATTTTAAGTTTTCTTTAACCAACTTACCGTAGAATATATACGGAATATCTTTCTTGCGAAATAAGTTTTTTTTATCTTAGCCCCAAAATTAACCCAAATGTCAAAAACGAACGATAAATTTGAGAAAAAAAGACTGCGATCTTCAAACATCACTGTTGTGATTAGTATTTCGCTTGTTTTATTTCTATTAGGTATTTTCGGCTTAATTGTCATTAATGCACAAAGTTACGCAGAACATCTAAAAAGAGAGTTAAAAATCGAGGCATATTTTAAAGATGTCGAAGATCCAAAATTAAAAGATAAGGAGCTTGATTTACAGAAATCTTATATCGATTCGTTGAAAGTGAAGTATCCTTTTGTTGAAGCTACACAGTATATCAGCAAAGAGGACGCAGCTAAAATTGCGAAAAAAGATTTGGGTACGGATGGTAGTGATTTCTTCGAAGAAAGTATTTTCCCTGCATCAGTTCAAATTACATTGAACCCTGCATTAATACAATCAGTTGAACAAATTGATTCTATTAATAAGGTATTGGCAAAAAATCCTATTGTAGACGAAGTAAAAAGTGACAAAGAAGCGATGGTAACAATTTACCACAGCATCAACAAAATTACATTCTGGATTATGATTTTTGCTGTTATCTTCTTAGTAATCGTTGTTGTATTAATCAACAACTCTATTCGTCTGAAAATTTATGCAAAACGTTTCAGCATCAAAACAATGCAATTAGTTGGTGCGCGTAGACGTTTTATTGTAAAACCTTTCTTGATAGAAGCCGCAGTTTTAGGTTTCTTAGCAGCATTTATTGCAGCTGTAGGATTAGGTTTCTTATGGTACATTTTAGCAACAAAAGTTGGTTTAGTACTTTGGAATCCAAGCTTCACTCCACTTATTATTATCTTAATTGGAATTGGAGTTGTCATTGCCGTTTTCAGTACATTGTTTGCTGCATGGCGTTATTTAAGATTAAAAACTGATCAACTTTATTAATGAAATCAAATTCTATCGATACAACAAAAAAATCAGCATCTACAAATGATGCTGGTTTTACTTTTTTATTCGGAAAAAGAAATTACATTTTCATGGCAATTGGTGTTGCACTAATTGGTCTTGGATTTTTATTAATGACGGGACACGACGCCAACACAAGGCCAGATGGAACGTGGGATGCAAATTATTGGAACGATGAAATCTATTCTTTTCGTAGAATTAGATTAGCGCCATTTTTAGTTGTTGTTGGTTTCATCGTCGAGATTTATGCCATTTCAATCAATCCGAATAAAGAAAAATAATGAATACTTTACAAGCAATAATTATTGCTATTATAGAAGGTCTTACCGAATATTTACCAATTTCTTCTACAGCACACATGGGATTCACAGCAGCTTTGATGGGAATGCCAGAAAGTGAATTCTTAAAAATGTTTCAAGTTTCGATACAATTTGGAGCAATTTTATCAATCGTCGTTTTATATTGGAAAAAATTCTTTGACTTCAAAAATTTCAATTTCAATTTTTACATCAAATTAGCTTGTGCGGTTATTCCTGCCCTTATATTAGGAAAATTATTTGATGATAAAATCGAAGCTGTTTTAGGAAATCAAGTTGCTATTTCTGGAATGTTAGTTTTTGGTGGAATCATTTTATTATTTGTAGACAAATGGTTCAAAAATCCTAAAATTAATGATGAAAAAGACATTACATTAAAACAAGCAATTATTATTGGTTTTTGGCAATGTTTGGCGATGATGCCTGGAACGTCTCGTTCTGCCGCTTCTATTATTGGTGGTATGACGCAAGGCTTATCACGTAAAGCAGCTGCAGAATTTTCATTCTTTTTAGCGGTTCCGACAATGTTAGCGGTTACAGTTTATTCTGTTTTTGTGAAAACTTGGGGAGAAGATACTGCAACACCTATGAAAGGTTACGAAATGATTTTGCAAGATCAAAACCATATTATGTTATTTGTAATTGGAAATGTTGTCGCATTTATTGTGGCGTTAATCGCAGTAAAAACATTTATCGCAGTTTTAACAAAATACGGTTTCAAATTTTGGGGTTGGTACAGAATTATCATCGGAATTATTTTACTGATTTATTTCTCTTACAATTCTCCAACACAAGCAGAAAAAGATAATGCCGCTTCAGTAGAAACTACAATGATTCAGCACAAATAAGATGAACGTAGAAAAAATACAAGAAGGTCACGTTTTTTTGATTGATAAACCACTTGATTGGACGTCTTTTGATGTCGTGAACAAGATTCGGTGGAACATTAGAAAAGCATATAATTTAAAGAAAATAAAAGTTGGGCACGCTGGAACTCTAGATCCTAAAGCGACTGGACTTTTATTGGTTTGTACAGGAAAATGGACAAAACGCATTGATGAATTTCAGGCGCAAGAAAAGACCTATACTGGTACAATCAAATTAGGAGTTACAACACCAACATATGATTTGGAATCGGAAGAAGATCAAACTTTTCCTACTGAACATATCACAAAAGAAATCATTCACGAAGCAACGAAGCAATTTATTGGAGAAATTGAACAATTTCCACCAATGCATTCAGCTGTAAAAGTGGATGGAAAACGTTTGTATGAACTGGCTCGCGAAGGTCAAGAAATAGAACGTAAAGCACGTAAAATTACCATTCACGATTTTAAAATTACAACTATCAATTTACCTTTTGTTGATTTTGAAGTGAATTGTAGCAAAGGAACCTATATTCGTTCTTTGGCTTTTGATTTTGGAAAAGCAATCAATTCTGGAGGATATTTAACAGCACTTCGTCGTACAAAAATTGGCGAATTTGATGTCATCAATGCTGAAAATTTCGCTTTAGAAAAAAGTTATTTCGAAGAAGAAAATACAACAGAAGAAGTATAAAATTAGAAAAGCTTGGACAAATGTTCAAGCTTTTTTTAGTTATAAAGTGATTAATACTTTATTTATTTCGTCACTCACTAATTTTGGCTTTTGCATCACCATAATATGTGTTCCGCCTTCTATTTGTATTGCATCTTTAATATATTCAATCGGAAAAACAATATCTTTTGTACCATGAATATGTGTAATATTTTCTTCGTGATAAGCTGTAGAATGTTCCCAATTTACAATCTTATGAATCGACCAACTTAAATATTCTTTGTTTCGAAACTCAAAAATATCGTCAATATTATCTTTATCACGATCCGTATAATACAATTTTCGCATCATCATGTACGAAAATGTTCGATCTGAAGTTAAAAAACTCATCGGAATTATTTTATGTGCATTAATAGTAGCCGAAAATCGAAATAACTTCGGAAGCTCTGCCCTACTCTTCACTGTCGAAATCAGAAATGTATGTTTTGGATTGATAAAACGATTCATTTCCTGCACAATTATTCCACCAAAAGATAATCCCATCAAAAGAAAATCTTCTGTGGGATTTATTTTATCTAATAATCTTTCGGTATAATGAGCCAAAGTTTCATCCTTCTCTGGATCTAACCAAGGAATATAAACTTGCTCAAAATCTTGTTCCAAGCGTAGATTTCGAAAAGCATTCGCATTTGCACCTAATCCACTTACTTGATAAATTTTCATACCTTAATTTATAATATATCTTTTTTCTTTGAGTAATCTGTTGGACGAACCCCAATTACTTTTTGGAATGTATTACTAAACGTTGGCAAACTATTGTAACCAACCATTGTCGAAATTTCACTGATTGAATACGTATTATCAATTAACAATTGTAAAGCGCGTAACATTCTCAAAATTGTAAAATATTGAACAAATGTCATATTCAAATCTTTTTGAAATAATCGTGATAATGATCGTTCAGAGAAACCGAATTCGGCCGTAATTTTCTTCATTGTAATCGAAGAATCCATATTATCATCTAAGAATTGAACGATTTTTTTCAGACGTTCGTCGTGAGGAAGTGGTAAAGCCAATCGTAAACTACTTTTGCTTACTTTAGGTAATATTTCTTTGAAAGCTTGTGCAATTACATATTCGCTTCTATTTTCTGGAACAATGTCTCCTTTCCATTGGTTAGAAAATAATAAAAGTTCTAACAATAATCCATCAGCAGGATAGATTCCTACTTTTTTATAAAACGAATTATCACTTTCATTAATAGGGAAATATAAATTTCTCATAATCACCTCTGGTGTATTTGGGTGTATACTATGTTCCACATGAGGCGGTATCCACATATAGTGTCTTGCAGGTAAATAAAAGGTATCTTTTCCTATTTTTACATAAACTATTCCTCCCTCACAATAAAGAAATTGCGCTTTGTTATGTTTATGTTCTACCACGTATGCTTCCGAAATTTCCTTATGGTAACAGAAAATTGAGGTTGGTAATTTGTCAATTTCGGTTAGGTAATATCGTGTTTCGAACTTATTATCCAAATGTATATTCATAGTTTCTTTAATCTGCGAACTAATATAATAATTTATTTGATATAATGTATAATGTACACAAATAAAAGTGTCTGAAATGAATAATTATTTGACTATTTTTGATATTAACTTTTTATTAATTAGTCCAATATTTGTAATTCCCTCCGTTCAGAAGGGAACAATTATTGAATAGTATTAGAAAGAAAAAGTTGCATTATGTTGGAAAGAATAAAATTAACTGACTTACAGTCAAAAGTAATGACAGCAGAGGAGTCTGCCAAATTTTTTGAAGATGGAATGACTGTTGGTTCTAGTGGTTTTACAAGAGGAGGCGATACAAAAGTTGTATTAAAAGCTGTTGCGGAGCGCGCCAAATCTGAAAATTTAAAAATCACTTTAGTAACAGGAGCTTCATTAGGACATGGTACAGACGCGGCTTTAGTAGAAAGTGGAGCATTAAAAAAACGTTTACCATTCCAAGTAGACACTGTAATGCGTAAAAATATAAATGCAGGTAATGTTTTATTTATCGATCAACATTTAGGAGAAACTGCCGAACATATTTTAGATGGACAATTTAAAATTAATTTAGGTGTTTTAGAAGTTGCTGAAATTTTAGAAGATGGTTCTTTAGTACCTACTACTTCTATCGGTAATAATGCAGAAATTGCTGCAAATGCAGACAAATTAATCATCGAGATTAACACGTCTATTCCTACAAATATAAAAGGTATTCACGATATTTATAGTGTAGAAGAATATGGAAAACGTACTCCAATTAACATCACTGCTTGTGATACAAAAATTGGAACAGAAACAATAAAAGTAGATCCTTCTAAAATTGTTGGAATTGTTTTTCACGACATTCAAGATGCTCCTGGAGACATTCAACCAGCTGATGAAGCGACTGCTGCAATCGCTCAAAACATTGTAAAATTCTTCGAAAATGAAGTTGAAGAAGGTCGTCTTACAAAATCATTAATGCCATTACAATGTGGTATTGGTAAAGTTGCAAACGCCGTTTTAGGTGGTTTAGAGCATTCAGATTTCGAAGATTTAGTCATGTATTCAGAAGTTTTACAAGATTCTACATTTGATTTAATCGATTCTGGAAAAATGAAATTTGCTTCAGCATCTTCTATGACAGTTTCACAAGAATGTTACGATCGTGTAATTGGAAACATCGACAATTATAAAGATAAAATTGTTTTACGTCCACAATCTATTTCTAACTCTGCCGAAGTTATTCGTCGTTTAGGAATTATCGGAATCAATACATCTTTAGAGTGTGATATTTATGGTAACGTAAACTCAACTCACGTTTCTGGTACTCACATGATGAACGGTATTGGAGGTTCTGGAGATTTTGCTCGTAATGCATTTATCTCAATCTTCGTTACAGCTTCTATCGCAAAAGGTGGTAATATTTCGTCTATCGTTCCTATGGTTTCTCACACAGATCACACAGAACATGATGTAGATATTATTGTAACAGAGCAAGGTTTAGCCGATTTGAGAGGTTTAGCGCCACGCGAAAGAGCCATCGAAATCATCAATAACTGTGTTCACCCAGATTATAAAGCAGAATTATTATCTTACTTCGAAAGAGCTTGTGCAGAAAGAGGTGGTCAAACACCACATATCTTAGAAGAAGCGTTCTCTTGGCACACAAGATTGAAACAAACAGGTTCTATGAAAAAAGAAGAATTATTAGTTTTGAATCATTAGAATAATAAATAATAAAACTATACTTTTTCAAAAAGCATAATTCAGAATTTCTGGATTGTGCTTTTTTTGTGAAATAATGTAACTTTGTTAGAAGTCTAAGAAACATGAAAAAAATACTTTTAATAACACTGCCATTGACAACTTTTTTTGCGTGTCAATCTAATCAAAACGAAAATCAGAATTTAGAACAAATTGATAAAAAATCGGCTCGTGAAGTTGTTTTAACAACCGAAACAAAAGGCGATTCTGTTTTACATATTACTAAACAAAAAATTTGGTCAAACGATTTGATGATTGCAGAAAAAGTAGATACGTTGATTACTCACAAACAATATACACCTACCGATTCTACCAAAATTCCTATTTACGTAACCATTCAATAATCTATCATGAATAAAAGAGAAAAAAGAGCAAGTAAAGTTGTGACTTTAGTGTTAATTTCTTCGGTTCTTAGTTCATGTATGAATCGTGAAGAAGCACCCGTTACGAACAATGCGCAAAAGGTATATATGCGTGCAGATTCTACTGCGCCTTACACAGATGTTACGTCAAATTATTCGTCGCATTCTGGTGGTTCACATCACGGCGGAATGGGGAGTTCGTTGCTTTGGTTTATGGCTTTTCGGAGCTTAACTGGTGGTGGAATGGGCTATGCAAGTCAAGGTTTGCATCAACAATCTAATGTCGGAACAAACGCGGCAAAAGCACAAGCGTATAAAAGTCAAACTGTTCGTGGTGGATTCGGAAAATCTGCTTCTTCTCGTTCAGTTTCATCTTAAACTAATTTTATGCAATTAAAAAGAATAAAAGCGGACGAAAACTGGCAAGAAAGGTTAGAAAATATCGGCTTTGGCTATCATACAGACGAAAATAAACAAACCTATTGGGTAGAAGATTATTACTATTCGATTTCGGAAAAAGAAGCGGATAAAATCTTTGAAGCGACAAACGAATTGTGGGAAATGTGTTTGAATGCTGTCGAACATGTGATTCAAAATAATCGTTTGGACGAATTTAAAATTCCAAAATTTATTCAACCTTATTTGATTGATACATGGGAAAATGATGCGCCAAGTATTTATGGACGTTTTGATTTTGCTTATGATAATGATCAATTAAAAATGTTAGAATTCAATGCTGATACGCCAACTTCGTTGTTCGAATGTGGTGTTGTACAATGGCTTTGGATGGAAAATTATTTTGGAGAAACGAAAGATCAATTCAATTCTGTTCATGATAAATTAATTGAAACGTGGAAAATGTTAAAACCTTATTTGAAAGGTGAAACCTTGCATTTTTCTTGTGTGAGAGAATCGTTAGAAGATTTGACAAATATCGAATATATCAGAGATTGCGCGATACAAGCTGGAATTAATACCAAATTAATTTATGTCGATGAAATCGGTTGGAATAATGTCAATTTTGTTGATTTAGAAGAAGAACCAATTACAGATATTTTCAAACTTTATCCGTGGGAATGGATGATGAACGAGTTGTTTGCGTACAACATCAAAAATGATGAAATCAACGCAAATTGGATAGAACCAGCTTGGAAAATGATTCTTTCAAACAAAGCTATTTTGCCTATTTTATGGGAATTATATCCAAATCATCCGTTGTTGTTAGAAGCTTATGCAGATTCGCCAAAAGAGATGAAGAATTATGTCAAAAAACCATTGTTATCACGTGAAGGAGCAAATGTAGAAGTTATAAAAAACGGAACTATTTCGGAGCAAACTTCGGGCGAATATGGTGAAGAAGGTTTTATTTATCAAGCTTTAGCTAATTTACACCAAGAAGAAACGGGTTATACTATTATCGGAAGTTGGATTATTGGACAAGAATCATGCGGAATTACGTTCCGCGAAAGTGACCAATTTATTACAACTGATAAAAGTCGTTTTATCCCGCATATTATTGAGTAGTTATAAATTATGAAAAATAAATTTATCATATTTATTACCTCAGTTTTACTATTAATCAATTGTAAAGAGAATAACTTGGATTATTATGGTCAATATAAAATTGATAAGTTTATTTTGAATACCAATAAAATTAATTCAAAAAGTCAAAGCGAAAAATATTAAAACACAATAATATTTCTTGCGGATGAGAATTACTGCGAGATAATCAATAATGGTAATAAAACAAGTGGAATATGGTATTATGAAATAATAGAAAATCGAAAAGAAAATATTGTTATTAAAATAAATAATAAAACTTCTTACGGAATTCTTGGAAAAAATATCATAACATTTATTCGTCCAAATTCTTTCACTGATTATAATTTTTCTATGGTAAAGTTTGTAAAACTTTCAAAAGAATAAATAATACCAAAAAAGTCTAATTTCACTCCGAATTAGACTTTTTACTTTAAACAAAATCAAATAATTAGCTCTAAAATTGCAAATAGTTTAAAAATTCGTAGGTTTCATCGTATTTATTTTATAAATTATAAAAAGATTTTGTTAAAATGTTTTTATCAATTAAAGGTTTAAGAAATAAAACGTTAGATAATTTTTTCACGAATCAAAACCAACTAAATACAAACCAAAAAGTAGAAATATGGATTTTTTAGATGATTTGTTTAACTCTTCAACCCTTCCTACAGAGCGCATTTCGCGTATGCTCGAAGAAGATTTGTTTTGGCAAATTATAGAAAATTCTTTGCTCAATGCCAATAATTTGCAAGATCAAGAAAAGGCTTTGGAGCAAGAATTAGAAGATCTAACTGCCGAGGACATTATTGGGTTTCAACTTCGATTAGAGTTCTATTCGTATTCGTTGCATTCGCCTGAAATATGGTGTGCAGCTTGCATTATGAATGACGATACAGATCCTACGCATTTCTATTATTTCAAAAATTGGATTATTTCTCAAGGACAAGAATTGTTTGAAAAAGCAATTTTGAATCCTGATAATTTAGCCGATTATTTTAACGAAGGCTTTAACGAAGATGATTTATATGAATTTGAAGATTTTCATTTAATCGCTGATGATGTTTTCTACGAAAAATTCGAACACAAGATTATTGACTTTGTAGACAAAGAGTGTTTTAAATTTTATACCGAAAAATCTCCAAAACCTGAGTTTGATTGGGATGACGAAAATTTAACCAATTTGCAAATCATTTGCCCAAGATTATTCAAAGTTTTTATCGAAGATTATTCTCCAGACGACGACGAAATGGAAGATGATTTTGATGATGAAGACGAGTTTTTGTAGTTTTTATTAGAATATAAGCCTTATTAAATTTGGTATAATTGTCATTCCGAGCTTGTCGAGGAATCTAAGATTCTTCATTGCGTTAACGCTATATTCTGAATGACAACAACCAGTAAACTAATCAGTCATTCTGAACTCGTTTCAAGAACATACTTCAAAAATATTTTAAAATAAAAAAAGGAACTCAAATTTGAGTTCCTTTACTATTTTGATTAAGAATAATTCTTATCCTAAAACTTTTGCTACTGTAGCTCCGATATCAGCAGGAGATGCAACAACGTGGATTCCACATTCTTCCATAATTGCCATTTTAGCTTGTGCTGTATCATCAGCTCCACCTACGATAGCTCCAGCGTGTCCCATTGTACGACCTTTCGGTGCAGTTTGACCTGCGATAAATCCTACAACTGGTTTAGTTCCATTTGCTTTAATCCAACGAGCAGCTTCAGCTTCTAATTGTCCACCAATTTCACCAATCATTACGATACATTCAGTTTCTGGATCATTCATAAATAATTCAACAGCTTCTTTTGTTGTTGTTCCAATAATTGGATCTCCACCAATTCCGATTGCTGTAGAAATTCCGTAACCAGCTTTTACAACTTGATCAGCAGCTTCGTAAGTTAAAGTTCCTGATTTAGAAACGATACCAACTTTACCTTTTTTGAAAATGAAACCTGGCATAATACCAACTTTAGCTTCCTCAGAAGTGATAACACCAGGACAGTTAGGTCCGATTAATGTTACATCTCTTTGGTCAACATACGCTTGTACTTTTACCATATCTTCTACTGGAATACCTTCTGTAATACAGATAATTACTTTGATACCTGCTTCTGCAGCTTCCATTACAGCGTCAGCAGCGAATGCTGGTGGAACGAAAATAATAGAAACGTCTGCTCCTGCTTGATCAACAGCATCTTTTACTGTGTTAAAAATTGGTAACCCTAAGTGAGTTTGTCCTCCTTTTCCTGGAGTTACACCACCTACTACTTGTGTTCCATATTCAATCATTTGCTCAGCATGAAAAGTTCCTTCTTTCCCTGTGAAACCTTGAACGATTATTTTTGAATCTTTGTTTACTAATACAGACATTGTGATTTTTAATTTACACAAATATAAAAGGAGTTTTGCATTTTAAAAAATATTCAATGTAAAAAATACACTAAGTCTTTATTGGAACAGGACAAAAAAGTATAAGATATTTATCATAAAAAAAGCCGACCAAACGGTCGGCTGCAAATATATTCTATAAAGAATTTTATTTTCTCTTGTAATCGCGAACCATTATCTCTGTGACAGCCATTTTTTTATACAAGCCACGAGCCTCTTCTGCCGGATAACCAAAATATGTTTTTCCTCCTTCCAAAGATTTACTAACCCCTGCTTGTGCTAATAACACCGCTTTTGTACCGATTGTTACACCACTTGTAATCCCAACTTGTCCCCAAATAGAAACTTCGTCTTCTACATTTACACAACCAGCAATTCCGACTTGCGAAGCAATCAAACATTTTTTACCAATAATTGTATCATGACCAATCTGAATTAAGTTATCCATAATTGTTCCTTCTCCAATAATTGTAGACGCAGAAACTCCTCTATCTATCGTACAATTCGCACCAATTTCTACATTATTTTCGATGATAACATTTCCGACAGATTTTAAACGATCAAAACCTGTTTCGCGGTTTTTGTAATAAAATGCATCAGCTCCTAAAACTGTTCCTGAACGAATAATTACATTATCTCCGATAATTGCATAATCATTGATTGATACATTAGAATGAATCACACAATTTTTTCCAATTTTAACATGATTTCCAATAAATGCCCCTGGCTGAATAATTGTTCCTTCACCTATTTCTGCAGAATCAGAAATTTGTTTTGTAGCAGCTTCAAACGCCATAAAATGTTGTCCAATTTTTACAAAATCACGAAAAGGATCATCAGAAATCAACAAAGCTTTTCCTTCTGGACAATCAACTTCTTTGTTAATCAAAACAATTGTTGCATTCGATTGTAGCGCTTTATCATAATATTTTGGATGATCAACAAAAACAATATCTCCCGCTTCTACACGGTGAATTTCATTGATTCCTTCGACTGGAAAATTTTCGTCTCCAATAAATTTCGCATCGATAATTGATGCTATATCTTTTAATTGATGTGTTTGTGGAAATTTCATCTTTCTCTCCTTTTAAAAAGTATACAAATATAAAAATAAAAAAGCTGTCAAAAAATGACAGCTTTAATGATTTATGAATTGAATTTCATTATTTTTTCTTGAAAACCATTGTTTTAACATCATTTGCAAACAAAACTAATTTTCCGTCTACAATTTCGTATTTATTTACATTATTAAAACGCTCTCCAAAAGCATCAGAATCTACACCTTGACAAGCCATACGCGTTGTTGCGATGTTTTTTACTGTCAATGAATTGCCTACTGCTACATAAGCTCCTGTCAAATTATTACATCCATCATTACCAGAAAC
Organism: Empedobacter sp. UBA7248; assembly: GCF_002472945.1. NCBI lineage: Bacteria > Pseudomonadati > Bacteroidota > Flavobacteriia > Flavobacteriales > Weeksellaceae > Empedobacter > Empedobacter sp. UBA7248. The sequence goes on along the minus strand of NZ_DKSU01000015.1, from coordinate 52,339 downwards.
CTTGTTATTTTGGAATGTTAATGTAGGTTTTTGATTTGGGAAACGATCGTCTACTGATTTTGCACTTCTATCTTTACCAATAAATTCTTCTAATTCCCAAGAACCTGCTAAAGTACCAGGACGAACAAAAGTCATGATGACAATATCTCCTTGAATTAATAATAATTTATTATCTGAAATAGAGTATTTTAATTTTCCATTTAATTTTGAACTGAAATTAGAATCTTCTACATTTTGACAAGCTTTCATCGTAGACATCATATTACCAAATGTAATTTCATTTCCAGAAATTGTAACTCCTCCATTCAAAGTGTTACAACCATCCGAAGCATTTAACATACTATTCGAAATAAAATTAAGGTAAGGAGTTCCCATTGGATAAGCTTCTGCAATAGAACCTGCCTTCATAAAATTGATTTGGCTCAACTCCCATTTTCCTAAAATAGAGTTGTTATTTGTGTTTTCAGTATTACCTATCACGTTATTAACAGTAGAACAAGATGTTAAAAATCCTGTTGCTAAAATTGCTGCAAAAGATATTTTTAAAATTGTTGATTTCATAAAATTTAATTTCAAGTTTCAGTCTAATATACGAATATCATACCAAAATCTCAAAAATGTTAAAATTCGTTTCTACAAAGGTTTTGAAAAGATGAAGCCAAGTAAAGAATTTGTTTTAATTTTGAGAAATAATTTGTTTACACAATTCTCAAAAAATAATTCAATTTGATTTCTCAAAGAACGATAGATATAATTTTCGAAACAGCTCGTGTAGAAGAAGTTGTTGGTGATTTTGTAACCTTAAAACGTGCAGGTTCTAGCTTAAAAGGACTCTCGCCTTTTGGGAACGAAAAAACGCCTTCTTTTGTTGTTTCACCTGCCAAACAAATCTGGAAAGATTTTTCTTCTGGAAGAGGTGGAAATGTTGTGACTTTTTTGATGGAAGTTGAACAATTTACTTATCCAGAAGCCTTGCGATGGTTGGCAAAACGTTATAACATCGAGATTGAAGAAGATGGTGAATACACTTTTGAGCAACAACAAGAGGAAAAAGATCGCGAAAGTTTATATATCTTGACTGATTTTGCGAAGAAATTCTTCACTAATCAATTGCATAATTCGGAAGAAGGGAATTTGATTGGATTAAGTTATTTCCGCGAACGTGGCTTTACCAAAGAAACCATCGATATATTTGAACTTGGTTATTCGCCAAAACAATGGGATGCTTTTGCTGAATATGCCTTAAAAAATGGTTATTCGAAAGAATTGATTGAAGAAGCTGGTTTAGCAACTTTCAAAGAAGATAATAAGAAATATGACAAGTTTCGCGAGCGTGTTATGTTTCCTATTTATAGTTTTTCAGGTAGAACATTAGGTTTTGGTGGACGAATTTTGCGAAATGATGCCAAAGCTGCTAAATATTTAAATTCTCCCGAAAATAAAATTTACCATAAAAGTAAAACGCTTTACGGATTATTTCAGGCGAAACAACACATTACAAAAGCTGATCAATGTTTCTTGGTCGAAGGTTATACAGATGTTTTGTCGTTGCATCAAGCCGGAATTCAAAATGTAGTAGCGAGTTCTGGAACAGCACTTACAAATGAACAAATTCGTTTGATAAAACGTTTGACAGAGAACATCATTGTGATGTACGATGGTGACAATGCTGGTATCAAAGCGTCTTTCCGTGGAATTGATATGATCTTGGAACAAGAAATGAATGTCAAAATTCTTTTGTTACCAGAAGGCGAAGATCCAGATTCGTTTGCGAAAAAACATTCGACAACTGAAATCGAAGCGTATATAAAAGAAAACGCATCTGATTTTATTCGTTTCAAAGCAAATGTTTTGTTGGAAGATGCGAAGAATGATCCTATCAAAAAAGCTGAATTAATCAGAGAAATTGTAAAATCGATTTCACTTATTCCGAATATTATCAAGCAAGAAGTTTACATTGCAGAAACTTCTAAAATAATGGAAATTCGAGAAGAAGTTTTGTTCAAAGAATTGGCTCAATTGCAAAATTCTGGCGATAAATCGACTTCTTCGTCTTCTCATATTACCGATAATGCGCGAACTAAAAAACCTGCTATTTCGGTTGTTCCGTCTACAAAAGAAGTCATCAATGTTCAGCAAACTGTAGAAAATGAAATCATTAAGTTGATTATGCAATTTGGTGATTTAGAAGTTGATTTGAAGAATGAGAACAACGAGCTATATAAAACAACAGTTAACCAAGAAATCATTTCTCAATTTGATGAAAACGAGTTAAGTTTAAGTAATCCTCTTTATCAATCTATTCTAGAAGAAGTGAAAGTTGGTTTGGGAAATGATGAATTGCGAACAGGAACTTATTTTTCTCGATTAACCAATCCAGAAATTGTACAGCTTGCTTCAGAAATGATGTTAGAAAAACATAGTTTAAGCGAAAACTGGACAGTAAAGCAAGGCATCAACATTAAGAAAAAAGAAGAATTTGTGCACAAAGATTTATTTGATGTTTTACTTCGCTTCAAAATTATTTACATAGATAATATGATTAAAGAATTGATGCATCAAACAAAAAATCCTGAATTATCAATCGAAGAAACAAGTCAAATTCTTCAACAAATTATGCATTTTACTGGATTAAAAAATATCTTAAATCAACATCTTAATCGCGTCATTTAATTTAACATTTACTTGTTAAAATGTTAATAGATTGATTAATAAATATTTACGCAATAATTGTAAATAATTCTTAAAAATTTTAATAAGTAACTATATTTTTAACTTATAGTTAACAATTCTTTCTAAAGCTACTAAACATAGACATTTAGGTATCTTTTCTTTTCTAAAAAACATTAGAAAAAACTATGCATGTACAAACAAAATCTATTATGCTTATTTTAGATAAAGATTCAGAAAGAACTAAAGAATGACAAAGAATATTTTAACATTATTAGTAATGCTGATGATTATCCCAATGGCTCAAGCTAAAGGAAAATCAAACTTTTCAATAGAAAATCCGTTACCAGTTGCTATAACTAAAAATTTGAAACTTAATTTAATCAATAAATTTTCAGATTTTAATAAAACAGATAATACTGCGATTTCGGAAATTGTTGAAAAAGCTGGAAAAAAAGTAAGTGGAATTGTATCATGGTATGCTGATAAATTTCACGGTAAAAAAACTTCTAGTGGCGAGTTATATAACAAAAACAATTTAACTGCAGCACACAAAACTTTACCATTCGGTACAAAAGTCAAAGTAACTAATACAAATAACGGAAAATCTGTTGTTGTAAAAATAAACGATAGAGGACCACATACAAAATCTCGTTTATTGGATTTGAGTAAAGCAGCGTTTACTTCTATAGGTTCTACTAATGCGGGAACATTGAACGTAGAAATGGAAGTTGTAGAGTAAAACAATTTTTAGATATTAAAAAGAAAAGGATTGAACAATGTTCAATCCTTTTTTATTTTAGTCATCATAATGTTTATGATTTCCTTTCTTTTTATAATAATTTCCATTATTTTTCTTTTGTTGACCTGGTGCATATCGTTTTGCAGATTTATCACCATGTACTTTTTTGTGTTGACCTGGTGGTAAGCTACGATGGTCGTCATATCTCACTTCGTATTTCGGATATTTCTTATACTTCTTTTTGTGTTTATGCTGATGCTCTAACCCATATATAGTTGTAGAACCATCACACGATACCAAAAATAAAGCAGCGAAAGCAAAAACGGCAATCAAGTTGATTTTTTTTAATACTGTTAGTTTCATAATCATATTCATTATATTCATTTTGAGATAAGACAATAACCTTACCAAAAAAGACTTTACAATATTTTAATGAATATACTGATTGGAATAGTATTTGAGAATCAATAATTAAACTATTAAAATTATGAAAGAAAAAATCCAATACCGCTACAAAACAACGAACGAAGCTTTAGACGAACTAAAAGAAAATGGTTTTACTATTGACTATAATATCGAAAAAGATCAATTAAAACAAGCTCCTGAAATCTTTGATATCGTATGCATTTATCGTTACGAAGGAATGTCTGATCCTGATGATGAGTCTTCAGTTTATGGTATAATTAATAATCAAAACGGAGAAAAAGGTGTTTACGTGGTTGGAAATCTATCAACAGATGACGATGTCGATCATTTCTTGGTTGATTTGGAAATAAAACGTAGAACAATTCAAGAATAAAATAACAATTATTAATCAAATAAAAAAAGCTCGATGCATTTGCATCGAGCTTTTAGGTTTTATAACATCTTTCTGATTAGAAAGGATATTCATAAATTTTTGATTCGTGGAAGTAAGGGTGACCTTTTGCTTCTAAGTTTAATTTAGAAACTGCATTCATAACTACGAATGTAAATAATCCTCCGATTCCAACTAATGCTCCAATTTCCATTAAACCAAAGTTGTGGAATGGTCCAACAGCTGCAGGCATAATTTGGTTGTAGAAATCCCAGTAGTGTCCAAAGATGATAACGAATCCCATCGCGAAAACGATTTGGTAACGACGTTTCATGCTTGATGAAATTAAAATCAAGAATGGAGCTACTAAGTTAATGATCAACATCCAGAAATATAATGGGTATTGCGCCATACGTTGTTGGAAGTATTGAGCTTCCTCAGGAATGTTTGCGTACCATTGTAACATGAATTGACAGAACCATAAGTATGACCATAATAATGAGAAACCGAACATGTATTTTGTTAAATCATGTAAGTGGTTATCATTAAATAATGGTAAAGCGTTCTTTCTTTTTAAGTAGATAGAAATAATTGCCATAATAGAAACCGCAGAAACTAAGTATGAAACCATTCCGTACCACATAAATAATGAAGAGAACCAGTGTGGATCTAAAGACATCACGAAATCCCAAGCAAATGCTGCAGAACAAATTGCGAAAATCACTAAGTAAATTACTGATTTTTTGTACAATTGAGCGTACACTTTTAAGTCTCCGTTTGTCTCATCTAATTTACGTGTTGCGTTTTTAATTACTGGTAACATTAAAGATAATACTACTAAGTAAATAACACAACGTACTAACCAAAAGTTAGGGCTTAACCAAAGTTGAGCTTTGTTCGCCATGAAGATATCATACTTCTCGCTATCAGGATTTATTAAATCAGCATCCATCCAGTGGAATAAGTGATTCATGTGAAAATAAGATCCTAAAACGATGATAGCTACAAGTACAGAACCAACTGGTAAAAATGATGCGATAGCCTCCATAACACGAGATACTACCATAGACCAACCAGCGTTAGCTACGAATTGAATACATAAGAAAAACAACGCAGATGCCGCAATACCAAACGATAAATAAGCTGGTACATAGAAAGCAGCCCAAGGTCTGTTTTTCAATAAATTTGTCAAATGCTCCATGTGTCCAGCATGATCTGTGTTCATAGATGCATAAGAATCTGAAATGTAGTCACCAAAAAATTGAGTTGGGTGAGCTTCAATCAAACCGTTAATATATTCAGTTGAATTAGCAACATCTTGTTGATGTAAGAAAAATCCTATCCCGTAAAGTACAACACCTATAACAGCTAAGATAAGTGATGCATTTTTTAATCTTGGGGAAAATGTATATTGCATAATAATTAACTTATTTTATTATTTATTAGTTGCTGTTTCAGTTTCTGTTGCAGGTTTTGCTTCAGCAGTTGCTTCTCCGGCTGGAGCAGCGGCAGCTGTAGTAGCACCTTTCAAACTCATTACATATTCAGCAACTCTCCAACGGTCTGCAGGAGTCAATTGAGATGCGTAAGAACCCATCGCATTTTTTCCGTACATAATTACATGATAAACAGAACCTACTGTAACATCTCTTTCGCTATAATTAGGAACACCTGAATAAGCTTTAGATTTTACGATTGATCCTTGTCCATCACCAGCGTCACCGTGACAAACTGCACAGTTTTGTCCAAACAATAACTTACCTCTTTCTAAGTCTGCAGCTTTGTTAGCGGCATTCAAAGGAGAAACAGTTACTGCTTTTGCTTGTGCATAACCAGCGTTATTGTTTTTGAAAGTCCATGGTAAAATATCACCATCTGTTCTTGCAACAGCACCTTCTACAGATTCTAATGCAGACATATTATGATTTTTACTTAATACAGGAACTTCAGAGTTTTCTTCGTCATGAGGGTAACCAAAAGTTGCCTTTTCGTAAGGATCATATGCCGTAGGATAATACATATCTGGCATATATACGATACTTGCGTGACGTTTTTTATCAGAACAAGAAGTGATAATAATACTTCCTAATCCTATAAGTAATGCTATCTTTTTCATTATGCTTCTTGTACTAAATTGTTAACACTTGGTTCTACGACTACATCACCTTTTACAGTTACTTCTTCAGCACCAGTTTCTACAAATACATTTTTGATTTTCTCAACATCAGCAGTTCTGATTTCGATTAAGAATTTATCATCTGTTGTACGTGGATCTGGGTTTTTAGCTTTAGCTCCTGGGTACATTTTGTTACGCACTAAGTATGTTAATGACATAAAGTGCGCTGCACAGAATACTGTCAACTCGAACATAATAGGAACGAAAGCTGGCATATTCTCACCCCAAGAAAAAGATGGTTTCCCTCCAATATCTTGAGCCCAGTCATGGTTCATAATAAACCATGTCATCAAAGATGCTAACGTTGTACCAAATGCACCGTAGAAGAAAGCAAGGTCAGAAATACGAGTTTTCTTTAATCCTAAGGCTTTATCTAAACCGTGTACAGGGAAAGGTGTATATACTTCATCTATCGTAATACCTTGTTTACGAATAGATTTTACTGCTTTTAATAAATCATCATCGTCTCCGTAAAGACCATAAACGATTTTAGTGTTCGTGATGCTCATCTTCAGTATGATGTTTTTTATAGCTTTCGCCTGATGATTTCAAAATAGTTTTTAATTCAGATTGTGAAATAACTGGGAATGTACGCGCGTACAATAAGTATAACACAGAAAAGAATCCCATAGTACCTAAGAAGATACCTACGTCTACCCATGAAGGCATAAACATTGTCCAGCTCGATGGTAAATAGTCACGAGATAAGTTGATAACGATAATATCAAAACGCTCGAACCACATACCGATGTTAACTACGATAGAGATAACGAATGTCCAGAAGAAGTTTCTTCTGATTGGACGAATCCATAATAATCCTGGTACTAAAACGTTACAGATAATTAACGCCCAGAATGCCCACCAATAAGGTCCTGTTGCTGCTCCTGGAGAGAAGTATGTAAAGTCTTCGTAACGAGATCCTGAATACCAAGCGATCCATAACTCTGTTAAGTATGCTACTGCAACCATACCACCTGTTACAACGATTACAATGTTCATGTACTCGATGTGTTTACGTGTGATATAATCTTCGTAGTGTAAAACTTTACGCATTACACTTAATAATGTTTGTACCATCGCGAAACCAGAGAAAATAGCTCCAGCAACGAAATATGGAGGATATACTGTTGAATGCCATCCTTTGATTACCGACGTTGCGAAGTCAAAAGATACAATCGTGTGTACCGAGAATACTAACGGTGTACATAAACCAGCTAATACCAAAGATAACTCTTCGAAACGTTGCCAGTGTTTTGCTCCACCACCCCATCCGAATGATAAGATTCCGTAGATTTTCTTAGCGAATGGTTTTGTTGCACGGTCACGTACCATAGCGAAGTCAGGAATTAATCCCATCAACCAGAAAACTGTTGATACAGAGAAATACGTAGAAATCGCGAATACGTCCCATAATAATGGTGAGTTAAAGTTAGGCCATAAAGATCCAAATTGGTTAGGAATTGGGAATACCCAGTACATTAACCATGGACGACCCATGTGAATTACAGGGAATAACGCTGCCTGTACAACGGCGAAGATCGTCATGGCTTCCGCAGAACGGTTAACCGACATTCTCCATTTTTGACGGAATAATAATAAAACGGCTGAGATTAACGTACCAGCGTGACCGATACCTACCCACCATACGAAGTTGGTGATATCCCAACCCCAGTTAATCGTTCTATTCAATCCCCATACACCAATACCAGTTCCTACTGTATAAGCAATTGCTCCAACACCAAAGATGAATGCAACCATTGCTATACTGAAACATGTCCACCACAATTTACTTGCTGGCGTCTCAATTGGACGAGCAATGTCTACTGTGATATCGTGGTAGGTTTTATGTCCTAAAATAAGGGGTTCTCTTACCTGTGATTCGTAATGTGACATATTTGTTTACCTTATTAATTCTTTACTAATTTAATTAAGCTTGTTCTTTTCTGTTTCTAACTTTTACTTGATAGATAACGTTTGGTTTTGTACCAATTTCTTCTAATAAAACATAAGAACGTTTATCTTTCGATGCTGCTCTTACTTCAGATTTATCATCATTGATATCACCAAATTTCATCGCACCTGTTCCACAAGCAGCAGCACAAGCAGCAGCAGCCATAAACTCTTCGTCTTTAACTACTCTGTTCTCTTTCTTAGCTTTTAAGATTGCAGCTTGAGTTTGTTGGATACAGAATGAACATTTCTCAATTACTCCTCGTGTACGTACAACAACGTCTGGGTTAAGTACCATACGACCTAAATCATTGTTCATGTGGAAGTCGTATTTGTCATTGTTCGCCCAGTTAAACCAGTTGAAACGACGTACTTTGTAAGGACAGTTATTTGCACAGTAACGAGTACCAACACAACGGTTATAAGCCATCATGTTTTGACCTTGACGACCATGAGATGTTGCACCTACTGGACACACAGTCTCACAAGGAGCGTGGTTACAGTGTTGACACATTAATGGTTGGAAAATCACATCTGGATTTTCAGCCTCTGGCTTAATTAAACGTGTATATTGTTGTGGTTCGTTATCTGGATCAGATTCTAACGCAACTTTTTGAGTTAATTTTCCGTCTTTATCTTGGTAAGTAACATCAGAGTAGTAACGGTCAATTCTTAACCAATACATATCTCTCGACATACGCATTTGCTCTTTACCAACAGTTGGTACGTTGTTTTCTGCTTGACAAGCAATCACACACGCTCCACATCCTGTACAAGAGTTCATATCAATTGTTAAATTGAAGTGAGGTCCTGTAGAACGATCAAAACTAGCCCATAAGTCAACTTCACCTACTGGAGAATCTCCTCTCCATGTTGGCATCTTCGCAACTGGATTCCATTCTTGACGATCTGTGTTGATGAAATCTGCTAAAGAAACTTCTCTTGCAATTTCGTAACGTCCCATCAATGTTGGTTGCTGTTGCATGTTAGCAAATTCGTGTTTATCTGAACGAGAAGATTTTTCAATCTTAACATTAGATGCACCTACATTACCAGTGTATAATGCGAAAGCATTAACCCCTACATTGTTTGCAACTTTACCAGCTTTTGTACGACCGTAACCGAAAGCTAAACCTACAGTTCCGATTGCTTGACCTGGTTGGATGAATACAGGAACGTTTTCTAAAACTACTCCATTAACAGTTAAGTTTACATACTCACCGTCAAATTGCATTCTTCCGTTTGTAACGTTGTAGTTATCTTGAATTTTGATTCCTAATTTTTCCGCATCATTTGGATTAACTGTTAAATAGTTATCCCAAGAGTTACGTGTAATTGGATCTGGTAATTCTTGTAACCAAGGATTGTTTGCTTGTGTACCATCTCCTAAACCAGCTTTAGAATAGAATTGAATTTCCCATTCTGTCGCTTTAGCTCCTGCTAATTTTGTAGCAGCCGCTGCAGCAACACCAGTGTTAGCAGTAAATGCAGATGTTTCAGTCGCTTCATTATAACCATTGTATAATGCTTTGTTAAAATCTACACCTAATTTTGGTAAAATAGCTGATTCCCAGTTTTGTTTTACATATAAGTAATATGGAGAAACTTTTTGTCTTGTTGCAGAAACCGCCATCACCATAATTGGATCATTTGGATCTTCTACTTCTGTTACTTTAGTTACTCCTGTCATCCATGCGATTAATGAATCTTGGAATTGACGAGAATCAAATACACGTGGAATTGTTGGTTGTTGTAATGAATATACACCTGTTAATGGGTTGAAATCATTCCAAGACTCTAAACCGTGAGTAACTGGAGCAATAACGTCCATTACTGATGCAGTTTCGTCTAATTTTTCAACTAAACCAACTTTAAGTCCAATGTTTTTGAAAGCTGCTTCAATTTCTTTTGCATTTTTAGCATTGTAAATTGGATTTGTTTGGAAGTTTAATAAAACCCCAACTTGTCCAGCTTTAGCTTCTGCAACAAATTGATTAAATACAGCATCGTTAGACTCTTTTAATAAAACAGCTTTATCAGAAACTGCAGCTGATCCTAACAATTGGTTAATTGCGTATGCAATTGCGTATGCTTCTTTCGAACCATCTGCCATAACAACAGCTTTAGAACCTTTTGCTGTTAATTCAGCAGCAATAGCTAACGCTTCTTTAGAAGAAGCTGAACCACCTGCTAATTTATTATAAACTTCAGCCAATACTTTTTCAGTATCAGTTGGTTTTAATGGATAACGTGTATCAGCATTTGCACCTGTTAAAGATAAAACAGATTCTACTTGGATGTGACGCATCATGTTTGCTCCTGGTTTACGAGCAACACCATAATCACCTTCCATTCCACCACCATTGTAATCACCTAAGAAATCTGCGTTGAAAGAAACAACTAATTCAGCATTCTTAAGATCGTAGAATGGGATTTCTCTTTTTCCGTAAACTTCTTGCGCTGCGTCTAATGCATTCGTAGAAGAAATTGCATCATAAACAACATGTTGAGTTGTTGGATATTTTGTTGCAAACTCAGCAATCAACTTTTTAGTTGTTGGTGAAGGTAAAGAAGAAGTTAAAATAACTACTTTTTTCCCTCCTACTGATGCTAATGCTTTTGTTACACGTGCATCAAGCTCTTTCCAAGATGTTGCTTTGAAGTTTTCACCTGCGTTTGTTAAAGGTGATTTTATTTTATCAGAATCGTATAATGATAATACAGATGCTTGAACACGTGCATTTGTAGAACCATAATATTTTGCGCCTTTGTTTGCATCAATTCTAATTGGACGACCTTCTCTTGTACGTACTAATACGTTCGCGTAATCGTATCCATCAAAAATTGTAGATGCATAATAAGTAGGTACACCAGGCATAATGTTTTCTGGTTTCACTACATAAGGAACAGATTTTACGATTGGAGCTTCACAGGCTGCTAAAGTAACAGCAGCTGTACTGAACCCTAAAATCTTCAAAAAGTCACGTCGTGAAGTTTGACTATTCTCCATGGCGTTATCATTCCCTAAGAAATTATCTACAGGAATTTCTTCTGCAAATTCGTTGGTAGTTAACTTTTCATTTAATGTATTGTCAGTTAACTCCTCAAAACTTTTCCAGTAATTTTTCTTCGAAGCCATTTATACTCCTCTCTTTTTTATATTAATAATGACATTTACCACACTCTAAACCTCCGATAGCATCAACTGTAATCTTAGTTGCGTCACCGTACTGTTTTTTCAGTTTTTCGTGTAGTTCTGCGTAATATTCTTTGTTATACTCGTTGTCCATATCTACCTCAGTAGTTCTGTGACACTCGATACACCATCCCATTGTGAAATCATTCGCCATTTTTACTTCGTTCATTTCATCAACACGTCCGTGACATGCGAAACAAACTTGGTCTCCTGATCCAATGTTCAATTCTTTAGCATTTGGAATAGTTCCATCTTTAATTGCTTTCTTAATCGCTTTCTCTCCAGCTACAACGTGTTGTGCGTGGCTAAAGAATACGAAATCTGGCATATTGTGGATACGTACCCATTCGATTGGTTTTTGTGGACCATCGTATTTGTTCGTTTCTGGATTCCATCCAATAGCTTTATACATTTTTTGGATTTCTCCTGTATAGAAGTTCTTAACAGCTTCCTCATCAGCGAATTTACCAGAAGTGATTAATTCTTCTTCGAAGTAATCTCCTTTGTATTCTTTGATTGTTTTGTGACAGTTCATACATACGTTTGGTGAAGGAATTCCAGACACTTTACCGTATTTAGCAGAACTGTGACAGTACTGACAATCGATACCTTGTACACCTGCGTGAACTTTGTGAGAGAAATAGATTGGTTGTTCTGGCTCGTAACCTTTATCAACACCAATTCCCATTAATCCCCAATACACATTGTACAATGCAAAGAATGCTAATACTGCGATTAACACACCACCAACTTTTTGGTATTTTTGGAAGAAGTTTGCGAAAGAAAAAGCAGCTTTTTCTTCTTTAGAATCTAAATCATCAGTTGCAGTTGCTTTAACTAATGCATTAACGCGAACCAAAATCCACAATAATAATGCTGCTAATACAACAAATCCAACTGCGATAACTCCTGTTCCAGCACCACCTCCGTTTCCGGCAGCAGCAGCTTTAGCAGCAGCAGCTTCTTTCTTTTTTGCAGCTTTTGCATCATCAAAAGCCTTTTTACCACCATCAGGATCGGCAGTATACGCTAGAATATTATCAATATCACCGTCAGATAAGTTAGGAAAAGCTAACATTTCAGTGTTATTGTACTCAGCGAAAATTTTGTTTGCATACGCATCTCCAGACGCACGTAAAGCTTTGTTGTCCTTAATCCAAGAGTGTAACCACTCTTTTCCAAGTCCAGCTTCTTCTTGTACGCGTTTCTCAACATTACGTAATTCCGGCCCAATTAATTTACCATCAATCTGGTGACATGCAGTACAGTTGGCTTCGAATAATTCGTAACCTTTACCTGCATCTTGGGCATTTGCTAAGGAGAACGTCGATAGTATTATCGCGCAGCTCCATAAACGTATTCTTTTTAGAAATCTTGCCTTCATTTACTTAAATAATCTCAGTTCGTTGTTTCTTTTAACTCGTTTTTATTTGAACACTTAACTAACAGCAAAAATAGCTTCAATACTTAATAAAATCATAAAGTTTACATACTGAACTTTGTCATTGAGCTTAATTTAAAACGTTTCTAAATTAATTGTTAAAAAATATTGCTGTATAAATATTATCTATTTGATTTGATAGAAAAGATTTAGAACAAGAAAAATTGCTATTTAACATAATTTAAAAAATAATCATTATTGTTTTTATTATAATCTGCCAATCGATTTTACGAAACAACAATCAAATATTTGATTGTTAAAAAAAATTGGAACAATATTCGTTGTAAGAAAATAAAAGTCTATAAAATTTAATAACTTAATTGTAAAAAGTATATTTGCACAAATTAATTTCATCTTATGAAAAAATTTATCTTTTTATTCCTTATTACTTTTTCTTCTTGTGTTTTTGCTCAAGATAAAATTGATACTGTTCAAATCATCAATAATGGTACATTGAATATGGAAATTGATAGTAGAATAAATAATGTATTAAAAGCAAAAGAAGATGCTGTTTGTAGTTATACCACTACTGTAAAGAAACCGACAGAGAAAAAAACAGTTATACAATCTAATGATCCTTGCGCAGGTACACCACAGGTTAATGGTTTCAAAATTCAGATTTATTATTCGAAAGATAGAAAAGATGCAGAGAAGGTAAGAAATGAATTTGCACGTTCTTATCCTGACTTATCATCGCAAACAGCTTATTTCTCACCAGACTATCGCGTTTTAGTTGGAGATTATTTTACAAGAGCATCTGCTTCGAGAGATATTCGTCGTTTGAAATCAAAATATAATAGTGCATTTTCTATTCCGTTCAAGGTTTTATGTAGAAAAGCGAAGTAATATTTTATAAAAAGGAAAATGTATCCTTATCACAACAAAATAAAACAGCGAATAAAGAATGGTGAATTAGTTTCGTTTGAGTTTGTAGAAAAATATAAAAATATTTCTCCATGTTTAGTTTTATATTTCAAAACAGAACCTTTTATAAGACCTATTCGCGAACATCGTTTTTCTGAATATAGACTATTACTAAAAATAGAAAACGATTAACTTTCTTTAGAAAGTTAAAATTTATTCGAAAAAATAAAAAAAGCGTTATCAATTTTCTTGGTAACGCTTTTTTATATTTTAATGGTAATATTTAGTAGTTGATTCATGCTTTTGTTTTTAGTTGTTCAGAATTCTACCTCTGCCCTCAATTTCTAATTGGATAAGTATCGATGCTAAATTTGTTTGTACAAATCCCAAATTGCCTGCAACTAAAACTCCTTTTTCTCCTGTCGATATTTTTTCGATTCCGTAAACACTTGATTCATCTTCAGGATTCGAATTTCCTTCGTAACGATAGATATAAATAATTCTAAAATCGTGCGGATGATCAATCAAATCGCTTTCTAATAAATTAAAATCTTCTTGATATCCTTTTTCCGCAAGTTCACGTAGCGCAACACTTGACGTTTCATAATTAAATTGCCTTCTTTCAAACATAAAATTTATTTTTACTTGGTTAATAATTATAAATCTAATTAATTAATAGACAGAAAGTTGTTAAACATTCGTTAAGTATTTGAGCGCATAAAAAAATTAACATACTTAATGATTTATTGTATTCAAAATAAGTTCTTATTTTTGACAAAAAGATACAATGATTTTAGAAAAATTAAACCAAAACGAAGCTAATTTTGCGGATGTTATCGCGCATATTGAAGAAAATTATACTTATAGCGCTTCTGCTTTTGTAAATGGAAATCAGGAAAATGCTGCGGATCAAAATCAAGGAAGTGCTAAAGTTTTTGCATTCGCAAAATTGAATAATTTTTCTGGAGATGATACATTAAAATTATTTGCCGAACATTATCAAGCGGTTTTAGATACGCCAGAAGGAACAGACCACAACAACATTCGTCAATTTATGAAGAACGGTTGGAATGGTGTCAAATTTGAAAACGAAGTGTTGAGAAAGAAATAATCTCGAAAAGAATAATTAGAATAAAAAAAACGTCTTACATAATGTAAGACGTTTTTTGTTATTTAACTAAAAAGGCGCCATAAAACTAATCGTATAATGATCGATGGTTTCTCCATTTAAATCTTTCAATTCTAAAATAACTGGTACTTTATAAGATTTAAGTTCACTTTTAGGTATTTTAATATCGATTAAACCTTGTTTTAATTCACCTTCGTCTATCTTTATAAATTTATCAGGTTCTACCAACAACACCGTTTTTCCACCTTTAAAACCATTTACGTTCACCACCAATTTATAAGGCTTGTTCGTTTTATTCATCAAACTATATTGCATTGTATTGATGATATAATCTCCTTCTACTACATAATCTTTTCCTGGAACTTGTAGAAATTTCACTTCAACATCACTTCTATTCAACATAAAAATTGTCATAGCAGAAATCATTGCGACTAAAATGAGTGAAAAAACAATTGATCGTCCGTTTATTCTAAATGGTTTTCCTTGTGCAATATTTTCTTCTGATGCATATTTTATTAAACCTGTAGGTAAATTAATTTTTACCATTATTTCATCACAAGCATCCATACAAGCTGTACAATTGATACATTCTAATTGAGAACCATTTCTGATGTCAATTCCTGTAGGGCAAACCGCGATACATTGTCCACAGTCGATACAATCTCCTTTCCCAACAGCAACACGATCTTCACCTTTTCTAAATTTGCTTCGACCACTTTTTCCTTCTCCTCGAAGATAATCATAAGAGACCTGCATTGTTTTTTTATCAAGTAAAACACCTTGTAAACGCCCATAAGGACAAACCAATGTACATACTTGTTCACGAAACCACGCAAATACGAAATAAAATAATACACTAAAAATAAATAATCCTAAAAACTTTCCACCATGTTCAGTAGGACCTTCTTTATACATTTGTATCAAGACATCCATTCCTATTATATAAGAAAAAAGAATGTTTGTTGCTAAAAACGAAACAATATAAAAGACAAACCATTTGCCTCCTCTTTTCAGAATTTTCTCTTCATTCCAATCTTGTTTATCTAATCGTATTTGTTTATTTCGATCACCTTCTATCCAAAATTCTATTCTTCTAAATACTCCTTCTAAAAAAATAGTTTGAGGACAAACCCATCCACAGAAAAGCCGTCCATAAACAGAAGTAAAAAGTATGACGAAAACCACACTTACAATCATACCAAAAGCAAGCAAGAAAAAATCTGTTGTAAAAAATGGATAACCAAATAAGATAAAATTTGTATTAAAAACATCAAATTTAAAGATGGGGTTACCATTTGGTAGTTTTATAAAAGGAATAACAACTAATAGAATCAGCAATATAGAGTATACAACTGTCCTATAATTTGTAAATTTTCCCGATGGTTTCTTTGCATACACCCATTTTCGGGTTCCTGATTTTGTAAACGTCGCTACTTCAGTTCTAAATTTCTCATTTTCGGCAGCTAAATTATTCTCAAAATCAGTTTTGTTCAACTCGTTCATATTACTCTTGATATTAGTATACAAATTTACCACCAGAACACCTCTAGAATCTGGCACTATTTATGGTATTTATGGTAGTATTTACGGATTGATATAAATCATTAATTCATAAAGATTTACTAATATACATCTAAACTACCTACTTATGAAAAAATTATTAACCTTCTTTGCTTTATTGATTACTGTTTTCACTTTTTCTCAAAACATCTACAATTCTAATAATGTAGATAAATTTGCTGTTTATCCAGATTGTAAAGATGAATCAGATAGTTATTTAGAATGCTTTAAAAATAAACTTAACGAAGAGGTTTCTGATAAATTATCAAAAATGACATTGGATAAAATATTACGTGGATCTAGTGATTATTTTGCAAAATTGAATATTGTTATTGACGAAAATGGATATTTTACCAATATAACGTCCCAAGGAAACGAAACATTAGCTCGAATTTCTACTCAAATCCTTTATAGAATAAACAGAGAACAAGAAGAAAAGTCAACAAAGATAAAACCTGCTTTGGTTAATGGAAATCCCGTAAAAGTGTATTTTAATATTTCAGTTCACTATACCAACAAATAAAAGAATGTCAAAAGTTAAAAATAATATTGTTTTCTGAAGAAGGAAATCATTAACCTTTTAAAATCAACATATTTGCAAAAGGCGTGATTCTTTTATTATCAACTATTTTTAATCCTGCTTCTGAAATTGCCTTTTTCCATTGTTTTTCGCTTAGAAAATGAAATGCTCCAATATTAAAAAACAAAAAGTTAGTTGTATCACGAAATTGTTCTGAAAGGATAATTATTCCATCTTTTTTCAAAATCCTTTTGGCATCTTTAAAAAACAAAACTCTTTCTGTATGCTCCAAAACTTCATGAATAGCCGTAATTGCAAGAATTACATCTTGAGAATTATCTTCAAAAGGTAATTTATTCGTATGAATTATTATTTCTTTTGGATTGGGTGGAAATACTTTTTTCGAAATTTTAATTCCACTTTCGTGCTCATGTCTATTTCCATAAATATCACAGACGGTCAAATTGATAGTCGGATATTTTTCTTCTAAATTTATAGACAAAGGATCAAAACTTGCGTGAATTAAAACGACATTCTCAACATTATTAAAATCAGCAATTTCATTCAATTTATTTATCTCATATAAATCTGATTTATCGTAAAGTATATAAGACGCGAGAATTGAAGCAATAATATTTAGCAATATTAATCCTCCCACAATATTAAATAGCATCTTGATAAATGTAGAAACTATAAAAAATGATAATACAAATAGAAGAATTGAAACGATTACTCCTAAAAGGATTTTTTTGTAATTGAATAGAATGACAAGTTTTGTTATTTTCATTAAGATTGATTAGGTATTCATAAATTTTAAATCAAGATAATGATGATTTATGTCTTCTGGATTTATGTAAAATATTGTTTCTTTTTGTTGAATAAACCATAATAAAATATTATCGTACTCCATTTCAATTTTTTGTTTATAATGAATTACGGCATTTTTTTGAGGATATGGAATAATAAAAATTACATCTATATAATTAAAAGAATTTTGAACTAATTTAATATTTTTTAAATCGACTTTTAAAGCTATCTGACTACTTTTCCTTACAGAGGTTACTTGATTATCAATTTTAGGACTTTTATCCATATAATTGTTAATAACAACGTATAAAACAAAGGGCAAACATAAGATAACTCCTAATAAAGCAAAACCAGGATTCATTTCTAATTTTCGATGTTTTCCACCAATTCCCACAGCAATAAACATAATACCTAAAAATAAAATAATTGATAAAAAGAAATAACCAATCCATCTTAGCACTTTATAAACAATAAACACATCTCTTGTCTCTAATTGCTCGATAGGTTCTTCTATATATTCTATTTCATCATAGTTGATATTACTTGGGAGATTAATAATTTTCATATTTTACCATTTTATAGGATAAGCTTTTGAATGATATGTTTTAGAATCTCCTTCTCTTGTGGTAATTATCAATGAATCTCCATCAGCGTTTAATTCATTAAATACTTCTGGAAAATCTTTCTTGAATTGCTGATAAGTAGTTAATTGAATAGTATCTTTAAAAATATTCCCTAATTCTTTTGAATAATTATATTTTTCTAGAATATTTTTTGCTTTTAGATTCGAAATATTTATTTTTCTATTTACCAATAATAATTTGATTTGATTATAATTATCTTTTTTAGGTTTTAATGGTCTTAAATATTTAGTTTTGAAATCATCATTATATATAATATAATTTGTTGGATATATCAAAATATTATTATCATATTTAAAATCAAATTCTAAAAATGTAGTTTCATTTAAATTACTCACTCTAATTTCTATAGGGATATTTAATCTAACACTATCTTTATATTCACCTTGAATATTACATGAAATTGTAATTTTTTGAATTGTGTTTTCTTGATTAAAAATAACTTCTTTATTAGGTATGCAACTAATTAAGAAAAGTGTTGCAATAAAAAATTTATTCATATAAAAAATCATTAATTTGTAGGAAAAAATATTGTTTCTATCAAAGCTATATCATCTTGTATTGAATCATCATTTTGCCATTTCTAAAGAATTTACCAATCAATTCTAAACTTTTCAAATTTAAATTTTCTATCACCTTTTTTTGAATAATAAATAAGAAGAGTATCATTTTTTGAATTTAGTTTATTAAATAAATCTGGTTTAATAATTTTAAAATCTTTTATACCTCCAACAAATACAGTATCTCTAAAACGTTTTTGCTTTGATTCCATATTCATTTTTTTCAAAACTTGAGTTAATTCGTTATAAGATATATTGATATTTTTATATAATAATAAATCTAAATTATAATCAGAATCTTTTTCAAATCTAATTCCTGATGTAGGGAAAAATTCTTTATTTGCTTTAGTAAAAAAAGTATAATCTGTTAACAATCCTATAATTTTTTTGTTCTCAAAATACTGTATATCTGCAGATGAAATTTCTTTTTCAAACTCTAATTTTATATTCTTAGGTAAATATACTCTCACACTATCTTCATAATATGGATTAGATAAAAGAAATATTCTTTCATTTGAATAATCTTGATGATAATTTATTCTTGATTGATTAAATTTAGAACCACAGCAAATGAAAATTAATAAACTAAATACGAAATATATTATGATTTTTTTCATGATTAATAATTGGTAAATATTGTTTCTATTAAAATAATATCATCTTTTATTGAAGAATCAAATTCTTTTTTATATAGGATTGTAAATGGTTTGACATTATTAAATATTTTGATTTCTCCAGAATGAAATTTTTGACTTCTTATATTCTCTTCATTATACTCTGATTTTTGCAAATCTAGTATAGTTTTAAATTCTCCCATCATCAATTTATTATATGTTTCTTGAGTTATTTCTATGAAATCATAAATCTTTTCATCATCATTATTCTAAGTTAACTGGTATGGATAGTATATGTAATTCTTCTGGATTATCTAAATATTCATATTTAAATAATATTTCATCTTTTTTAAATACGTTCAATAATTGATATAATGCCTGATTATTGGTTATAGTAAAACGTTCTTTTTCTTTAATGGCAATATTATTATTAATTAAGTGCCTAAAATCTTTTGCTATCAATCGTGTAATATATATAATATCAAAGTTTATTGTATCATTTAAGTTAAGTTCATCTTCTCTAAATATACTACCACTTGTCCCAAAATTATTATTTGGATGTTTATGATAACTTACACTCTCCAATTTTAAGGTTTTATCACTTTTTAATACATATCTTTTTGGAAAAGTAATAGTAGTAAATAAACTATCTGTTTTTGGTTTTAAGCCTATTGTTTCAATTTTAATAGGTTCTTGATTTTTTATTTCCTCTAAAGTGTCTACACTTTGTCCTTTACAACTAAAAAGAATTAATACTAGAAATAATACTACTTGTTTCATTATTCTAAGTTAACTGGTATGGATAGTACATGCAATTCTTCTAGATCATCTACATATCTATATTTAAATAAAATTTCATCTTTTTTGTAATTCTTTAAAACTTTATATAATTGGTGATTATTTGATATTTTAAAATTTATCTTTTCTTCTAATTCTACATTATTAATCAAATTTTCAAGTGTTTTTTTATGAATAAATGTAAAATAAATGATGTCATATTTTATTGTATCATTAAAATTTAAATCGTCATTAAAATGTATTCGTCCACTAATATCTAGATTCAAAATATCCTTATAGTATTCTATATTTACAGGTACGTTTTTTTTATTAATCAATAATATATTCTTTTTAGGAATGCTAATTTTGACTCTTAAGCTATCTGAATTATTTTTTGTAGGTAATATTTCAAGTGTGTTATGCTCAGAACTCTTCAGTATTTCAACTTTGTCTATTTCTTATCCTTTACAACTAAAAAATATTAAAGATATTAGATATAAAATGAGTGTTTGTTTCATTATTCTAAGTTAACAGGAATCGACAATACTTGTAACTCTTTAGGATTAGCTAAATATTCATATTTAAACAATATTTCATCATTTTTAAATACGTTCAATAATTGATATAATGCCTGATTATTGGTTATAGTAAAACGTTCTTTTTCTTTAATGGCAATATTATTATTAATTAAGTGCCTAAAATCTTTTGCTATCAATCGTGTAATATATATAATATCAAAGTTTATTGTATCATTTAAGTTAAGTTCATCTTCTCTAAATATACTACCACTTGTCCCAAAATTATTATTTGGATGTTTATGATAACTTACACTCTCCAATTTTAAGGTTTTATCACTTTTTAATACATATCTTTTTGGAAAAGTAATAGTAGTAAATAAACTATCTGTTTTTGGTTTTAAGCCTATTGTTTCAATTTTAATAGGATCTTGATTTTTTATTTCTTCTAAAGTATCTATTGATTGCCCTTTACAACTAATAAAGATTAATACCAGAAATAATACTATTTGTTTCATTATTCTAAGTTAACAGGAATCGACAATACTTGTAACTCTTTCGGATTATCTTCATATCTGTATTTAAATAAAATTTCATCTTTTTTAAATACGTTCAATAATTGATATAATGCCTGATTATTGGTTATCGTATAAGTTTTTTTTCAACAATAACTTGATTATCAATTATTTTATTAAAATCTCTTACCTTCAATACTCCATCATAAACAATATTAAATTGTATTGTATCATTTAAATTAACAAATTCCTTTCCTATCACAAGACCACTTGTTCCAAAAGTCGTTTGCGGATTTTTATGATAATTAATATCAACTAATTTTAGATTTTGATTACTTTTTATTTTATATCTTTTTGGCAGAATAAAAAAAACAGCTAATTCTTCTGAATTAAATTTTTTAGCTACTATTTCTATCTGATTTGGAGTATTTCTTTTTATTTCTATTAAAGCATCTACATCTTGACCTTTACAACTAAAAAGAATTAACATGAGGAATAATGCTATTTGTTTCATTATTCTAAGTTAACTGATATGGATTTTGCTATTATATTTTTCAAATCATTTTCATGATAATATCTAAATCTAATATCATCTTTTTTAAATTCAGTTAATAGTTTATAAACTTCTTTTGTATTTGATGTTTTATATACTATATTTTTTTTTAAATTATTATTATCCTTTATACTATTAAGCTGATTAAGATGAATTAATTTAAAATATTCAATATTAAATTGAATAGTATCCTTCAAATTGATATCATTTTTTAAATTAATAATTGCATTATTATTTTTATCATATATTAATTTATAATAATCTATACTTAATAATTTTAATTTTTTATTACTTTTTAAAATATATTTTTTCGGCAGAACTATAATTACTGATAAACTATCTGTATTAGGTTTCTGCCCTAACACTTCTATCGTAATAGGCTCTTCATTTTTGATTTCCTCTAAAGTGTCTACACTTTGTCCTTTACAACTAAAAAGAATTAATACCAGAAATAATACTATTTGTCTCATTATTCTAAGTTAACTGATATGGATTTTGCTATTGTATTATTTAAATCATTTTTATGATAATATCTAAATCTAATATCGTCTTTTTTATATCCTTCCAAAATGTTATAAATTTCTTTATTATCAATTACTTTATAAATTTCGTTATTTTTAAAATCAGTTTGATTCGTTATTTTTTTAAAATCTTCAATAGATATTAATTTATAATAAAAAAGATTAATATTAATACTGTCCTCTGGATTAATAATTTTATCATAAATTATATAACCTGTTTGATTATTATTATGAGGATGATTATAATAATTAATATCAATAAATTTTATTTTTTTACTACTTTTTAATAAATATGTTTTAGGTATAGTAAAGGATGTAAACAGACTATCTGTTTTAGGTTTTAATCCTATTACTTCTATCTTTATTAATTCTGAATTTTTTACTTCTTCTAATGTATCTACACTTTGCCCTTTACAACTAAAAAGAATTAAAATCAGGAGTAATGCTATTTGTTTCATTTTTCAGGTTGTATTATAATACTTTCTATTATAAAAATATCATCATTAATTAATTCATCTCTTTGTTTTCTTATGATTAGAGAATACTTTGTTTCGTTAATTTCTTGACCTTGAATTTTTTTTTCATAAATGGCATAGTCATCATTTATTCTAATTTTTTCTAAATCAATAATATTCTTTATTTCTCCTTTCAACAATTTATCAATAGTTATCTGCGGAACATCTTTTATAAACTCATAATCTTTATAATCTGTTTCTCTACCAAAATGCAACAAATTCCTTACTTGTGTTAGTCCACTTCTTTTGGCATTTTCTAGTTTTATTATTTTCAGTTCTTCGTACATATCGTCGAACTCTTTTACAATATCCATCGATATCCATTCTAGTACAGCAAAACCAAATGCCAAAGGAGCAGCCATAGGAATCATGCCTACAAAAGAAGAAAGGCTTGGTTTATTGAACTCTCCATTTTCACTGATTACAGGTATCATTTCTTTCATTTCTGTAAGCAATTGATAAGAGCCATATACTAAATTAGCATCTCTTCCGTATTTCAAAACTTTATTGATAGAATTATATGAAATTATCCCTTTATAAGATTGATCAAGTTTTATTGTCTTTAAAGTTTCTTCTATGTAAACCATTTTGATTGGCTTTGTTGTTTTATAAAAATGTTCTACTTCATTGACTGTGAAATTTTTAAAATTATGTGCTCTTGTACTAAAGTCTATTCCTTCTGTAAATACTTGTTTCTTAAATAAATTAACTCCTTCTATTGAATTAAAAAATGTGGTTGTTTTTATTTTAACAGCTGCAAACTTTTTAAATGATATATCATCTTTATCAATTGCAAAAAGTATAAACTCGCCTAAATGATTAAATATTTCTGGAAAATTGTATTGATTTTCCACTGAAAATGGTTTTATAAACAAATTTTGTTCAGAACGTTTTACCTTCAGATAATCTCCAAAACTATTAGGTAAATGAACATTCTCTTGGTCATCGTAACCACATTTAAAATGTAATTCCAAATCACCCCCTTCTTCATTAAAATACAATGTTTCTTCGTTAAACAAATTATTCAAACCCCAATCTAAAGAAATTTCTATATATCCTTTTCCTTCTTTATCCAACTGCATAGTTGTTATTTCATTGTTTCCTCGCATTATTCGGATATGATCGTCTGTAGAATAATTAGCTAATCCAAAAGTCAAAGGAATAGGAATAGAATAATCATGTTCATACAAGGCTATCGTAATATTTTTTCCTTCAGGTTTTTCTATATTTTGTGTTTGTACATGAAAACGAACTACATTTAGTATTTTAGCTTCTTTAATAGGTTTATCTTCTTTATCTGTCCACCAACCTTTTACAAAATATTTATTTGGCGGTGGTGGATCTTTTGGAGTTCCAAAATTAGTACCTCCATCTGCTGTAAAGTAACTTCCGTTATTAGCATATGCAGAAAAATCATTTGTATAAACTTCCCATTTTTCGCATTCTATAGAGTTAGTTCCTTTAACAATTCGTGTAATTTTTCCTCCTGCCATAATTAATGCATTTTTGTTCCTTCACCTCCATTATTATCAAATGAACCCTGACTATGTATTTCATTTTTATTTTCAGAAATAATCTTTTTATCACTTGATTGGTCTAAAACTTCTTTTGATTTAGACGTTTTATTACCATTGGCAATTTCCATAATATTAGCAGCCATCAAACTATAATCTAAAATTGCATTATTAGTCATCATTCCTCCAGCAGTTGCTATATAATTTACACCTACACTATTTGTAAAATTCATGCCTATAGAATTCATTTGGTTAATCCCAACACTTGTATTCATATTCTCTTGAACATCGATATTAAAATTCTTACATTTTATATTAATCGTTTCAGGAGCGGTAATATTGATATTACTACCAATAGTATCGAGATGAATTTCATTACCTGATTTGTCAGTGATGATGATGCTTTCGTCTTCTGTAAAAACAATACGATGTCCACTTCTTGTCTGTATAGATTTCACACTATTATTCGCACCACCACCGAGTCCAACTTTTCCGTGGAACATACCACCCATCACAAAAGGTCTGTCGGGATGATTGTGTACAAAGCCAACCATTACTTGGTCTCCAACTTCAGGAATTGCAACATACCCACGATTTTGCGTCACTTGATCTGTACCTCCAGCATCAGGCGACATCATGCGGATAAAATTTGTTGTATCATGCAATTGCCAATCAAATTTTACGGTCACACGACCTTGTCCTTTAGGGTCAGTATTTGAAATAACAGTTGCAATCTGTGGTTCTGCTTTTGGGATTGTAAACTCAGGTTTTGGTAAAAATCCAGTATCCGAAGCAATCGCCTTGAAACGTCCAGTATAATGTCCTAAAGTATCAATATCATGCTCCACATCCGTAATCATAATTCGAGTGAAGTACGATGTTTTGTTGCTATCTTGTTTGCGCATTTCTAAGTCAGCCACACAACCAGGATACAAAAATGGAATCGTTGTAGAACCACTTACCGTAAAGACTTCAACACCTTTTTGTCCCGATTCGCTTTCTTGCGCATTTACTACATCTTTATCCGTATTTGCTTTGATTGGTGCAACTTGTAAAGCTTTAGTTTTAAAAATATTCTCGTTGTTTTTATAAGCTGTTTGAGCCAAATCACTTCTGTGTTTAAGCGGTGTTTGACCAGAAGTTAATTTTGCATTATCACTACTA
The DNA here is from genome assembly GCF_002472945.1 of Empedobacter sp. UBA7248. Taxonomy (NCBI): domain Bacteria; kingdom Pseudomonadati; phylum Bacteroidota; class Flavobacteriia; order Flavobacteriales; family Weeksellaceae; genus Empedobacter; species Empedobacter sp. UBA7248. The sequence continues at coordinate 26,599 of NZ_DKSU01000015.1, read as the reverse complement.
TTATAACCATAAAATTGAGGTTTAGTATGCACCGCATTCAGCTCAATACTGATGTCGTTTACATTTCGTCCGTAAACCAAATTAAGCGGTTTATTTTGCGGTGGCAATTGTCCAAAATGCAAGACCTCACCATCATAAAAAAATTGTTCACCATAAGCAGAAGCCATTCGAGCCAAATAATTGTAATGCGTTTCGTTGTATTGCGTGCTGTAAACGATATCCGAAGCATCTTTTGCGTCAACCCGAATATCAAATTTAGAATCTCCAAGACCTTCTTTAATCAGTTTATTCGCAATAATACTCATGTTAACTGATCTATCACCTCCGAAACTCTGTGTATGTGGTGCTCCATCCAATAAAATCGTTGGACTAAACCCTGATAATACGATATTTCCAAGACTAGAATGCTCTTGTAAATACCCAACTTTTGTGATAACTCCGACAAAAGTTCTTTCAGGACTATCCTCAATATCTTTGTAACGAATAACAACTGTTAGACGATTTCCTAAAAATTTATTTGAAGTTTCGAGTTTGTGATTTTCATAATTACCAAAGGTATCATGATCCAAAACTAACTCGAATTGATGATGGGTTTGGCTATGTTGTTTTAAAGAAAAATGCTTGTAATGCGGAACAATTTTACCATCAATTACGATTAATAATTTGGCTAAACGATTAATTCCAGCGACTTGGCTAT
>NZ_DKSU01000015.1:25383-25856 GCF_002472945.1 Empedobacter sp. UBA7248 | reverse complement strand
GTTGGTTAGTAAACTTATGCGATTTTCGATTGAAATAAATTATCGAGCAGAAGGCCAAACACCATCGTAAGAAGCTGTACCGTAATCAATTTTCTCTGCACTTACTACAAATGAAATTAACATATTGTTGTCGTTTAATGCGTCAAAATTTAATTCGTGTTGGATAACGTAACCGTTCTCCCATTTTAAGTTAATTAAAACACCTTCTTCGTGTGCTTTATTAAACGTAATATCACCAACAGTTGGTTTATATTTATCGTTTAATAAACTTTCCAGAATCGTAGAACTTTCAGTTGCTTCTACGGTTACTTTGATTAAAGCATTAGATGGATCAGAAGCTACACGTCCCGAAACATCAGTTGTTCTTGATACTTGATAATCTAATTTGATGATTTTTTGATCCTCACCACCGTTGAATTTTAAGACTCCTCTTGAATTGTTAGCCATAGTTATAAATTTTAAGATTGATTTAT
>NZ_DKSU01000015.1:272-25304 GCF_002472945.1 Empedobacter sp. UBA7248 | reverse complement strand
TTTAATTAAATCAAGCCAAATAGTTAACATTTAACTTCTTGTAAAAATATTTTTTGAAGAAGTTTGGAATTTTTTGGAGAGAGAAGGAGGAAGGATATCATTTAATTAAAATACACTGTTTAATCATGTTATAAAATGCAGCAAATAATTACGAATAATATTGTTTTCTGAATTGTTCTGGCGTAAACTCAGTATATTTTTTGAAGAATTTTACAAAATAAGAAGCATCCTGAAAATTGAGTAAATAAGCAATTTCAGTAACAGAAATCTCTTTATTAACAAGTAATCGTTTTGCTTCTAAAACAATGCGACTTCTTATTAATTCACCTGCCGAAGTAGCTAACACATCTTTGCAAAGCGCATTTAAATGATTAGGCGTAATGTACAACAATTCGGCATATTCTTTCGGTAATTTTTTGGTCTTGAAATTTTGATCGATAAGCGACTGAAAATTATTCAGCAACACTGATTGATAATCACTTGTTTTAATTTTTACAGCTTCCAAACTTCGTTCAATATCAATAAATAAATTCATCAAATGAAAACCAATTTTTAAATTCGAGAATTGATTATTTTCTTGATTTTCATTTATCATTTCCTCAAAATAACTTGAAATTTTTTCTTGTACATCTGGCGAAATTTCAACCACATGATCTTTCACCAAAATAGATTGTAAAAATCTAAATTTTTGTAAAATAGAAGAATTAATTCCAATCCAATCGAAAAAATTATCAGAAAAATTCACGACAAACCCATCATATTTTTCCTTAAAATACCATTGGTGTACTTGTCCAGGTTTCATAAAATACATTGTCCCAGATTTAGCCTCAAACTTCTCAAAATCGATCAAATGTTCGCCGCTACCTTCTGTAAAATAGACCAAATGGTAATAATTATGACTGTGAACTTCCTGTAAATGTGGATTACTATCAACATAACCTCTAAAACGATCGATGGAAAACAACTCATTACTATTTTTTTCGGTATTCAGGTTACAGATATCGTATGTTGGGAAAAGTTTTTTGGTCATTTTGAAACAAATTATCAAGTGTAAAAATAAAGAATATTTGAAAGGAAAAGTTTAACTTTAAACAATAGAACATCAAAAATGGAATTTAAAGAGAAAAAAATTGTCTTACTTTCTTTGGATGGCGGAGGAATTAGAGGAATTATATCGTGTGTCATTTTAAAATACATCGAAGATAAATTAAAGGAAATTCATGACGAAAATGCTAAAATAGGCGATTATGTCGATTTTATTGCAGGTACAAGTACTGGTGCTTTAATCGCTTCTTTGTTATTATCTCCTTCTACCGAAAATCCAAAAAGAGCAAAACACTCGATTACAGATGCTTTGAATATTTATTTAGGCGAAGGGAAAAATATTTTCTCAAAAACATTCTGGACAATTCTCAATAATCCGTTGAGTGTGCTGAAAGATAATTTACCAACGCTTGTATTGGAAGAGCAATTAAAAATTGTTTTTGGAGAGGCAGAGTTAAAAGATTTGATTCGTCCTTGCGCAATAGTTTCTTATGATACTGAGCATCAAAAACCAAAAATTTTCAATTCAATTGATGGAATTTCTCCTTTCCGAAATTTTTATGTAAAAGATATTTGTCGTGCTTCATCAGCTGCGCCAACTTATTTTGAACCTGCGAAAATAAAATCATTCGCTGATCAAGAATTTAGTTGTATTGATGGTGGTGTTTTTGCAAACAATCCGACTTTTGTTGGTTTTATCGAAACGCAAAAAATAAATTTCAATAAATACTTCAAAGATGAATTAAAGTATAACGGAACAGCACCTTTACAAGAATTTATTATCATTTCTATCGGAAATGGTTCGCGTGCAAAATCTTATAAACACGAACATTTAACAGGAATTTCAAAATCTAAATGGGTAGATCCTTTGGTAGACATTTTTATTTCAACCGGCGTTGATATGGTCGATCAGGAAATGAGAAGCATGTTCGCTTTATTGAAACCAAAATACCAACAAAATTATTATCGATTTAATCCTGAAATTCCAGAATCTGCATTGGATTTAGGAAATGTTTCCAACAGCAATATTAAAACGTTATTGGATGTTGCCAATGATTATGTAGCAAAACACAAAGAGCATTTGGATGAAGTTGTTCAAAAATTAATTTTCAATCAAGTTGAAATCTCATAAAAAAAGGCTTTGAGTAAAATTTCAAAGCCTTTTCTATTTTCTATTTATTTCGAACATAAACAAATATTTCCTGTTCTCGATTCAATCCTCTATTATCCACAATACTTTCTAAACAAGCGTGACAATCTGTTACAATTCCCTCTCCATTGTAATTTGTATAACTTCCATTCTCTAGCGCAACAACATGCGGTTTTAACAAATCTGCATTCAGTTTTTTGCGTTCTCCAATCAAGGTGTACACATATTCGCGTCCAGTTTCGTCAGTAAAATTATCCACTTTATAAATTTGATCCAATTCTCTTTCGTGATCAATTATAACAAATAAGTAGTCTTTGTGGCTATCTTTTTCAAAAAAAATTCTTCTCATAGCTTCAATTGTTTGACTCAAATTTAATAAAAGAATATTTGTTTTACCAATGAAAATTAAAAAGTTTTAAGAGAATTTTAAAATATTATCAATTTCAAAACAGATTATATTTTACTTTTACATCAACCAAAACACAAAAATGAAAACTCTTCTAAAAATCTTGACTTTAGGATTAATTTGCCTTATTTGTCAACCAATTTTCGCGCAAAAAAACGCACAATTAAAACTCGACTTCGAAAAAATTATCATTTCAAAACATTCATTTCCTTTTAATGGAGTTGTGATCGTTTCCAAAAATGGTAAAACGATTTATGAAAAAGTACACGGATTTAAGAATTTTGAAGAGAAAATTGCACTAAATAAGTCAAATCAATTTGAAATTATGTCAAATTCAAAATTGTTTACGTCAGTTTTAATTTTAAAAGAAGTCGAAAAAGGGAATATCAATTTGCAAAAATTGATTAAAACATATTTACCAGAAATCACTCAATCGTGGGCAGATTCTGTTACTGTACATCAATTGCTTAATCATACACATGGAATCCAAGATATAACAAAACCTTTGTTGTTCAAACCTGGAACAGAGTTCAAATATGGAAATTATTCGAATGTACTTTTAGGCAAAATCTTGACTAATGTTACCAATAAAACATTCCGAGAATTGGCTACAAATTTGTTCAAAGAAATTGGTTTGTATGAAACTTTTGTTTATTCCAATACCGAAAAGCATCAATTAGTACAAGGATACTTTTACCGAAATGATTCGCTTGTTCCCAATTATCAAACAATGATTACAGAAGAAGATTTACCTGCGGATGGAATAATTTCTACTGCGAATGATTTAGTAAAATGGAATAATTTATTACACAATGGTAAAATTCTACAACCCGAAACATATCAACTTTTGATCACACCTTCTACTCTTTCGCAACACGATGTTTTTGGGAAAATACCGCAAGGTTATGCCTATAACATCAGAAATATAACCGAAAACAACATCAATTACATTGGACATACGGGATTAGGAGATGGTTTTTCTGCGATAAATATCTATTTCCCGAAATCAAAAGTTAGTTTAGTTGTCTTGCAAAATATAATGCCAAATACTTCGGAAGATTATTATTTCTACGAAAAACAATTCAAAAATAGTTTACTCGAAAGCAATTTAGTTAGGTAAAAATATTTATCTTCAAAACATTTATTAAGTAATTATAAAACAATATTTTTGGTATTATCCTTGTAGGAAAATTGTTATATAATCACGATCCAAAACGAATAAAATCTAACCAATTGAAATTCAACTTAAAGAAAATACTCAAATATTTTTCAATTTCTATATTGTCAATAATTTTGTTATTAACAATTGCAATTTTTAGTTTACAGTTTCCTACTGTACAAAATTTTGTAAAAAATAAATTAGTTAATTACCTCGAAAATAAAATACATACAAAAGTACAATTAGATCGTGTTTATGTCGATTTTCCAAATAGTTTGGTGATGGAAAATCTATACTTACAAGGACAAGATGTCGACACGCTTTTATCGGTCAAAAAGTTTGACGTTGGTTTAGATATTTGGCAATTGACCAAAAGTAAAGCAGATATAAAATCTATTGATTTGAGTGGCGTTCATGCCAATGTTATCCGTAAACCAGATGGGAAATTCAATTTCGATTATATTATCAATGCTTTTGCAACAGACGAAAAAGACGAAAGTCCTTCAAAGCCATTTATCATTTCGTTAGATAAAATAAAACTGAATGATATTAATGTTTCGTTCAATGATCAGCAAGCGGCAAATAACATCAAAGTTAATCTAAATTCGTTTGATACGCGTGTCAAAAAATTCGATTTAGAGCAAAACTCGTATGGAATTGGCGATATCAATTTAGATGGTTTAAAGCTAAAATTGAAACAAGATATTGTAAAAGAAGTTGCGAAAAAAGTAGAAGAAAAAGTAGATTCTTTGAATGATCAAAAGCCTATGAAAATTGAATTGAACGGAATTAATTTAACCAATTTTGATATCGATTATGGCGATGATATTTCTGGAATGTTTGCAAAAGTAAAATTCAAAGATTTCAAAACACAAGTTAAAAAACTTGATTTACAACAAAATTCTTATGCGGTTGATGATATTTTGGTGAATGGTTTGTTGGTTGATTTTAATCAAAAAATGGTTAATAAAATCAAAGAAAATAATGTTGATAAAATTGATCCAAATGCAAAACAAACTCCATTACAAATTGGGTTGAATAAGATTAATTTGAATGATATCAAAGTTAATTATGGTGACGAAAATTCGAAAACTTTCGCCAAAATTAACCTAAACGAATTTGAAACGAAAGTCAATAAACTTGACCTTGAAAATTCTATTTTCGATATCGAAAATATTTTGTTGAAAGACGCAGATATCGAAGCGAATTTATTCCTTTCTTCGAACAATTCTACTTCCTCTTCATCTACTTCTTCAACCCCAATAAATTTGGTTTTGAACGAAACGAAATTAGAAAATGTAAAAGTAAAATACAACAATACTGCAGAACGTCGAACGGCTCAAGGAATGGATTTTAATCATTTGGATTTTTCTAAATTAAATCTTGATTTACGCGATTTTGAAATGAAAAATAACACATTTGCTGGACAAGTAAAAAGTGCAAAAATAAAGGAATCAAGAGGATTGAATATTCAGAAATTAACAACAGATTTCTTGTACGCAGATACACAAGCGTATCTGAAAAACCTTTATTTACAAACACCAAGAACTGTTCTTCGTGACGAAGTTATTTTGCGTTACAACACGATTAATGAGTTAACTTCTCATCCAGAAAATATTTTGGTGAATGCAAATATCAAAAACTCAAAAATTGGTTTTGCAGATATTCTAAATCTTGCTCCAACGCTTAGAAATACGACGCCTTTCGATAAATATCCAAACGCCATTTTGAGTGTTAACACCAATGTAAAAGGAAAACTAAACGATTTATTGATTAATAATCTCCAAGTTTCTGGTTTGGATGACTTGCAACTTTCGGCTTCTGGAAGAGTGAAAAATGCGATGAATCCGAAGAATTTATTTTATGATTTGAACATAAAAAACTTCTCGACATCATCTAAAACGATTTACAATTTAATCCCGAAAAATACTATTCCAAATAACATTAGAATTCCTTCAAAGCTTTCTGTCAAAGGAAAAGCGAAAGGAACAACTGAAATCATCAATACACAATTGGCAATAAATTCTACGTTGGGAAGTGCTAAAATTGATGCAATTGTGGACATGCAAAAAAAGGATGCAGAGAAATATAATGTCAAAGCAGATGTACAGAATTTGGATGTAGGAACGCTTATTAGCAACAAAGATTTAGGTAAAATTACAGGAAAAATTAATGCTATTGGAACAAGTTTCAACCCAAAAAAAATGGTTACAAAACTTTCAGGAACCGTTTCATCAGCTTATTACAATAAATATACTTATCAAAATATTACACTCGATGCAAAAGTGAATCATGGAGTATTTGATGCACATATTTTCTCAAAAGATCCAAACGCGAATCTTAATTTGACTGCTTCTGGTGTGTACAAAAAGGATTTATCTGATGTAAAATTGAACGGAAATATTGTCAAATTAGATGTTCAAAAACTTGGTTTTTACAACGAACCGATGATTGTTGCAGGAGAAATTGATGCCAATTTTGCTGATTTAAATCCAGATTATTTAAATGGTTCTTTGTACCTGAAAAACTTTGCATTATCCAATACAAAAGATGTTTTTCCAATGCAAGAAGTGAGCTTAATTACAACTTCAACTGCTGATTCTAATCGTATTAATTTGACTTCGCAATTGGCTGATTTGGATATGAAAGGAAAATTTAAATTGACACAAATTTTTGGTTCGCTAACTTCAACTATTAACCAATATTATGAATTTCAGAAACCGAATAAAGAAGAAAAAATAGAACCTCATCAATTCTTTACTTTGAATGCAAAAATTAAAGATGATGAGTTGATTCGAAGATTTGTTCCCGATTTGAAAAATTTCGAAACCATAACACTTGGCGCAACTTATGATGCAGATTCAAAACAAATCAATGTTGATGGAAAAATCCCAAATTTAACGTACGGAACAAATACAATTAATAACGGAGTTTTAAAACTATCCAACCAAAATGAAGCCTTGTTGTATTCGTTAAATGTGGATGCGTTAAAAAGCGAGAGTTTTCAATTGCAAAAAATTGATTTGAATGGTGATATTACAAATAATGTCATCAATTATAATGTTTCGACAAAGGATGCGAAAGATGCGACGCAATTTTTGGTGGCAGGAAATCTAAAAACACTAAACGACATCACGGAAATTAGTTTAAATCCGAATGGATTGGTTTTAAACTACGATCAATGGCAAGTTGGGGAAGGAAATTTAATTCAGTTGAGAAAAGACGGAATTGTCGCGCATAATTTCAGTTTGATGAACAATGGAAGTCAAATTTTATTGCAATCTGAATCAGAAAAAGGAACAAGTCCACTGAATATTACTATCAAAGATTTCAAAATTGAAACCATTGCAGAAATCATTAAAAAAGATGATTTACCTGCCGAAGGAACAATCAACGGAACAGCTCAAATTAGAGATTTAAACAAAGAAATGACATTCAATGCTGATTTGACCATTTCAGATTTAAAAGCTTTCGGAAATCCTATTGGAAATATTATAGCAAAAGTAAAAAACACTTCTCCAACTATGATTAACGCTGACATTACCTTAGATGGAAACAGTAACAACATGAAGATTTTTGGAGATTATAACACCAAAGAAAGTGCGTTTGATTTAGCTTTAGATATCAATCGATTAGAAATGAAATCGGTGCAAGGATTTACAATGAATCAAATCAAAGACACAGAAGGTTATATTTCTGGAAATCTAAAAATCGCTGGAACAATGGATAAGCCGAGTATTTTAGGTCAAGTTAAATTTAATCAAGTTGGTTTAACGATTGCTGAAACGGGAAGTAATTTCAGAAAAATTGATGACGCGATTGATTTCACGAACAAAGGAATTGAGTTCAATAAATTCAAAATTAATGACAACGATGGCAATTCATTAACGATAAGAGGAGAAATATTAACGGAAACTTACCGTGACTTCGCCTTCAATTTAACAGCAAATGCACGAGATTTCAATGTCGTAAATTCAGAAAAATCGAACGATGCGATTATGTACGGAAAGTTAGCGGTTAATGCAAACTTGACGATAAAAGGTGACTTAGATTTACCGAAAGTAAATGGAAGCTTAACCGTGACTGATGATACAAATTTTACATTTGTTTTACCTCAATCCTCACCTTCTTTACAAGAGCGCGAAGGAATTGTCGAGTTCATCGATCAAGATCAAGTAGCGCTTCAAGAAACAATTAAAACAGATGAATTAAAAGCCGAATCTAAAATAAAAGGTTTGGATGTAAGTGTCAATATTGAAATTAGCAAAGAAGCCAAAACTTCTATTATCATCGACAAAGCAAACGGAGATTTCGTTGAAATACAAGGGGAAGCTGAGTTGACGGGCGGAATGGATCCTTCAGGGAAAATGACTTTGGTTGGCGTTTATCAAGTAGAAAAAGGTGCTTATGAACTTTCGGTAAGTTTATTGAAACGTCGTTTTGATATCCAAAAAGGAAGTACCATTACATGGACTAGCGAGCCAACTACAGCCAATTTAGATATCATGGCAATTTACAAAACTAAAGCCGCTCCTATTGATTTAGTAGAACAACAAATTTCGGGATATTCTTCTTCTGAAATGAACATGTACAAACAACGAATTCCGTTCAATACCGAGTTAATTTTAAAAGGTGAATTATTAAAACCTGATATTAAATTCAATATTTCAATGGAAAAAGACAATCCATCCATTGCAACTGCGGTGATTGAAAATACACAATCGAAATTGGATCAGTTGAAAAATGATGAAGCCGAAATGAACAAACAAGTGTTTGCATTATTGTTGCTGAATCGTTTTATTGGAGAGAATCCGTTCGAAAGTAAAACAAGTGTTTCTGCAGAAACAATGGCGTTACAAAGTGTAAGTAATATTTTGTCGCAACAGTTGAATAATTTGGCGGATAATTTAATCCAAGGAATTGATATCGATTTGGGATTAGATACGCAAGATGATTACTCTTCGGGATCTAAAAATACTCGTACTGATCTGAATGTTGCAGTAAGCAAACGATTGCTAAACGACCGATTGAAAGTTTCGGTTGGAAGTAATTTTGGTTTAGATGGTGATGCACGAGAAAATGAAAACATGACCAATATTGCAGGCGATATCACAATTGATTATAGTTTATCGCGTGATGGTCGATACATGTTGAGAGCTTATCGAAAAGATGAATACCAAGTCGCTTTACAAGGACAAATTGTAGAAACAGGTGTTGGATTTATCATCACATTAGATTATAATAAATTCAAAGAAATTTTCGAGAAAAGAAGAAAAAATAGAACGAACAGAGCAAATAGAAATACACAAAATCAAGAAGTGAAACCATGAAAAAATCAGTTTTAACCTATATCAAATTTATAACTTGTTCAATTTCTATTTTAGGTATTTCTTCTTGTAGCAATACACGTTTTCTAAAAGATGGTGAAATGCTTTACACAGGTTCTAAATTAACAATAAAAGGCGACTCGTTAAGCAAAACCGACAAAGCTGAACTAAAAGATAATCTCGAAAAAAATATCATTCCAAAACCTAATTCAAGTTTTTTTGGACTTCGTCCACGTTTGTACATTTACAACATCACCAGCGAACCTAAAAAGCAAAAAGGACTGAAATATTGGTTAAAATATAAAGTGGGTGAAAAACCTGTTTTATTGGGAGATGTAGACATCGAATTCAATAAAGATATTTTAGTTAATTATTCTGAAAACAAAGGTTATTTCAATGCCAAAGCACAAGGTGACACAATAAGTAAAAACAAAAAAGCGGAAGTGCATTATGTCTTACAACCGCGCAAACGTTATTACATCAACCAAGTTAATTTCCCAAAAGATACCACTTTAGCGGTCAACAAAGAAATTAAAAAAACGCAAGCAAATACCTTACTGAAAGATAAGCAACCTTTCGATTTGGATGTGATCAAAGCTGAACGAGAACGAATAGATGCACGTCTGAAAGAAAATGGTTACTATTATTTTCATCCCGATAACATCATTGTCCAAGCGGATAGTACAGTTACGAATAAGCAAGATGTTGAACTTTTTGTAAAGTTAAAAGATAAGACACCAGAGCAAGCCAAACAACAATATAGTATTGACAAAGTAATCGTTTTCCCAGATTACAACATTCGCGAAGCGCGAAAAGGAATCTATAAAATGCCCATGAACAACGATTCGTTAGCGAAATATGAGCAAAATGGATTTTACATGGTCGATTCTAAAAAGATTTTCAAACCGAAAGTTTTTGACCGCGCGTTATATTTTAAAACAGGAGATATTTACAACCGAGCAGATCATAATTTAACTTTAAATCGATTAATTAATTTGGGTGTATTCAAATTTGTGAAAAATGATTTCGTGATTTCTGATTCAGTTAATCATAAATTTGATGTGTATTATACTTTAACACCACGCGAATTTCAGTCGTTGAGATTAGAAGTTTTAGGACGAACAAACTCAGCGAATTATGGTGGTGGAGAGTTAAATTTAAACTGGACACATCGTAATATTTTTAAAGGTGCAGAACAACTAAAAATGGCTTTATATGGAGCATTTGACATGCAATTGGGCGGACAAAAAGATGCGAATAATATTTTTAGAGCTGGTTTTAATACGCAACTTTCAATTCCAAGAATTGTAGCGCCTTTCAAATTTCATTCATCAAGTGCATTTGTACCGAGAACCAATATTGAGATTGGTTACGAATATCAAAACAGATCGAGATTATATACGCTTCATAATTTCAATACTTCTTTTGGTTACGTTTGGAAAGAGAATGCGCAAAAAGAACATAATTTAAAGATTTTTAGTGCAACTTTATTGTTTCCAGAAAAAGTGACAGATGAATACAACAGCAAGATTTACGATTCAATTGGAAATATCATCAACCCAAGTTTGAAACGCGTTGTCGACAAACAATTAATTTTTGGACCACAGTATTCGTATACGTATACCACAACAATGTTACCTCGAAAAAGTACATTTTATTACCGAGGTTTAGTTGATTTAGCTGGAAATTTAACAGGATTAATAACAGGTGCGAATGCGAAAAAAGACAAGGAAAAAGAAATTTTCAAAATACCATTTAGTCAATATGCAAAAATGGAACATGACTTCCGTTTTTATCACAAATTTTCAGAAAAATCATCAATAGCCACACGATTCATTGGAGGAATAGCCTATCCATATGGAAACTCTGAATTTGTTCCTTATTCAAAACAATTTTTTGTAGGAGGAAGTAATAGTATTCGTGCATTTAGAGCACGAACATTAGGGCCAGGAAGTTATGATCCACGCAATCAAAATGCAAATTTCTTTTTTGATCAATCAGGTGATATTAAATTGGAACTAAATGCAGAATTTAGACAGAAATTATTCAGTTTTCTTAACCTTGCGTTATTTGTTGATGCAGGAAACATTTGGTTAATCAACGAAGATGAAACACGTCCAGGTGCGAAATTCTCAAAAGATTTTATGAGCGAAATAGCAGTTGGAGCTGGTTTAGGATTACGTCTTGATTTTAATATTTTAGTATTAAGATTAGATTTAGCAACTCCACTTCGAGTTCCTTATTACGAAAAGAATGACCGCTGGACTTTTGATAAAATAGATTTTGGAGACAAAGCATGGCGAAAAGACAACTTGATTTTAAATATCGCGATTGGATATCCGTTCTAAACAAAGCGTAAAGCAAAAATTTAAAAAAAAATGAGCGTCACAATGGACGCTCATTTTTTTATTTAATGATGTGTGTCTTTATTTCAAATCAAAACGATCTGCATTCATCACTTTATTCCAAGCTGCCACGAAATCATTTACAAATTTATCTTGAGCATCAGCTTGAGCATAAACTTCTGCTACGGCACGTAATTCAGAATTTGAACCGAATACTAAATCCGCACGAGTTCCTGTCCATTTTGGTGCTCCAGTTTTACGATCAGATCCCATATAGATTTCTTTCGTTTCATCTGTCGCTTTCCAAACAGTACCCATATCCAATAAATTCACAAAGAAATCATTTGTCAATTGACCTGGACGATCAGTGAAAATACCATGTTTAGAACCATCATAATTCGCATTCATCGCACGCATTCCACCAACTAAAACTGTCAATTCTGGTGCAGTCAACGTTAACAATTGTGCTTTATCAATCACCAATTCTTCTGTCGAAACAGATCTTCTTGTATTTTTGCGGTAGTTTTTAACACCATCTGCAATTGTTTCTAAGTACGCTACAGATTCAACTTCTGTTTCCTCTTGCGTTGCATCTCCACGACCTGCTGCAAACGGAACTGTAATTGTTTTTCCAGCATCTTTTGCTGCTTTTTCAATTGCTGCATTTCCTCCTAAGACAATTAAATCGGCAATCGAAACTTGTTTTGAGGAATTCGCTGAATTAAATTCTTGTTGAATATTTTCTAAAGCTGTTAAGACTTTATTCAATTGAACTGGATTATTCCCTTCCCAATTTTTCATTGGTTCCAAACGAATACGCGCACCATTTGCTCCTCCACGTTTATCCGATCCACGGAAAGACGAAGCCGAAGCCCAAGCTGTAGAAACCAACTCTGAAACAGATAATCCTGAAGCTAAAATTTTAGCTTTCAAATCAGCGATATCAGCCTCGTCAATTAATTCATGTGTAACTGCTGGAATTGGATCTTGCCAAGTGAATACTTCTTTCGGTACATCTGCACCCAAATAACGAGAAAGTGGTCCCATATCACGGTGCGTCAATTTAAACCACGCTTTACGGAAAGCATCTTCAAATTCTTCTGGATGTTCTAAGAAACGACGACCAATTTTTTCATAAGCTGGATCCATACGTAACGCAATATCCGAAGTTAACATCGTTGGTCTTAATTTTTTTGAAGCATCATGTGCATGTGGAATAATTTCGCCTACATCTTTTGCTACCCATTGATGAGCACCTGCAGGAGATTTTGTTAATTCCCATTCGAAACCAAATAAATAACTTAAGAATAAATTTGACCATTCTGTTGGTTTACTCGTCCAAGTTACTTCAATACCAGATGTAATTGTATCCCCTGCATTTCCTGTTCCATACGAATTTTTCCAACCCAAACCTTGCATTTCCAAATCAGAAGCTTCAGGATCTGGTCCTACATGATCAGCCGAAGCCGCACCATGTGTTTTTCCGAAAGTATGACCACCAGCAATCAATGCCAATGTCTCTTCATCATTCATCGCCATACGCGCAAACGTATCACGAATATCACGAGCAGAAGCCAAAGGATCTGGATTACCATCTGGACCTTCTGGATTCACGTAAATTAATCCCATTTGTACCGCAGCCAACGGATTTTCTAAATCGCGATCGCCAGAATAACGGCTATTTGCACCACCACTTTCTTCTAACCATATTTTTTCAGAACCCCAATATACATCCATATTTGGTTCCCAAACATCAGCACGACCACCAGCAAAACCTAAAGTTTTGAATCCCATTGACTCTAATGCCACATTTCCTGTTAGGATAATTAAATCTGCCCACGAAATTTTATTACCATATTTTTGTTTGATAGGCCAAATTAAACGACGCGCTTTGTCCAATGACACATTGTCTGGCCATGAGTTAAGCGGAGCAAAACGTTGCTGTCCTTCACCTGCTCCACCACGACCATCTTGCACACGGTATGTACCCGCACTATGCCATGCCATACGAATGAAAAATGGACCATAATGCCCAAAATCTGCTGGCCACCAATCTTGAGAATCAGTCATCAAAGCTTTTAAATCAGCTTTAACCGCTTCTAGATCTAATTTTTTAAATTCTTCTGCATAATTAAAATCTTCCCCCATTGGGTTTGATTTGTTTGAATGTTGACGTAAAATATCAACTTTTAATTGATTTGGCCACCAATCTTGATTTTGTGTTCCTTCTCCTGCAACTGGTTTTGACATTGTACCATTGTGGAAAGGGCATTTTGAAATATCACCTCCTTGATTCTCCATGAATATTATTTTTTATGTTTAATACTTTTGTTTTGTAAATATCATAAATATAGTAATTTGTCTTATCAATTAAAAATCAAATTGTTTTATCAATCAATCAATTTATTTTATATAGAATGTAAATTAAATAGTTATTAATTATATTATAAAAATTGATTCGTTTATTTTTAATGAGTAAAGAGATTTCGAGAATCGACTAGCTTTTAAGTTTATATTTGTATCAACATGAAACTACATCTCAAATAATTCTTAAGACATAGAAATTCTCAATCTTAATTTTCAATATATCTTAACATCTTAAAATTATTATAGTCAAAAAAATGTTTATACATTTGTAACAATGAAATTTATGATTTTCATAATCGCTTTATATGTTAATGTTCTATCATTTATTCCTTGTCAGGATACAAATAGTAATGGAGCACTAACCTCTATGGTGCATAGTGAAAATGAAACACCTAATCATAAAGATAAATGTAGTCCTTTGTGTGCGTGCAACTGTTGTCAAATTACAATTTCTTCGATAAAATTCACACGATTACTAAAAACTCCGAAAGTATTTGAACCAAATACTTCAAAGAAAATACAATTCAAAAAGAATACAATTCAAAACCAATTGTATGCCGATATCTGGCAACCTCCTAAAATAAATATTGCTTAACGAGACGATTTCTCTTTTTCGTCTACACATTGATTTCAATTAATTTAAAATTGAAGTCAACACTTTTCTGTGCTCATTTATTTTGATAATAAGTGGGTAATGTTAATGCAATTAATCAAATTATCTGTGTTAGATAAAATCATAAAATTTAGTATCCAAAACAAGATTGTTATTGGAATTATGACTGGTTTATGGATTATCTGGGGCGTATGGAGTGCAACAAAATTGCCAATAGATGCGGTACCAGATATCACTAATAATCAAGTCCAAATTATTACGGTCAGCCCTACTCTAGCTGGTCAAGAAGTAGAACAATTGGTCACTTTTCCAATTGAACAAAGTATTGCGAATATTCCTGATATCGAGGAAACAAGAAGTATTTCTCGTTTTGGTTTATCTGTGATTACGGTAGTGTTTAAAGAAGATGTTGACATTTATTTTGCACGTCAATTAGTCAACGAAAAATTAAAAGAAGCACAAGAAGACATTCCGCAAGGTGTTGGTATTCCCGAATTATCACCTGTGAGTACCGGTCTTGGAGAAGTCTATCAATATATTTTACATCCTAAAAAAGGAAGTGAGAAAAAATACAATTCAAAACAATTGCGCGAAATGCAAGATTGGATTGTTCGTAGACAATTAAACGGAACACCAGGTGTTGCTGAGATCAATAGTTTTGGTGGAGAATTAAAGGAATACGAAGTTGCTTTAGATCCGAATAGATTGCGCGCAATGGGAATTAGTGTATCAGATATTTTTGATGCCTTAAAAAAAAATAATCAAAATACAGGAGGAGCTTACATCGATAAGAAGCCAAATGCTTACTTTATTCGAGGAATTGGAATGGTAACTTCTCTAGATGATGTAAAATTAATTCCTATAAAAAATGCGACGGGAACTGTTCCTATTTTTATAAAAGACGTAGCTGATGTAAGACTAGGACATGCCATACGATACGGAGCGATGACATACAATGGTGAAGTAGATGCTGTTGGAGGTGTTGTAATGATGTTAAAAGGAGCCAATTCTAACGAGGTGGTTAATCTAATTAAAGATAAAATACCTACAATTCAAAAATCACTACCAGACGATATCGTCATCGAACCTTTCCTTGATCGAACGAATTTAGTAAATCGTGCAATTAAAACAGTAGAAAAAAATCTGATCGAAGGTGCATTAATTGTCATCTTTGTATTGGTTATTTTTCTTGGCAATCTAAGAGCTGGTTTAATCGTTGCATCTGCCATTCCTCTATCCTTATTATTTGCATTAGGAATGATGAATGTTTTTGGTGTAAGTGCGAATTTAATGAGTTTAGGAGCTATTGATTTTGGATTGATAGTCGATGGGGCAGTTATTATTGTAGAAGCGACTTTACATCATCTTGGACTTAGAAAATCAACACATCGATTAACCCAAAAAGAAATGGATGAAGAGGTTTTTCTTTCAGCTTCAAAAATTAGAAATTCAGCCGCATTCGGGGAAATCATCATACTTATTGTCTACATTCCTATTCTTACTTTGGTTGGTGTAGAAGGAAAAATGTTTACACCAATGGCTAAAACAGTTGGTTTTGCAATTCTAGGTGCATTAATTCTTTCGTTAACGTACATCCCAATGATGAGTGCTTTATTTTTATCAAAAAAGCCTACTCTCAAAGCTTCTTTTTCAGATAAAATGATGGTGAAAATCCATAAAGTTTATGAACCATTATTAGAAAAAGCAATCCGAATTAAATATTGGTTAGTTGGTATTACAGTTGCAATTTTTGCAGTATCAATTATTCAATTCAGAAATATGGGAGGAGAATTTATTCCACAATTACAAGAAGGTGATTTTGCTTTTCACTGTATTTTACCACAAGGAAGTTCCTTAACCCAAAGTTTAGAAACATCCATGCAAGCTTCTCGAATTTTAAAAGAATTTGATGAAGTAAAAATGGTCGTTGGTAAAACAGGTTCTGCCGAGGTTCCTACAGACCCTATGCCTCCTGAAGCAACAGATATGATTGTGGTTCTAAAACCAAAAGACGAATGGAAACGTAACATTTCTTATGAAGAATTAGGTGATGAAATGATGGAAAAGCTAGAGGTTATTCCTGGTGTTTTCTTTGAAAAAAATCAACCTATTCAAATGCGTTTTAATGAATTGATGACGGGAATTCGACAAGATGTAGCTGTCAAAATTTTTGGCGAAAATTTAGATTCTCTCTCTTATTATGCAGATAAAACCTCAAAAGCAATTCAATCTGTTGAAGGTGTTACAGCACCCCAAGTAGAACGCGTAAGTGGTTTGCCTCAGATTAATGTCGAATATGACCGAATCCGAATGGCAAATTACGGATTAAATATTCAAGATGTAAATGATATGTTGAGTACAGCATTTGCTGGAAAAACAGCTGGACAAGTTTTCGAGAATGAACGACGCTTTGATTTAGTTGTTCGATTGGATAGTGTGCATCGAAAAAGCATTGATGACATTAACAATTTAATGATTCCTACAAGCTCTGGCAATCAAATTCCAATCTCTCAGGTCGCAAATGTGAGTTATAAATTAGGCGCTTCACAAATTAGTCGCGAAGAAGGAAAACGAAGAATTGTAATTGGTTTCAACGTAAAAGATCGCGATGTACAATCTGTTGTAAAAGATATTCAGACAAAATTAGACAACGAAATCAAATTGCCTTCAGGCTATTACTTCACCTATGGAGGGCAGTTCGAAAATCTACAAGCAGCTAGTCAACGTTTGATGATTGCAGTACCAATCTCCTTGTTGCTAATTTTTATGTTATTGTATTTCACATTTCATTCATTCAAACAAGCTGCATTAATTTTTACAGCAATTCCAATGAGTGCAATCGGAGGTGTTTTTGCATTAATTATTCGCGATATGCCATTTAGTATTAGTGCCGGAATCGGTTTTATTGCTTTGTTCGGAGTAGCTGTTTTAAACGGAATTGTTTTAATTGGAACATTCAACCAATTAGAAAAAGAAGGAGAAAAAAACATTTTAAAACGAATAATGGAAGGAACCAATATCCGATTACGACCAGTATTAATGACAGCAACAGTTGCATCGTTAGGATTTTTACCGATGGCAATTTCCACAGGCGCAGGTGCCGAGGTTCAAAAACCTTTAGCAACAGTTGTCATTGGAGGATTAATCACAGCTACTTTTTTAACCTTATTTGTATTACCAATGTTATATTTAATATTCAATTCAAAACTTCCGAAAATAAAATTGAATTCAAAAAATACACTTCCAATTCTTGTAATCGGAATGTTTTTAATGGGACAATCTATTCAAGCGCAAACTCGTTCAATTAATATTCAAGAAGCTCAACAAATTGCAATTGAAAATAATCCATTAATAAAAGCAAATGAACAAAGTATTTCATCAAGTGAAGCTTTAAAAGGAACCGCAAATGAACTACCAAAATTAAATGTGGAAGCACAACTTGGGCAATATGCGAGTCCAAAATTCGATTATGGTTTATCCATTTCTCAAAGTATTCCATTTCCAACGATTTTTAAACATCGAAAGGCAGTTTTAGAATCAGAAGTGAATAGCAAGAAGATACAAAAAGAAGTAACAACAAACGAATTGTTGAAACAAGTGAGAACCTATTTCTATCAGATCGAATATTTAGAATATAACCATGATCAACTCGAACAATTAAATAAACTTTATTTAGAATTTATTCGAATTGCTTCGGTTCGATTTAATGCAGGTGATATTAAGAAAATCGAAATTAATATGGCAGAAACTCAACAAGGAGAAATCAACCTACTGTTGAAACAAAACAAAGTGTATTTAGCAAATGCTTATAAAAATCTAAACGTATTATTGAATACCGAAGAAAGTTTTACAATTACCAAAGAGACGAATTATATTCCATTAAAATTGAGTGGAATTTTAGACGGTTCTACAATTGATAGTAATCCTACTCTCAAAGCTTTTTACCAACAGATGGAAATTACAGAACGAAACAAAGAAGTCGTAAAAGCCGAAGGTTTACCAGAATTTTCACTTGGTGTAAACAGTTTATCGATGATTGGAATGCAAGAGAAAAATGGAGTTGAAAGGTATTACAATGGCCTTGATCGTTTTACTTCAGTAAACCTTGGTGTAGCAATTCCATTAACGTTTGGTGCTACAAAAGCAAAAATAAAAGCATTGGAATATGATAAACAAGCCATTCAAGAAACAGCCAATTTTCAAAAACAACAGCTAAAGATTCAACTTGATAATTCGATTAATCAATATCAGCAAGATTGGGAACAATATGAATATTATGTAAATCAAGCCATTCCAAATGCAGAGAAAATTGTAAAAGCAGCTCAATTGGGTTACAAAACTGGTGAAATCTCGTATGTCGAATATCTTTTTGCATTGCAAACCGCAACGGATATTCAATTAAAATATCTTGAATCGATACAACAAGTCAATCAAACTATTGTCAATATTAATTCTATCATCAATCAATAAAATGAAAAAAATAAAGATCATTATCTATAGCGTGTTAGCCATATTATTTCTAAGTAGTTGTACCAAAGAAACAAAAACGGAACAACCCACAGAAGAAAAAGAAGCTGAGCACGAAGAAGCGCCGCAAACAATTGCTTCGCTAACAGAAGAACAAATGAAGGCTGTTGGTGTAAAACTGGGAACAATTGAAGTAAAGGAGCTAGCGGCTATGATTAAAGCAAATGGAATTTTAAACGTTCCTAATAGCAATATGGCAAGTGTTGCATCCATGTTTGGTGGAGTAATACAAACGTTGCCAATTCAGGAAGGTTCATATGTCAAAAAAGGACAAGTAATTGCGACAATTTCAAATCCAGAATTTATTATTGCACAAGAACAATACTTAACTGTTCTGAGTCGAATTACATATGCAGAGCAAGAATTTAGAAGACAAAAAGAATTGTTTGATAACGATGCTGGAGCAAAAAAGAATCTTCAGAATTCTTCTGCCGAATTGAAAACATTACGTTCTCAAAAAGCATCTTTATCTCGTCAACTGCAAATGATAGGAATTAATCCTTCTAAAGTAACCAATGCAAATTTGAGAAATGGAATGGTAATTACAGCACCAATTAGTGGAACAGTAAGTAAAATTATTGCGCAAATAGGAAGTTATGTAGATGTCTCTTCTCCTGTCGCTGAAATCATTGATAACAGTTCTATTCACTTAGATTTGCAAGTTTTCGAGAAAGATTTACCTAAAATGAAAGTTGGTCAAGTCATTCAATTTGAATTAACAAATAATCCAGGAAACAGTTACGAAGCAGTCGTTTACAGTATTGGTTCTTCTTTCGAAAATGAAAGTAAAACCATTGCAGTACATAGCAAAGTACGAGGAAATAAAAGTGGATTGATAAATGGAATGAATATTACAGGAGCCGTAAGCTTAAGTAATTCCTCTACACCTGCTGTTCCCAATGAAGCAATTGTAGAAGCGGATGGTAAATTTTACATCTTTGTCAAAACAAACAAAAAAGTAGAAGAGCATACAGACGAAGAAAGTAAAGATCCGAACGAAAAGAACAAAGAACATAAAAATGAAAAGTTGATGAACTTTGAAAAAATCGAGGTTGTAAAAGGTTCTTCAGATATGGGTTACACAGCTATTACAACCGTAAATGAAATTGATCCAACTGCACAGATTGTTGTAAAAGGAGCCTTTTTCGTTAATGCTAAATTAAGTAATTCTGGCGATCACGGACATTAAAAACAATTCAAATAAATTGAGTTGTTTCCCTAACTAACTGCCAATAAAAAGTCCTATAAACAAGATGTTTATTGGACTTTTTTATAATTGTAATAAGCACCTTTTTTATATTCAGTTTTTCTTATAGAATTTACCTTCTTTATTGTAATGTGTATTATTTTTTTCAATTAAAATAGGTACTTTTAGATAATTAAAATTCCTTGACTTCAATCGTTTTAATTCAACCTCTACTTTTTATATTGTACATTTCACTCTTAATTTTCTCCATCAGTTCTATCTACCTATGTGGTTATGACTTCAATTTTTCTCTCGAATATATTTTCCTTTACTTATAATGTTGAACAATTGATAAAGCTATTTCCTAACTAAAACTCTCCTCTACCAATTCTTTTTCAGTTGTTCTATTTTAATTTTAATAGAAAATAGAAATAAGAAATTACAATACCTATTATTTGATACACACTACCCTTGTTGTATTAACCTAATAATTCTTATTTTTTTCTAAATACCTGAATAACAACATTATATGATTTAAAATTTCTGAATATTAGAGAAATTATGAAAATGTCCCCTCAGATGTCCCCCCCTCAAATGAGGTAATCTCATATTTGTTATAGAACTTTGAAAGTTCTCTCTACTCAAATATTATGATTTGTAATAAAACATATTGATATGAGAAAACTTTACATACTATTTTATATCCTGTTCTTGCTGATAGGATCGGTCAAGGCACAGACGATTACAGAACTTTTTGAAAGTGCGGTGCAAGATGCTTCAAGTTTTACGTCTGACGCAAAGACTTTTAATTTAACGGGACCGTTTGGATTTACAGTTGGAAACTTTCCTGGTACCGGCTATAATGGATCTGCGCAATACATACAAGCTGCAGACCCCACTGGTGCTTATGGACAGACAGCTGCTATTAGTGCAGCCGCCGGAACATTTAAGATAAATAGCTTTTATTTTTTTGTATCTGGAAGTCCTACCTATGTACCTTCTGTTACACTAGGTAATGGTCCTGGTTCTATAACTTTTAGAGGCAAACTTGCAGGAAACACTGTATTTACTGTTGTTAGAAATACTACAGGTGCAAGCACGTCGTCTGCCTTGCCAGGAAATGGCTTTACCATGGTAGATTTTACTACTGAGGGAGGTTCAAACAACTCTAACCAAACAATAGATCAATTAGAAATCCAATTGAGCAGTAATTACGATTACTTTGCTATTGATAATTTTACATTTACAAAAGTTTCAACTACCGTCCCAACAGTAACAACAAATGCTACAATATCAAACTTAGGAGCCAAAATAGTTACAGTAGGAGGATCAAATGATAATGGTGGAGCAACAATATTAAATAGAGGAATAGTCTGGTCAACATCACCAACCCCTATAGTCGATGGTCTAGGAGTTGCAAATGTAGCTGCAACCAATAGCACAGGAGCTTTTACAGTAAACGTTACTTCACTGCCTCCAGGAACAACAATATATTATAGAGCCTATGCGATAAATGCCGCAGGGACTGGTTATGGAGATGTCAAATCTTTTACAACCAATCCTGCCCTATCTGCTACACAATCGCAAACAATTGCTTGTAATGGCATCAATAACGGAACCGCTACAGTTGTACCTTCAGGAGGTAAACCACCTTACACTTATTCATGGTCTCCATCTGGAGGGACTGGAGCAACTGCCAGCGGTTTAGCTTCAACTAATTATACTGTTACAATAACAGATAGCGAAGGAACTTCAATACAAAAAAACTTTACTATAGCTCAAAATCCTCCTATAATAACAGGAGTTACTATTACTGACGTGAGCTGCTATGGTGGAAATAATGGGGCAATAGATATATCACCATCAGGCGGTAGCGGATCTTATACTTATAATTGGGGAGGTGGAATAACAACTCAGGACAGAACAAATCTTACTGCGGGTACCTATTCTGTTACAATTACCGACACTAACTCTTGTAAATCCACTATAAACAATATTACAGTGGGTCAGCCTGCAGCAGCAGTTAACGGAATAGCAATAATAACAAATATACTTTGTAATGGTGAAAGTACAGGGGTAATTAATGTTACTCCATTAGGAGGAACTGGACCATATACTTTCTTATGGAATGATGGTGTAACTACTCAAAATAGAACAGGACTTCCTACAGGCACTTATTCTGTAACTATTACAGATGCAAAAGGATGTACAAAATTAATTGATAACCTAACTATAACTCAGCCTACTGCAATTAGCGCAACAGCAACTATAACTCATGTTACGTGTAATGGAGGAAATACAGGAGCAATAAACTTAACTCCAAGCGGAGGAACAGGGCCTTATACTTTTCTATGGAATGATGGGGTAACTACAGAAGATCGAATTGGTCTTACTGCAGGTACTTACAAAGTAACCATAACTGACTCTAAAGGATGTACAAAAGAACTGAGTTATACAGTTACTCAGCCTAATAATCTACTTGGAGGAACAATTGTCCCAACTAATGTTTCTTGCAAGGGCGGTGCTAATGGTGCTATCGACCTTACTCCATCTGGAGGTACACCTGAATACACTTACAATTGGGCTGATGGACCAACTACTCAAGATAGGACAGGACTTACAGCAGGTACCTATTCGGTTACTATTACTGATGCAAATGCTTGTACAAAAACAATAAGTGGTATTGTAATTGGTGAACCTGCTAACGTAGTTGGAGGGACAACAGTGGTAACGAATGTAGCCTGCAATGGAGGCAATACAGGAGCCATAAATCTTACTCCTAGTGGAGGGGTTGGTCCTTATACTTATTTATGGAATGATGGAATAACTACTGAAGACAGAACTGGGCTTATAGCTGGTGTATATTCTGTTACCATTACAGATGCTCATGGCTGCTCTAAGACAATATCTAACATTTTAGTGACTCAGCCAATCACAGCTTTAAATGCATCAACAGGAGGCGGACAAACAAATGTATCTTGTTTTGGAGGTGCAAATGGAACAGCTACTGTTGCTCCTACAGGTGGCACTCCGGGTTATACTTACTCTTGGAATACTGTACCAATTCAAACAACAGCAACAGCAACAGGTTTATCTGCTGGAACTTACACGGTAACAGTAACAGATGCTAATGCATGTTCAACAACAAAAAGCTTTACTATTACTCAACCTACCGCTTTAAATGTAAGTACAGGAGGCGGACAAACAAATGTATCTTGTTTTGGAGGTGCAAATGGAACAGCTACTGTTGCTCCAACAGGTGGCACCCCTGGTTATACTTACTCTTGGAATACAGTACCAATTCAAACAACAGCAACAGCAACAGGCTTATCTGCTGACACTTACACTGTCACGATAACAGATGCTAATGCATGCCAAACAACAAAAAGCTTTACCATTACTCAGCCACCGGCATTAGTTGCTACTGAGGGTTCGAAAAGTAATGTTAGTTGTAATGGTGGAAGTAACGGCTCAGCAACGGTAAACGTAACAGGAGGAACAGGTTCTTATACTTACTCTTGGTCTCCAAGCGGAGGTACAGGAGCAACAGCTACTGGTCTATCAGTTGGTACTTATACGGTAACGGTAACAGATGCTAATGCATGCCAAACAACAAAAAGCTTTACGATTACACAGCCTACAACTTTAACATCTACAAAATCACAAACTGATGTGCTTTGTAACGGTGGTTCTACAGGAACAGCTACAGTTGTTGCATCGGGGGGAGCAGGTTCTTACACATATTCTTGGGCACCATTTGGTGGTACTGCTTCTACAGCTACTGGTCTTCCTGTTGGTAATTATAGCTGTACAGTTACAGATAATAATGGATGCTCCATAACTGAAAATTTTACCATTAGAGAACCTAATGCAATTTCCTTAACAGCCTCGCAAATCAATGTAACTTGTAATGGTGGAACAAATGGTTCGGCTACAGTAACAGCAACAGGTGGTACAGGAGCATTGTCTTACTCTTGGGCACCAAGTGGTGGCACAGCAAAAACAGCTACCGGTCTCAAAGCAGGAACATATACCGTAACAGTAACAGATGCAAATTTATGTTCCAAAACGCAAACATTAACCATTACAGAGCCAACAGCATTAGCTGCATCCATAACATCTACTAATGCGAGTTCAGCTACTGCCTTAGATGGAAATGCAACAGTAACAGCGAGTGGTGGTACAGCACCTTATAGTTATTCTTGGTCGCCATCGGGAGGAAAAGGTTCTACGGCGAATAATCTAAAAGCAGGTATTTATTCGGTGATAATTACTGACGCAAATGGCTGTAGTATTACAGAAACAGTAACTATTAAAGCTCCAGAAATAATTGTTTCGGGTTCTTTTACTGCTTTTACAACAGTTTATGGTTCGATGTCAACAAGCAAAAGTATTACAGTTACGGGTAACAATTTAAATGACCCTATAATTTTAACAGCACCATCACAATTTGAAATTAGTTCTGATGATGTTAACTTCTCTAATCCTTTAAATATCAACACTGTAAAAAATACACATTCAACAGTAATTTACTTGCGATTAAAGAACGGTTTGTCTGTAAACAGTTCAATTGAAGGTGATTTAACTTTAAAAGCTGGAACAAAAACAACAAAAACAGTGGTTATTCCAATATCTCAAGTTACTGAAGCTAATTTAACTGTAACAGCTGATCCTCAAAGTAAAGTATATGGAAAGAATGATCCAACATTAACATATAATGTTTCAGGTTTAGTAAATAATGATAAGGTAGGAGATGTTCTTACTGGTACTTTAGTAAGAGTTGCAGGCGAAGATGTAGGAACATATGCAATCAATCAAGGAAGTTTAGTAGCAAATGGTAATTATACGTTAACTTATATAGATGATAAATTGACAATTAACAAAGCAAGTTTAACTGTAACTGCTGAT
>NZ_DKSU01000015.1:0-190 GCF_002472945.1 Empedobacter sp. UBA7248 | reverse complement strand
AGGTGCGTTAACACGTGATGCTGGTGAAAACGTTGGGAACTATACAATAAATCAAGGGACATTAGTTGCTTCAACAAACTATGACTTTACATATCAAAAAGCGGACTTTGCAATTACTAAAGCTAATTTAACTGTAACTGCTGATCCACAATCAAAAGTTTATGGAACGAATGATCCGACATTAACCTAT
>NZ_DKSU01000011.1:0-152601 GCF_002472945.1 Empedobacter sp. UBA7248 | reverse complement strand
ATTATTTTCTTGAGGCTTTTTGTATGGTTTATATATAGATTTATTTTTTAATAATTCGAGAGCTATTACCATCTACATTGATTATATAAATACCTTTAGGAAGTGATGTAATGTCTAATATGTTTTTATTAGATTCTTTAATTAATTTTCCTGTTAAATCATACAGTTGTACTGAGTTAATTTTTGTAGCATTGATGTGTATAATTCCGTTTGTTGGATTAGGATATACCAAAACTTTACTTTGAGTATCTACATCATTTGTGTTTAGTTTTTCAATTTTAGAATAATGAAACTCTGATGTATCTATAATCCATCCCGAACCTCCATCTGTATTATATGCTTTTGTATTTAATATTTTAAAAGGAGAATTATAATTCGTTGGGAAAAGTAATGTATCTGAACTTACATTTTTATCGACATCCATACTATCTCCAAATTCACTATACCAATCATTTCCTATTTTTATATAACCTAACAGAGACGTTTGGAAATTTTGTGTATACTCATATTCCCATTTTCTACTTTCTTCCCAACCATCTTGTCCATTTCCATTGTACCCTATGTATAGTTTAGGATTATTATTACTATCGTATGTACTTTTAGATGCAAAAGTTGCTATTTTATTTCCGTTTTCGATGTTGTAATAATATTCGGAAAGTCGATTGTTTGAAGAATCATATTCATAATTTTCTTCATAAAGATAATCTTCGTAATTCCCATTGACGAATTTTTCTGTTTTGAAAAGTAGGTTGTTTCTATCATCAAAATGTTTGGTTAAGACATCAGCTAATTCCCAGTTATTACTTATCATTTCATAAGTTTTTTGGTCTGAAACATCAATATTTCCTTGCTTAGAGTATTCTGTTAAGGAACTAATTTTTGGAACATATGTATTGTTATTATTTTGATCTAAAACATAATTAGTTTCTTCAGTTATTTTCCAAAGATTATCATATTTAAAAATCGTATAATTACTATTATCACCTGTCCAAGTATTATCAGCATAATTAAGCATTAATAATGTTTGCTTTGTGATGTAATTGTTATCAAAAGTTTGTTCTACTCTTTGGTTAGCTTTCCAATTTTCACCGTTTAACCATTCATAATATTCATACAAAGTCAATTTATCTTTTGAATTTTCGTAATATTCGTATTTTGCTTTTGTTAATCCAACCCAATCAGTACCATCTAAATAGTATTGTTCTATATTTTTCTGGCGATGTAGATTATCATAATCGGCTTTTGCATAAAAGGTTTTTGTCCAGTTTTCAGTTCCATCATAACTTTTATAACCAGTTTCTAATGTTATATCTCCGTTCGTGTATTCATGATCAAGACGCTCTATATATTCCCAATCTTCATTAAAAAAAGTTGCATATTTTGTAGAAATAGCTTTATTATCACTATTATAAACATATTCTACTTTTACTCCTACATAATCTAAATAGTTTTGTTCTATTTGAGATAATACATTTCCGTTCTCATCATAATCATTAATGAATTCTTGAACAAGATCCCATTTTTTTGTATAATTATCCCAGAAATAGTTTTTCGCATTGGTGTAATACTTATTATCCTTATATGTAAAAACTTGTTTCGAAAAATAATCTCCATTCGAATTTTTAGTGATAAGGCTATCTAATTTTTCTGTAAGATCTTCTTTTTTGTTAGAATAAGTTTCAGTTTTTAAATTTCTCTCAATTTGAGGTTTGGAATGATTTGGTTCTTTGGCTTCTGTTTTAGTAAAACTTAAAGAAGGTTTTTCATTATTTGGAACTAATTTTTTTTCAGGTGGCGAAATTTCAAATTTGATCGGATTATTTTGCGCAGATAGAATTTGCCCAATAAATAAAGCAGATAGAATAAAAGTAAATTTCCTCATAATTATTTGTTTTTTAATGAGTTCTAAATTTACTTAGTATTAATATATAAAAAGTTTAACAATATTCGGAATTCATGAATTTTAAATAATCTTCCTGAAAATACAAAACTTAACACATTGATTATCAAGTTAATATTTTTATTAGTATCTTTTATGCTATTTTAATAGAAAACTTTTATTTATATTATATTTTTATAAAAAATATATAGGATATGAAACCATTTAATGTGCGTGTATATGCGTTATTGGAGCACAAGGGAAAGGTATTGGTGATTCACGAGCCGTTTCAGGGAGAGTTAATTTATAAGTTTCCTGGCGGTGGACTGGAGTTTGGTGAAGGAACAAAAGATTGTATAAGAAGAGAAATAAAAGAGGAATTGAATTTGAAAGTAGACGTTCATGAGCATTTTTATACACAAGATTTTTTTGTGTTGAATGCTTTTGATCCAACAGAACAGGTTTTATTGATTTATTATAAAGCGACAATTACAGAGAAAGCATTGGCTAAATTGAAAATTTTGGATGCAGATATCAACGAATTGTTATGGTTATCCAAAGAAGAATTGAATGCAGAGAAATTTACGTTAGATGCAGATAAAGTGGTAATTGATTTGTATAAAAAAGAAAACTTCGAATCTTAAGACTCGAAGTTTATTATTTTTTGATCATCAAAATACTGTATAATGGCGTATTTCATCAACAAGGTTTGCTCATTTGTTTTAAGCGGTGGTAAATCTTCCAACAACTCAAAATGTGGCCAACCATCTGGATCTAATCCATCGAAACGATAAAAACCAAAAGGTTCTAACACGCGACAAACTGCAATGTGTAATAAATTGAGTTTATCATCTTTTTTGAATCGTTTTTTTCCTTGTCCTAATTCTTGAACACCGATCAAAAAAAGAATCGTATCTAAATCTGGTCTTTCACCGTCTGTGAAATTTTGTTGAAAAAATTCTTCAATCAGTTTCCACTTGTTGGTGTTTGATGATGATTCTTCTGTAAATTTTGATATATCCATTTAGAATTTACGTCCTTTGTGACGCATGTGTGGGTTTTGTAATTGCGAATTACTTACGTTGAAACGTTTCATTTGATCGTTCATCATTTTGATTTGATCAGTAAACATTCCTTTCGAATCGTTTTTCTTCGCTTCTTTAATATAACCTTCCGCTTCTTTCTTTTTACCTTTTGACATTGCAGCTCCAGCCAAAGATAAATTAGCCATTGCTCTGTCATGATCAAACGATAAACCGTAGTTTAAGGCTTCTTTCATATATTTTTCTGAAACCGCAACATTGTCCTGCGCTTCAGTAATTCCCATCATATAGTGGTAATATCCCATTTGTTTAGGAATTAATTCTGATGATGGATTTTTGATCTTTTGTAACCATTTTTTCGCTTTTGCCATATCCTCTTTACGTAAAAACCAGAAAGCTAACAAAATGTTTTCGTTTCTGAAATAGAATAAAATTGGAAATACAGCGACTAATAACGAAACAAATCCCCAACCGTATTCGCGAATGGTAAACAAAAAGATTGCTAAAGCGATTAATACAGCGGCGATTACTAATTTAATGTATTTGTTCATCGATTATAAATATGATTTGATATTATCTGCAATTTCGATCATTTTCTCGGCAGATAATTGAAGTTTTGGATTTGAGAAATTGATATCTTGCATTGTATTTAGAGGAACCAAATGCACATGTACATGTGGTACCTCTAAACCAACAACAGCTACGCCAACGCGTAAACAAGGTATTGCTTTTTCTATAGCGTGTGCAATTTCATAAGAAAAGTCCATTAAACCTAAATAGGTTTCTTTGTCTAAATCGAAGATTTTATCGACTTCTTTTTTCGGGATAACCAATACATGACCTTCTACTAAAGGAAAAGCGTCCAAAATAGCGATGTACTTATCGTTTTCGGCAATTTTGTATGATGGTATTTCTCCGTTTATAATTTTAGTGAAAATGCTTGCCATATGTTTTTTAATTTTTGAAATCTTAGTCCAAAGATATTTCTAAAATTTCAAAATTTAAAGTCATTCCGTTAGGTAATGTAATTTCTGCAACTTCTCCAAGTGATTTTCCTAATAATCCTTTTGCGATTGGCGTATTCACAGAGATGCGCATTTTAGCTAAATCAGCTTCAGATTCAGGTACTAAAGTGTACACTAATTCTTGTCCGTTCGCTATATTTTTTATTTTAACTTTTGATAATATTGATACTTTAGAATGGTCTAATTTAGATTCATCAATTACACGAGCATATGCTACAACTTCTTTCAATTTAGCAATTTGCATCTCTAACATTCCTTGAGCTTCTTTTGCAGCATCGTATTCTGCATTTTCAGATAAATCTCCTTTATCACGCGCATCAGCAATTTGTTGCGAAATTTTTGGACGCTCAAAAGTTTCTAACTGATGAAGCTCTTCACGCAACTTTTCTAATCCTTCTTTCGTTACATATTGTATATTTGCCATAACAACAATGTTTAATTAATTTTTTATTAAATAGGTCTTATAAAATAAATAATCCTACACATATGTAATACTATGCGCAGGACTATTTAGTTATTGTACTACAAAGATAATAAAAAAAATACAGCAAATTAAAAATGAAACAATTTATTAAAACGATTCTAAATAAGGTTATTTTGGTTTGTGTTTTTGCAAGCCTATTTCAAGGTTGTAATTCAGATGACGGTGTAGTAAGTTGTGTGCCAAATACGATTGTGAATGTCTCTATCAATATCAATTTACCTTTGTATTCTAATCTAAACAATCCAGGAGGATGGGTATATATAGAGGGAGCAACAGCAGGCTCTAGAGGTTTGATTGTGGTGCGTACAGCTTCTGGTTTCAAAGCTTACGATCGTAATGCGCCGCATATTTGTCCTGGTGCAGAAACTACTTTGTATGTAAAGAATGACATCAGTATTGTATGTGATGCAGATAATTCTGAATGGATTTTATTGACAGGACAACCTACAAAAGTAGCGAACAGAGCACCAAGAACTTACCAAGTGTATGTAAATGCAAATGGAACGCTTACAATAACGAATTAAATTTTTTAACGAAAGTTTTTTTAATTCACTCAAAAAATAATAATCTTTGCAGGCATCGAAATTATACTTCTTTATTATGCATGCATAAATTTTTCGAATTGTTTTTGAATTAAATTATTTTTAAAAAAAGATAATTTCGTTGTAAAGATTACTCAAATCCATTATTTTTGGTAAATCAAAATTTTATCAATTAAAAAAAATTAATAATGAGCATTATTTCGCATATCCATGCAAGACAAATTTTAGATTCTCGTGGTAACCCAACTGTAGAAGTAGACGTGTATACAGAATCAGGTGTTTTAGGTCGTGCAGCTGTTCCATCAGGAGCATCTACAGGAGAGTATGAAGCAGTAGAATTACGTGATGGTGGAGACTTGTACTTAGGTAAAGGAGTTTTGAAAGCTATCGAGAATGTAAATGAAGTGATTGCTCCAGAATTAATTGGTTTTTCTGTTTTCGAACAAAATTTAATCGATCAAGTAATGATTGATTTAGATGGAACTGAAAACAAAGCTAAATTGGGTGCTAATGCAATTTTGGGTGTTTCTTTGGCAGTTGCAAAAGCTGCAGCAGAAGAATTAGGTTTACCATTGTTTAGATACATCGGAGGAGTTAATGCAAACACATTACCAGTTCCAATGATGAATATCGTAAATGGAGGTTCTCACTCTGATGCGCCTATTGCATTTCAAGAATTCATGATTATGCCAGTTCAGGCAGAATCTTTTTCTGATGCGTTACGCAAAGGAACAGAAGTTTTTCATGCATTAAAGAAAATTTTACACGACCGTGGTTTATCTACAGCAGTAGGTGACGAAGGTGGTTTTGCACCAACTTTTGATGGTACAGAAGATGCTTTAGATACTGTAATTTCTGCAATAGAAAAAGCAGGTTACAAAGCAGGTGAAGAAATTATGATTGCATTAGATTGTGCATCATCAGAATTCTATCACGATGGAAAATATGATTATACAAAATTCGAAGGAGAGAAAGGAGCTATCCGTACTTCTGCAGAGCAAGCAGCTTATTTAGCAGAATTGACGGAGAAATATCCAATTATTTCTATCGAAGATGGTATGGATGAAAACGATTGGGAAGGTTGGAAAATCTTAACAGATAAAATCGGTAAACGTGTTCAGATTGTTGGAGACGATTTATTGGTAACGAATGTAACTAAATTAGAAAAAGCAATTGATGCTGAAACAGCAAATTCTATCTTAGTAAAATTCAATCAAATTGGTACGTTAACAGAAACGATCAAAGCAGTACAAATGGCGCAAAATGCACGTTATACAGCAGTTATGTCTCACCGTTCTGGAGAAACAGAAGATGCTACAATTGCAGATTTAGCTGTTGCTTTGAACACAGGACAAATCAAAACTGGTTCTGCTTCTCGCTCTGATCGTATGGCGAAATACAACCAATTATTACGTATTGAAGAGATTCTTGGAGAAACAGCAATCTTTCCAGGACTTAAGGCTTTTAAAGTTAAGCGATAAAATAATTTGAGGCTGATATTTATCAGTCTCAAATTAATAAAAAAAGTGTAAATTACGCAATAAATAATATAAACTATAAAATGTCAGATAAGGTAATATTAAATTACAACGGAAATGAGTTGGAGCTACCTGTTACAACTGGTACAATGGATGAAAAATCTATTGATATTTCCAAGTTAAGAAGTGCTACTGGATTAATTACAATGGATCCAGGTTACAAAAATACAGGGGCATGCGAATCTAAAATTACATTTTTAGATGGTGAAGAAGGTAAATTGATGTACCGTGGATATCCTATTGAACAATTAGCAGAGAAATCTTCTTTCGTAGAAGTAATGTATTTGTTAATCAAAGGAGAATTACCTACACAAGCTGAATTAGATAAATTTATCGCTGATATTAATGAGTACAACTATGTGTCAGAAGATTTAATCAAAATCTTAGATGCATTCCCAAGTTCTGCTCACCCAATGGGGGTATTAACATCTTTAACAGCTGCTTTATCAGCATTCAACCCAAAAGTTGTAGACGTTACTTCTCCAGATGATATGTATAGAGCGGCAGTTACTTTATTAGGTAAATTCCCAGTATTAGCGTCTTGGACACAAAGAAAAATTAAAGGATTACCAGTTAACTACTCTAACGATAAATTATCTTACGTAGAAAACTTTTATCAATTATTATTCAAAAAACCAGGTCAAGAATTAGACTTAGATCCAGTTATTATTGATGCAATTGACAAATTATTAATCTTACACGCAGATCACGAACAAAACTGTTCTACATCAAGTGTACGTTTAGTAGGTTCTTCTCACGCAGGTTTATTTGCTTCTATCTCTGGTGGTATCTCTGCATTATGGGGACCATTACATGGAGGTGCTAACCAAGCAGTATTAGAAATGTTAGAAGCAATCAAAAATGATGGTGGAGATGTTGAAAAATACTTAGCTAAAGCAAAAGATAAAAACGATCCATTCCGTTTAATGGGATTCGGACACCGTGTTTATAAAAACTTTGACCCTCGTGCGAAAATCATCAAAGTTGCTGCGGATAACGTTTTAGAGAAATTAGGAATCAATGATCCTATTTTAGATATCGCGAAAAAATTAGAGCAAGCTGCTTTAGAAGACGAGTATTTCAAATCAAGAAACTTATATCCAAACGTAGATTTCTATTCAGGAATTATCTACAAAGCGTTAGATATCCCAACTGAAATGTTTACAGTTATGTTTGCTGTTGGACGTCTACCAGGATGGATTGCACAATGGATGGAAATGCGCGAAACGAATCAACCAATTGGTCGTCCTCGTCAATTATACACAGGAGCACCATTACGTGATTACGTTGAAATTGAAAAAAGATAAGAATTATCTTATTCATCATACAATCCGAAAATCAAACTTTGATTTTCGGATTTTTTTTAACAATTAATTTTTAGAGATTGTTTGTTTAAAATGTGTTAAAACCTTATTTTTAAGTAAATTAAATTTTGTAACCATGAAATTTGAGAAAATACATAATAAAGGTCAAGCACAAATCTTCGAAAACAAATACCTCGAAATGTTGACAAAAGGTCATCCCGCAGTTATTTGGGGAATGTACATTCCTCTACTTTCCTACTGTATTTATTATGGAATTTCTCGTTACGATTTATCTGTCTTAACAGTTATCTGCCTATTTTTTGGAGCGATGTTATTTTGGACTTTGTTCGAATATTTTGCGCATCGTTATCTTTTTCATTGGACAGCCGAACAACCAAGTCTAAAACGAATTGTTTACATTTTTCACGGAAATCATCATCATTATCCGCGCGATAAACAACGTTTGTTTATGCCTCCAGTTCCAAGTATTCTTTTGGCATCAATCATTTTCTTGATTCAATATTTAATTTTAGGAAAATACGGCTTTGCTTTCTTTCCTGGTTTTATGATTGGCTATTTATTGTATGCGTCTATGCATTATTTGATTCATGCTGTTGCGCCGCCTTTCAAGTTTATGAAACCTCTTTGGCGCAATCATCATTTGCATCATTATAAAGACGAAGAATTAGGTTTTGGCGTTTCCAATACGTTTTGGGATCGTATTTTCGGAACAATGTTCGACTTAAAGAATGAAAAAGAAGATAAAGAAAAAGTAAAAGAATTGATGTTTGAGAAGAAAAGTTAATTTTTTGTATCTTCCGTCAAATTAAGTTCACACAAAAAATGAAAAAATATACTTTACTTGCAATTGGATTACTTGCATTCAATCAAGCAAACGCGCAATATTCTAAAGAAAATCAAAAGAAATATGTCGAAGAATTAGCATCTGATGCTATGCAAGGTCGAAAATTTGGAACGCCCGAAAATCGATTGGCTGCTGAATTGATTGCTGAAAAATTCAAACAAAATAAATTAAAACCTTGTGTTGGTGATTCATATTTAATCGAATTTGAATATAAAGGGAAAACAGGACAAAATGTTTGTGGAATCAAAGAAGGTAAATCGTCTGATATTTACGCTGTAGGCGCGCATTTTGATCATGTTGGAACAGATGACAAAGGTGAGGATAAAATTTATAATGGAGCGGATGATAATGCGAGTGGAACTTCGGCTGTAATGGCTTTGTCTGATTATTTCAAAAATAAAAAAGTTAAGCAAACCATGATGTTTATGGCTTTTGATGCTGAAGAAATAGGATTAATTGGTTCTAAAATGTTGGTAGAAAATACAGATTTTCAGTCTTATTTACCAAATATGAAAGTGATGTTAAATTTAGAGATGATTGGAACTGTTTCTGCTTTTGGTGAAGGAAAAGTGTACATGACAGGTAGCGATCGTTCGGATTTGATGAATTTGATGAACAACAATTCGACTAAAACATTCAAAGTCGAAAACGATCCTTATTTGCAACAACAATTATTTTATCGTTCGGATAATGTAAATTTTGTAAATCATAAAGTGGTTTCGCATGCGCTTTCTTCTGTAAACATGGAAAATCAACATCATTATCATCAAAAAAATGATGAAGTTTCGGTGATTAATTTCGAAAATCTATCAGAAATTACGCAAGGAATTGGACATTCTTTATACGAAATGATGAAGAAAAATATTCAACCAAAATATAACAACTAATGGATAAAGCAATTAATATTGTTAGTATTGCAGTTATTGTAATTTTATTGTTAGCGTTTTTATCAGAAAAATTTTTCCCAATAAAAGGTCTTGAATTGTTTTATGAGAAAAAGTTTTATCTCGCAATTATCTATTTAATTTTAAGAGTTTCTAGAATTTATATTCTTCGAAAATCAAAATAAATTTTTAAATCCGTTCCAATTTCAGAACGGATTTTTTAGTACCTTTTATTTACCTTAAAATAAATGTATGGAAGGTTATTTAGGAATCGTTTTGCGCTGTATTTCGGTGTATTTTTTTATGTTAATTGCACTTAGAATTTTTGGTAAACAACAATTATCGCAATTAAATACGGCAGATGTTATTTTGATTTTATTGATTAGTAATGCTGTTCAAAATGCTATGGTTGGTTCAGATTCAAGCTTACAAGGTGGATTGATAGCAGCTTTTGTATTGTTTCTTTTAAATTTTATTATCAAAAAGATACTGCTAAAGAATAAATTTTTAGGAAACTTAATTGAACAAAAACCCGAAATTTTAATCCGTAATGGTAAAGCAGATTTTACGATGTTGAGCAAATTGGGAATTAATTCGGAAGAATTGAACGAAGCAATGCGCGAACATGGTGTGGAACATATCAAAGATGTGAAATTGGCGATGATGGAGATTGATGGAAATATCTCAATTGTGACAACGGATAAAAATCAATTTAAGGAAACACATTATAAACGCAAACATAATCACAAAAATTTACAAGGAACCAATTAACAAAATATGGAAAATAATTTAGTAAACGGGATTATCAAACAATTCCAGTATTATAAACAATTGGGAGAGAAAACATTTTCGCAATTAACAGATGAAGAATTGTTTTGGCAATACAATGAAAACTCAAATAGTATTGCGATTATCGTGAATCATCTTTCAGGAAATATGTTGTCGCGTTGGACTGATTTTTTGACAACAGATGGCGAAAAAGAGTGGCGAAATCGTGATGAAGAATTTGAAGATACAATCAAAACTAAAGAACAACTTTTAGAGAAATGGGAGAAAGGTTGGAAGTGTTTGTTTGATGCTTTAGCACAAATCAAAACGAATGAAGATTTACAACAAATTATCTATATCCGAAATGAAGGGCACACGGTAATAGAAGCCATTAATCGGCAATTGGCGCATTATCCTTATCATGTGTTGGTCAAATTGTTTTTATAGGAAAGTTAATAAAAGATAATGAATGGAATTCACTTTCAATTCCGAAGAATAAATCAGCAGATTATAATCAAACGAAGTTTTCGACAGATAAGAAAACACAGCATTTTACCGATGAGTTTTTGAAATAAATTTTAGTTAAAGTGTTTTTAATTGAATTATTTATCTTAACTTACATAAGAAACTTAGGTATATGAAAGATGTTCAATTTTATAAAGGAACTCTGCAACCGATTATTTTAAAACTATTACAAAATCATAAAAGAATGTATGGTTATGAAATTATTCAAAAAATTAGAATTTTAACGCAAGATCAATTTGAGTTAAAAGAAGGTGCATTGTATCCAATTTTGCATAAGCTTGAAGCTGAAAATATGATTGAAGTGGAAGCTGAGCGAGTAGAAGGGCGGATAAGAAAATATTATAAGTTGACTGAGTTTGGAACGAAAGAATCTGTAAAAAGAATTCAATTATTAACAGAAACAATGCAACAAATTCAAGAATTATTGAATCCTAAATTGATTTAATCATGAGAAAAATATCTGCTATTGAAGTTCAAAAATTAATTGATTTTACGCGTCAACATTATGTTGAAGATTATGATTTGCAATTGGAATTAGCTGATCATTTAGCTTGTGGAATTGAAGAACAATGGGAAACAAATGAAACTATAACTTTTGAAGAAGCTTTACAAAATGAATTCAAGAAGTTTGGAATATTTGGTTTTTCCGAAATTGTAGATAAAAGAAGGTTTGCACTTCAAAAAAAATACAATAATTTGATTTGGAAAGTAATGAAAAATCATTTGTTTAATTTTCAGTATTTTATCCTTATTGCGAGTGGAATATTATTGTTTAATTTGATAGCTTTTAAATATAGTAAAATTGCTATTTTAACTACGATTGTTCTATTTTTTGGATTATTTATTTATCGATATATAAGATTACAAAAAAAATATCGTCAAAAATTAAGTGTGAAAAATAGAAAACTGATTTTACAAGAGCTTATTTTTAAAAATCTTTATATCATCTCGTTTGCATTTTCTTTGTTTAATCTAAGTTTACAGGCTTTGATTCATCTTAATAATAACCAAATTATTTTAAATATTGTATTCTCGATTATATTTAGTTTTATCTTTTTACTTTTTTATGTAACCTGTTATTTTTTACCGAATAAAGAAGAAGAAATACTCAGTGAATTTTATCCTGAATATCAGTTAATAAAATAAAAAAAAGCTCCATTCGGAGCTTTTCAGGTTTTATGCTAAATTTTCTTCTTTTTGTAGAAGCATTTTATAAATTAATCCACCTACAATTGCACCTGCAATAGGAGCAACCCAGAATAACCATAATTGTGTTAAAGGCTCGCCGCCTACAAAAATAGCTTGTGATGTAGAACGGGCTGGATTTACAGATGTGTTAGTGATTGGAATAGAAATTAAGTGAATTAACGTTAAGGCCAATCCAATTGCGATTCCAGCAAATTTTCCGTTTGCAAATTTGTCTGTTGCACCTAAAATAACAATTAAGAAGAAGGCTGTTAAGACAAATTCAATTAAAAAAGCAGATAACATGCTGTAACCATGTGGTGAAAATGCGCCATATCCATTGGAAGCAAATGCACCAGCTTTGGTATTGTCAATAGCGAAATTTGCATTTCCAGAAGCGATTAAGTATAATACTCCAGCAGCAGCAATTGCTCCTAATACTTGCGAAATAATGTAAGGAAATAATTGTTTTCCGTCAAATCGTCCTCCAGCAAATAAACCGAAAGAAACAGCAGGGTTGAAATGTCCTCCAGAAATATGACCAACTGCGTAAGCCATTGTTAGTACAGTAAGACCAAATGCTAATGCAACACCAGCGTAACCAATTCCTAATTCGGGAATACCAGCCGCAAAGATTGCACTACCACAACCTCCTAAAACTAACCAAAAAGTACCGAAAAACTCGGCAGCATAATTTTTCATAAATGTTTTAATATTAAAAGTTTAGTTGGAATGAATTTAAGAAAATTTTAAGAAATAAAAACATTTTAAACATTTAAATTATTTCAATAAAAAAATCGCTCCGATTTCTCAGAGCGATTTGTATTTATAATATATTCTTTCTACAATAATTAATCCATATAAGCCTCAATAGGAGCACAAGTACAGATTAAGTTACGATCTCCGTAAGCATCATCAATACGAGAAACAGATGCAAAGAATTTACGTTCGCGAACCCATTCTGCTGGATATGCAGCTTTAGAACGAGAGTAAGGATATTCCCACTCGTCTGCCGTAATCAAGTGAATTGGGTGAGGCGCGTTGTGTAATACGTTGTTATCAACTGGATAATCTCCGTTTGCAACCTCATCAATTTCTTGACGAATAGAAATTAATGCATCACAAAAACGATCTAATTCTGCTTTGTTTTCAGATTCTGTTGGCTCAACCATCAATGTTCCAGCAACTGGGAAAGATACTGTTGGCGCATGGAATCCATAATCAATCAAACGTTTTGCGATATCCGTTACTTCGATACCAGCTTTTTTGAACGGACGACAATCTAAGATAAATTCGTGTGCCACTACATTGTTTCCATTTGTATATAAAATATCAAAATGTTTCTCTAAACGAGTTTTCATGTAATTAGCATTCAAGATTGCACCTTGTGTCGCTTTCAATAAACCTTCTGCACCTAACATTAAAATGTAAGAGTAAGAAATAGGTAAAATGAACGCAGAACCATAAGGAGCCGCAGCGAATGTATTTGTCGCTTCTTTTCCTCCAGTTTCGATTAATGGAGAAGATCCTAAGAAAGGCGCTAAATGTGCTTTTACACAGATTGGTCCTACACCAGGTCCTCCACCTCCGTGAGGAATAGCGAAAGTTTTGTGTAAGTTTAAGTGACAAACGTCTGCACCAATATTTCCTGGAGAAGTTAATCCAACTTGCGCATTCATGTTTGCACCGTCCATATAAACTTGACCTCCGTAAGCGTGAATCATTTCAGTAACTTCTTCGATATTGCTATCAAAAGCGCCATACGTTGATGGATACGTAATCATCAATGCAGCTAAGTTATCTTTGTGTTTTTCACATTTCTCTTTCAAGTCAACTAAATCTGTTTCACCAGATTCTAAGTTCTTCACAACAACTACTTGCATTCCAGCCATTGCAGCAGAAGCAGGGTTAGTTCCGTGAGCAGATTGTGGAATTAAAGCAACATTTCTGTGTCCTTCTCCCCTTGCTTCAAAGTAAGAACGGATTACCATCAATCCTGCATATTCTCCTTGTGCACCAGAATTTGGTTGTAAAGAAGTTGCATCAAAACCTGTGATTACAGCTAAATAATCTTCTAAGTTTTGGATTAATGTTTGGTAACCTTCTACTTGATCTTTTGGAGTGAAAGGGTGTACATTCCCCATTCTTTCCCAAGACATGTGTAACAATTCTGTCGCAGCATTCAATTTCATTGTACAAGAACCTAATGCAATCATCGATTGGTTAAGAGCTAAATCTTTACGCTCTAAACGCTTGATGTAACGCATTAATTCTGTTTCTGTATGATATAAATTGAAGTTTTCGTGTGTTAAGAAATCAGAAGTTCTGATTAAATCTTGAGGTAAATAAGAATCATCTACTTCAAATTCGAAACCATCTTCTGTATTTTTAATTGTTGCAAAAACACTTAAAATTTCGAAAATATCTTCTTCAGAAGTCATTTCATCAATTGTGATTGAAATTTTTCCGTTCTCGAATCCATTTACATTAATTTCTTCTTCAGCAAAAATCTTAACAATTTCGTCAGAGTTTTCAACTTCAATTTGAATTGTATCGAAGAAATTTGTATTTACTAATTTAAAACCTAAATGCTCTAAACCTCCGTGTAAAACAGCTGCTTTAGTATGGATTTGATCAGCGATATATTGTAATCCATCTTTTCCGTGGTAAACAGCATAGAAAGAAGCCATAACTGCTAACAATACTTGTGCAGTACAAATATTAGAAGTCGCTTTTTCACGTTTGATGTGTTGCTCGCGCGTTTGTAAAGCCATACGTAATGCATAGTTTCCTAAACGATCTTGAGAAACTCCAATAATACGTCCTGGAATTACACGTTTGTATTCTTCTGTACAAGATAAGAAAGCTGCGTGCGGTCCACCGTATCCCATAGGAACACCAAAACGTTGAGAAGTACCAATTGCGATATCAGCTCCCCATTCACCTGGAGGTGTTAATAATGTTAAAGCTAATAAATCTGTTGCAACAGCAACTTTTACATTAACTGCATTTGCTTTTTCTACAAATGATCTATAATTATTGATTTGTCCTCCTTTTCCGATGTATTGTACGATCGCTCCGAAGAATTCCTCTGTTAATTCTGTCGTTTCAAAGTTTCCAATAACTAATTCAATTCCTAAACCATGTGCTTTAGTTTCTAAAACCGCTACAGATTGAGGGAATAAATTATCTGCTACAAAAAATTTGTTGACATTGTTTTTCTTTTGATCACGAGAACGAGATTCAAATAACATGTGCATTGCTTCACCACATGCAGTACCTTCGTCTAATAAAGAGGCATTTGCGATAGGTAAACCTGTTAAATCAGAAATAACAGTTTGGAAATTTAATAAAGCTTCTAAACGTCCTTGCGCAATTTCCGCTTGGTATGGAGTATAAGCTGTGTACCAACCAGCATTTTCTAATACATTACGTTGAATTGGCGCTGGTAAAATTGTACCATAATATCCATATCCAAGATAATTTTTTACTTTTTTATTTTTTGAAGCGATTTCAGCTAAATGATTAATAGCTTCAAATTCTGATAAAGCTTCTGGTAAATCCAAAGCATTTTTCAATCGAATGTTCTGAGGAACTGTTGCCTCAATTAAAGAATCAATAGAATCTTTCCCAATTACAGAAAGCATTTCAGCTGCTTGCTGCGCATTGTTTCCAATATGTCTAATGGAAAAATCGTTTGTGTTCATTGTGTTTGCGCTATGTTTATTTTCGCGTAAAAATACGTTTTTTTATCTTAAAATAAAAGTGAATAACAATGTTAAAAATTAATTGAATGAATAGATTAGAATTTTATTTTTTTAGAAATAAATGTAAATAAAATCTTTCTTTTTTTTCAAAAAATAGTAATATTGGCAATAGAATTGAGATAAATAATTCGGTAGAATTTCTTAAATTTATTCTACGTTTAAAAAAATCTATGAAAACAAACGATTTTATGGAACTTAATGAAAATACTTCTGAAGTCAAAGAAGAGAAAAAATTTCCATTCTTAAAGAAATTGGAAATCATGATGGAAGAGGCGAAATTAGAGGATGCGAAAAAATCTAAAATGAAACGTGTTCATAAAAAAGGTAATTCGCAAATCGCTAAAAAAATGGGAGAAGAAGCTGTAGAAATGGTTATTGCTTCGGAACAAGATAATGACGAAAACTTTTTAGAAGAGTCTGCAGATGTTTTCTTTTATTACCTAATGGCTTTACATGCGCGTGGTTTTGAATTGAAAGACGTTTTGGAGATTTTAAAGAAAAGGCACAAAAAATAATTAACACCTTACACTGATATGCAAAAGGGCGGAACGTCGATGAAATTAATAATTGCTGCTGCAATTGTTATTTTTTCTGTTATAAAATATTTTTCTTCTTCTGAGGTCAATGAAATTACAGGCGAAAAGCAATATATTTCATTAACCAAAGATGATGAAATTGCTATGGGAATTAATTCGGCTCCGCAAATGGCTCAAGAGTTTGGTGGACTATCTCGCAATGCCCAATACCAAGAACTTGTAAAACGAGTGGGTGCGAAAGTGGTCAATAATAGTGATGCGCATAAAACGAATTATCCATTTCAGTTTTATGTGTTAGCAGATAATCGAACTGTAAATGCTTTTGCATTGCCTGGTGGACCAATTTTTATTACCGAAGCCTTGTTGACACGTTTGCAAAACGAAGATCAATTGGCTGGAGTTTTGGGACACGAAGTTGGTCACGTTATAGCACGTCATAGTGCAGAACAAATGTCGAAACAAGAACTTTCGCAAGGAATTGCAGGAGCGGCAGGTGTTGCAGCTGGAGATGCAAATTCGGCTTATTATGCACAAGTTGTTGCGAATATGGTGAATATGAAATATGGTCGTGATGATGAATTGGAGTCAGATGATTTGGGCGTTCGATTTATGATTCAGGTAGGATATAATCCAGAAGCATTGATTGGCGTAATGGATATTTTGGAAGAAGCTTCAGGAGGAAGCCAAGTTCCAGAATTTCAGAGTACGCATCCATCGCCATCAAACCGTCGCGAAAAAATAAAAGCTGCTATAGAGAAATATAGAAATCAGTAGATTTTAATTCGTTGTAATGATAAGAAAAATACTTTTATCAGTTCTTTTATTTACAAATATTACATTTTCTTATGCTCAAGATTATGATCAAATTAGCAAAGAAATTTGTAAATCAATTACAAAAGATCAATCATTATCAGGAAAAATAAAATTCTCAGATTTTAGAGATTTTATAAAAACGGATGCGGATAAATTTTTAATATCAGATGTAAATGTCTTTCAGTTCAATTTACAAAAGAGTTTGATTAAAAATTGTACTGAATTCTCTTTTATAGAGAATTACTCTTTGGTTCCCTTTTCAAATATTGTTGATTTAGAAAAAGTCTTTAATAGAGAAGATTTAGCAAAACTTGAAAAACAATTAAAGGAAATTCAAAAGACCAATCGTTTTCAGTTATTTATAATTTCTACGGATGATTATTTTCCAAATGAAAATATAACAGAT
Source organism: Empedobacter sp. UBA7248 (assembly GCF_002472945.1). Lineage (NCBI taxonomy): Bacteria > Pseudomonadati > Bacteroidota > Flavobacteriia > Flavobacteriales > Weeksellaceae > Empedobacter > Empedobacter sp. UBA7248. Next base: position 135,037 of record NZ_DKSU01000011.1, on the reverse strand, counting down.
TATTCATTTTCAATTCTTAATAACAATAGTTCGGATCTGTTTCAAAAAGGAAGTATGATAATTGTGTTTAATTTAAAATCAAGAGAAGTTAGAATTTCGACGAATAAGATTGCTCGAAATATAATTTCTGACGATTTTTCTCAAAAGCTAATTGATGAGCTAATTGTTCCAAACTTTAAAGAAGAAAAATATTTTGAAGGAATCAATGAAGCTATTGTAAAAATTAATGAAAAAATAGTTGTAGAAGATTAAATAATTTAAACAGAGTTAATAAATTGAAAGTCCATTTTTCTTTTCTTGAAGTATTATATCTTATTGTAGCAATTACTAGTTATTCATTCTTTTATCACACTAATGGTTTAGGATTTATGCAAGGAGATGATTTTAACTATGTTACTCAATTAGAGTCTTCTGGTAATGATGATGATTTTTTTGCAATTCTTACGGGAATTCTGGCTTTATTTTTCTTTATGATAAGTCTTTTTGTTAAAAGAAAATATTATGTGTTAGGAATAGCACTGTTTTGTATTAATTTCTCGTTTTTATTAATCCAAATGGGAGATTATTTTGTGACAATTATACACGGAAATATTGTATTATTTTTCTTACTATTAACTGTAATGGTAATGAATTTTCTTTTGATAAAAAGGATATATGAAAAAATAAAATAATTTAATCAATAAACTTTGCTTTCAATTCTGGAGTCGGAAGCCAACAACTTTCTTGTTTTCCAAACCAACGATAACGATTTTTCGCAATAAAACTATAAACCACATCGCGCAAAGGTTTTGGAACAATCATAAAAATAGTCAACCAAGAAGTTATTCCATCCAAATATTTCGAAATTTTAAGTGCAGCAGATGATTTGGTATAAAATTTATCATCTTCAATAAAAACGACAGAATCAAATTGAGTGGCATCCAAATTATTTTCTTTCAAGAAATTTTGCCCAAAATCAGATTGTAACGAAGCAAAACGAAATTGATTTTTTTTGTCATGTTCTATCACAAACTGAACAGATTGATTGCATAAATTGCAAATTCCATCAAACAAAATAATTTTCCTCGTTTTCATACAATAAATATACGCCAAAAGTAGCTAAACTCTAAAGGTTATTTTTAAATTAGCCAAAATTAACAATCAATCATGTTTAGCGAATATTTATTCCGAAAAGTTGATAATTCTCCACTTGTAATTTTCCGAATAATCTTTGGTTTATTAATTGTTGCAGAATGTTGGGGAGCCATTTTTACAGGTTGGGTACAAACAAATTTTGTTGAGCCGCACATTACATTTTCGTTCATCGGATTCGAGTGGACCAATGTTTTCTTGGGACAAAATATGATTTATTTATATGTGCTCATGGGAATTTTAGGCTGGTTTATCGTGTTTGGTTTTGCTTACCGATTTTCTATTATCGTATTTTCGATTTTATGGTCGTTGACGTATTTCATGCAAAAAACAAGTTACAACAACCATTATTATCTGTTTATGTTAATTTCGTGGATGATGACAATAATTCCTGCGCATCATTTCTTTTCGATTGATAGTTTGATTTTTCCGAAAATAAAACGTCTAACCATGCGCAATTGGGTGCCAACTTTATTTATTATTCAGTTATTGATTGTGTACACTTTTGCCGCTTTTGCGAAGATTTATCCAGATTGGTTTAACGGAGTTTTTTTACAAATGAAATTCCACGAATATGGCGATTTATTGACGACAAAATATAATCTTGTTGGTTTAGGAAAAGTTGTAAGTAGTTTAGAGTTTGCGCAAGTGTTTGCTTGGGGTGGTTTCTTTTTTGATTTATTGATAATTCCTGCAATGTTGATGAATAGAACGCGCGGGATTGCTTTTAAATGCGCAGTAGCCTTTCATATTTTCAATTCAGCAGTTTTCGGGATTGGGATATTTCCTTTCTTCGCTTTGGCAATGTTAATTTTCTTTTATGATCCCGTTAAAATTCAGGAAGTTATTTTTCCTAAAAAATCATTTATGATGGATCGTTCAGATGATGATAATTTATTGACAACTCGTCGTGTCATGTTCTCTTATTTGATGTTTTTCTATGTGATTTGGCAAATATATTTACCTGTTCGCCATTACTTTATTCCAGGAAATGTTTTTTGGACAGAGGAAGGTCATCGTATGGCTTGGCGAATGATGTTGCGTAACAAAGCGGGAGAAGTTGTGGTATATGTTTCGAAACCAGATCCACAGAAAAAAGGTAAATTCTTGAAACGCGAGAAAGTAGATTTGACTAAATATCTAACCTTTAAACAAATGTCAAAAATGGCGGTTAGTCCAGACATGATGTGGCAATTTGCACGCTATGTAAAGTATGATTATGCGAAAAATGGCGTGAATGATGTCAAAGTTTTTGTGGATGCGAAAGTTTCTGTCAATGGCAGCGATTATTATCAATTTACAAATCCAAATTACAATTTAGCTTACACAACTTGGAGTTATTTTGGACATCAAAAATGGATTCAGCCAACACCAAAAGAGTTGAATTTATCTTATTTTGAATAAATTTATGTAACTTTATAGGGCAACAATCAAAGAAATACAATTATGAAATATACATTATTCGCAATAGCTTTTTCGGCTTTATTATTTTCTTGTGGAAATAAAGAAGACAATGGAGTAAGTGCTTACAAAGGTTTGGATAAGCAAAAGCAAGAACAAAAAGATTTGGATAGTATTGGGAAAGAAGCACAACAAACGTTTGATGATTTCAAATTGGCGTTGTCGATGAAAGATACAACGACGACTAATTTTATTGTCAAACAAATGTATGATATTCCGAATGCGACGCAAAAAGAGCATATTTGGATTCGTGATGTATATTCGGATAACGATCAATTAAAAGGAATTGTAGACAACGTTCCGCAATACACAAAATTGGTGAAACACAATGATACAGTTGTGATTGATCCGACTAAATTATCGGATTGGATGTATTATAAAGGCGATAAAATGATTGGTGGATTTACAATAAAATATATGCGTAGTAAGATGACTGATGCGCAGAAAAAAGAGTTTGATAAACAATATAAAGTAAAGTTTGAGGATTAATTTCTGCTCAAAAATAATAAAATCAAAAAGGCAATCTTTCGTTAGATTGCCTTTTAATTTTGAAATTATTTTTTTGTTGGATCAAAACCATAAACATAATTATTGAGAAGTCCGTTTGAACTTTCTAATTCAACTATATCCATTAATTCTTCGATATAATTTGCAACTCTTGTTCGATTTTCTGTGTCTAAATCATATTTTTCAATCGTTTTTAAACTACTTTCAATTGCTTTAAGATAAAAATCGCTACTGGGATTTTTACTACTTTGAATAGATTCGAATGTTTTAGCAAGCTTATTTATTTCTTTTGTCAAATTAGATTGAATATTTTTATCCTCTAACCCAGGATAAAACAGAGATTCATCTTTATTAAACTTATCTTTTTGAGTAAATTCTGTAAACATTTTTTGAGAATCTTTGTTAATCGTTTTCTCTTGAGCACAAGAAAAAATACTTAAATTAAATAGTACAAAATATAGAATTGAAATTGTCTTCATATTATTTTCCTTAATCAATCAAAGACAATTGAATTTTACGTTTTTCTGTATCAATTCCAATTACAGTCACTTCAACTTGTTGACTCAAATGTACTTTTGAATTTACATCTGAAATAAATTCATTCGAAATTTTAGAAATATGAATCAAACCATTTTCTTTAATTCCTATATCTACAAAACAGCCAAAATTGGTTATGTTATTGATAATTCCAGGAACTTTCATGCCCAATTGCAAATCTTCGAATTTCTTTAATCGTTGGTCAAAACTAAAAACTTTAGCTGTAGAACGCGGATCTAAACCAGGTTTTTCCAATTCCTTTTTAATATCTTCCAAAGTTGGTAAACCTACTTTTTCGGTAATATATTTTGTCAAATCAAGTTGATTAATCAATTCTTTATTCTGAATCAAATCTTTCAAATCAACTTTCAAATCTTTCGCCATTTTCTCTACAAGTGCATACGATTCTGGGTGGACAGCAGAATTATCTAACGGATTTTTTGCATTCGGAATTCGTAAAAAAGCAGAAGCTTGCAAGAATGCTTTTTCGCCCAAACGAGGAACTTTTAGTAACTCTTTTCTCGAATTAAATGCACCATTTTCGCTTCGATATTCTACAATATTTTCAGCCATTTTTTCGCCAATTCCAGCGACATAATTTAGCAAATGTTTACTTGCAGTGTTCAGATTTACACCAACTTTATTCACACAGAAAGAAACAACATCATCCAACTCATTTTTCAATAAAGTTTGATCGACATCATGTTGATACTGACCAACTCCAATCGATTTTGGCTCTATTTTTACCAATTCTGCCAAAGGATCTTGTAAACGACGACCTATAGAAACAGCACCGCGAACGGTAACATCTTTATCTGGAAATTCGTCGCGTGCAATTTTAGAAGCCGAATAAATCGAAGCTCCAGCTTCATTCACAACAAAAACTTTTAGCGGACGATCAAATGCAATGTTCTGAACCAAATTTTCTGTCTCGCGAGAAGCAGTTCCATTTCCTATCGAAATTGCATCAACATTATAAGCATTGACAAGCGATTTTATTTTTTTGATGGCTTGTATTTTTTCATTTTGCGGCGCATGAGGATAGATGTTTTCGTTGTGCAACAAATCACCTTGTTCATCTAACACTACAACTTTACATCCCGATTTGTAACCTGGATCTATTGCTAAAATTCTTTTTTCTCCCAAAGGAGGTGCTAAAAGCAATTGATTTAAATTTTTCGAAAAAACATTGATTGATGTTTCATCTGCTTTTTGTTTTGCCTCTTTCAACACTTCATTTGAGATTGAAGGAGCTAAAAGTCGTTTGTACGCATCTTTTATCGCTTCTTCAATAACCCAAGAAACTTCTGGTTGAATAGATTTGATCAACGTATACTCCAAAAATTTGAAAGCTTCTTTTTTATCAATTGATACATTTACTTTCAAGAAATTTTCATTTTCCCCACGTAAAATAGCTAATAATCGATGTGAAGCAATTTTTTTCAATGGTTCCTCATATTCAAAATAATTTGAATATTTAGCCGAATCTTCATCGTCTATTTTAGATTTGACCAATTTACTTTCAATCAAAGCAGATTTTCTGAAAATGTCTCGTAATCGATGACGCACATACTCATTTTCATTGACCCATTCTGCAATAATATCTTGAACACCCGCAAAAGCATCTTCGATACTTGTCACATCTTCATTCAGATATTTTTTTGCTAAATCATCTAAATCAGGAATATTATTTTGTTTCATGATGATTTTCGCCAAAGGCTCTAAACCTTTTTCTTTCGCAATGGTCGCACGTGTTTTTTTCTTCTTTTTATAAGGAAGATATAAATCCTCTAATTGAACCAAATCAAAACTTTTCTGAATACGTTGTTGTAATTCATTATTCAATTGATTTTGTTCTTCTAATGTTTTTAAAATAAATTCTTTTCGAGAAACAATTTCATTGTACTGATTTTGCAGTTTTTTTATAGCAGAAATTTGAACCTCATCAAGATTTCCTGTGACCTCTTTTCTATATCTTGCAATAAAGGGTATGGTGTTATCCTCATTCAAACAATTTACTGTATTGTTGATTGATTTTTCTGAAATAGAATTAAGATGTTGATGAATGTATTGAATCAAATTCATGTTAAAAGTTTGGTCTTGCAAATTACTATTTTTCACAAACATAAAAAATAGCATGTTTTATTTATATAGGTCGTATTTAATAGAGTACTTTTTTTATTTATTTAATCTAATATTTAGAGTTTTTTATATCAGTCTTATTTCAAATAAAAAAAAATAATAAAAAAATTCTAAAAAGTTTTGGAGTTTATTAAATTATTTCTAAATTTGACCTCAGGTAGTAGAGAGTAAGATTGATTTTTTTTAATGTTAAATTTATACTTACTAGTGTAAGTTTTTTTTAAAAATCAATTGGGTTTAAGCTGAGGAGCTTAAACCCGTTTTTTTTTTATACAACTTTCTTATCTTTGAGCAAATATATCTACAGAATGGCTCGTATAAAATTAGATTTTTCAGACAAATTTTTATTTTCAACAATAATACCAGTACGCATAACTGATCTCAATTATGGAAATCATTTAGCAAACGATAAAGTATTGTCCATTATACATGAAGCACGAATTCAGTTTTTTCAACATTATGGCTATTCAGAATTAGATCTTGGAGGTGTAAGTGTGATAATGGGTGATGTTGCAATCGAATATAAAAATCAAGCTTTTTATGGAGATGAATTGTTGATTGAAATTGGTGTGCAGGACTTTTCGCGCGTTAGTTTTGATATCATCTATAAAATTTCTACAAAAGATAAATTAATTGTAAAAGCTAAAACAGGAATTGTAACCTTCGATTATCAGCAAAATAAAGTGGTTGAGGTTCCTCAAAAGATAAAAGATCTTTTCGAAGTTGTATAATCTTATAAATTAATTACGCTAATCATTTAAGTCTTTGTAAATTTGCACCGAGTTATGAAGATTTTACCATATAAAAATTTATTTGTCGGAATTACCGACACATTGCAACAAATTTTCTTCGAAGGAAAATATGCAGATAAAGAAGTTGAACGAACATTGAAATCGAACAAGCAATGGGGAGCGCGTGATCGTGCTTTTATTGCCGAAACGGTTTACGATTTAGTTCGTTGGAAACGTTTGGTTGAAGGTGCAATGAGCCGTCCGCTTTCTCCTGATACAATTTGGGAGTTTGTTGGAACTTGGTTTGCTTTAGATCCAGAACAAACGTTACCAAAATGGGAAGAATTTCAAAAAATCTATCCAAAAGAAGTCTTGAAAAGACATCACAATTCGTCTAAAAATGTTGCGGTTGCAGAATCGTATCCAGATTGGATGTTCGAGTTAGGAGAGAAGTCTTTGGGAAATCGTTGGTTAGATGAAGTACATGCAATGAACTCGCAAGCGCCAACAGTTTTACGTGTCAATTCATTGAAAACAGATCGTAAAACATTGCAAAAAGCATTGAAAGAGCGTAGAATAAAAACGAAAGTTTTATCGAAATATCAAGATGCTTTAGAGCTTGAAGAGAAAACAAATATTTTTCGTACAGATGAATTTCAGAATGGTTGGTTCGAAGTTCAAGATGCAGGATCACAATTAATTGCGCCATATTTACGTGTTCAACCAGGAATGCGTGTGGTAGATGCTTGTGCTGGTGCAGGAGGAAAAACATTGCATTTAGCTGCTTTGATGGAAAACAAAGGGCAAATTATTGCAATGGATTTGTACGATTGGAAATTGAAAGAATTGAAACGTCGTGCAAAACGTAACAATGTGCAAAATGTACAAACAAAGGTAATTGAAGCAAAAACAATCAAGCGTATGGAGAACTCTGCTGATCGATTGTTGATAGATGCGCCTTGTTCTGGAATGGGAGTTTTGAAACGTAATCCTGATGCAAAATGGAAATTAAGACCAGAATTTATTGACGAAATTTTAGCAACGCAAGAAAAAATCTTAGCTGATTATTCTAAAATTATTAAAGTTGGTGGAATGATGGTTTATGCAACTTGTTCTATTTTACCACAAGAAAATGAGCAACAAGTAGAAAAATTCTTGAAAAATCATCCAAATTATAAAATGGTTTCAGATAAAATGCATTATCCATCTCAAACTAATTATGATGGATTTTACATGGCTTTGATCGAAAGAATTTCATAAGCTAATAATTATATAAGATACAAAACCTCGAATTTATTCGAGGTTTTTTTGTTTTATATAAATATGAATGAAATCCAAGTATGATTAATAACTCATTATTTATAATTCTTAATTAATTTTAAACCTCACTCGTCTATTCTCAAAATTTTTCCAATCAATACAATTTGTGGCAGGATTACATTCTTTGTATTTCAAATCCGAAAAACCTTTGGCAGAAATTGAAAAACGATTTTTATTCAGACCTTTTTCTGCCAAATAATTCAATACAGCATTTGCTCTTCGTTGTGATAAATCGAAATTGTAAGATTCAGTTCCAACTGCGTCTGTGTGACCTTCGATGATAAAATGATGTGATGGATTTCGTTTCATAATTGCAACAACTTCATTCAATTTTGGATAATCAATCGCTCTGATTTCAGCTTTATCAAAATCAAATTCGACTGTTTCCATCAAATAATTTGAATAATCTTGAACATAATTTCCAATCATTTTATCACTCAAATTACTTTCAGGACAACCATTTCCAAAACGATTTCCTTTTATATAAGGACATTCATCCTCAATATCCATCACGCCATCGCCATCTGTATCATAATCATTGTTGTAATTTTCTACATTTCCTTTTTGAATCAATAAATTATAAGGTGTTGAAATATTAAATTCAGTTCCAATTTTCTCAATTTCTTTTCGATATCGTCCATCTTTTTTGCACATTTTACCGCAACGCTCTTCATCTTTTAAGAGATAATCGATCTTTTGTTTTGCCCAATAAAACTTAATTGCTTCTGTAAATTCACTTGGATTTGGTTGTTTAATCTCAAAGTTTTGAGTGAAATTTTGGTTGGATTGGTGACCAATAATTTCGATTTTTTTTGGATAACGACGATTACAATCTCGTGAAACAAAATTGACCGAATTTTGAGCTAAATACGTATTGAAATTCTTCGGAAATGTTTCGTTGAGGTTGATTTGGGAGGATTGAACTTTAAGATGATAAATAGAAGAATTTAAAACAGCTTGCTGAAATTGAACTGTTTTTTGATTCAATTCCTTTGGTTCATTGACCGTAATAGGAAGCGTTCCTGTTGCCAAACTAATAAAATTCATCGTTTGATAATCCAATTCTTTTCCAATTCCTAAAGTTATAAATTGTGTGTCTTTTGCATAATTTCGAAGTGAATTGTAAATAGTTTCATTCAAATTCATCGCTCCATCCGATATAATAGCGATGATTCGTTTATAGTTTTTATCAAAAGGATTTTTCTGAATTTGCTCTATTGCTTCGTCCAATAATTTTTCGCCAGTTCCATTCAAAGAATTAATTTTTTCTAAAGCTAAATTGATGTTTTCTTTGGTTGAAAATTGAGATTCTTTAAAAACTAATTCATTTTTTGTCGAATAAATTAGCACATTAAATTTATCTGTTTCGGTTAAATTTGGTAAAATTTGATTCATCAATTTTTTGATGGTTTCAATTGGTTGATTCATCATTGATCCAGAAGCATCTAAAACAAACAAAAACTCTTGAGGGGCATTAAAATTTGAATTACTTTTCCTAGGATTTATTGTTCCTAAAATATAATCGCAACCATTTTCGGTAAATGTTTCAATTCCGGTTTGTAGTTCATTTTTTGTATAAGCATATTGAAGAGTTGGAATCTTTTTATCCGAATTTTTTGAAACATAATTTCGATCATTTTCCTTTGAAAAATTTAAATCAGAAACAATTTTTGAAATTGGAAAATTTCCAGAAAGATGAATGTTAGAATTTATGTTTTTCGGAAAACCATTCAATTGATTGTTCCAACGATGAATTTGCGTAAAAGATTCTGTTCGTTTGACGATAAATTCTGGAAACGAAACTTGATAATTCAAACTATTTTCTTCTACAATTTTCGAAACTTTTAACTGAATTTTTAGTGTGGCATTAGCAGGTATTTTTCCTAAATCTAACTGTAAAACTTGATTGTTTTGTTGATTTTTAAAAATAGTTGAAGCGTCAATATTTTTTAACTCTTTTCGAATATCTACAATTGATTTGGATTGAATTTCGAAAACTTTATCATTAACAAAAGCTTTTAATTCGTAGACATTTTGAGAAGCTTGATAAGGATAAATAAATTTAGCCAAAATATCTTCCGAAGAATTGTTCTGAAAGGTAAAATTATGACTCAAATTTCCCAATAAATGATGAAATTTGTAGTTGTTTTCGAGAGAAATTGCTTCTATTTTTTCAAAATCTTCCTCATTTTTAAGTTCCAAATACGGAAAAATTTGCTGTGCACAACAAAATGTATTCAGTAGAATAAAAAAGATGGGAAAAAATAGATTTTTTGCGTTCAACGAATCAATTTTAAAAATTCAATGTAAAGATAATGAAAGAATTGATGTGTTTTCTATCATCAGTTATTGTAAAGTTTAATGTATATTTAATAAATTATCAAATCAGAAATAATTATTCAATCATATCTAAAAAAGATTGGTTTAATAATTGCATCGTTCAGATTTAACAAAAAAGTTAAGTAAATTTGCACTTTATTTTACATAAAAGATGAATTTTAATTTCACAGAAGTTGAAAGAGTAGAAAGTATTTCTGCAAAAGATTTTCAGAAATATTACGTTAAACCTCAAAAACCAGTTGTAGTAGAGCGAATTACAGAGGATTGGCCTGCGTACGAAAAGTGGAATTTTGAGTATATAAAACAAGTTGCTGGCGACAAGGTTGTCCCTTTATATAATAATGATCCGGTTGATTATACGAAGAAAGTAAATGAACCAGTTGCAAAGATGAAAATGTCTGAATATGTGGATTTGTTGCAAAGTGAACCGACAGATTTGCGTATATTTTTGTATAATTTGATGAGTCAAGTTCCGCAATTGCAACAAGATTATAAAATGCCAGATTTGGGTTTGAATCTTTTCAAATCGATGCCAATGTTATTTTTTGGAGGTGAAGGATCGAATGTTTTTATGCATTATGATATCGATTTAGCGAACATTTTGCATTTTCATTTTGCAGGAAAAAAACGTTGTATTATTGTTCCGCCAGAGGATTCGAAATACATGTACAAAATTCCGCATTCGGTAATTTGTAGAGAAGATATTGACTTTGATAATCCAGATTTTGATAAATGGCCAGCGTTGAAAAATATCAATCCTATGGTTGCTGATTTAAAACACGGAGAAATGCTTTATATGCCAGAAGGTTGGTGGCATTACATGAAATATTTGACGCCAGGTTTTTCGATGAGTTTGCGTTCGTTAGCACATAAACCAAAGCATTTATCAGAAGCTATTTATAATGTTTTTTTGATGCGTACGTATGATAATATTATGCGAAAAATAAAAGGTCAGGCTTGGATTCTTGAAAAAAATGAGCGCGCAATTACACAAACAAATAAATTAATTGCGAAATAAAAATACAGTTTTTAGAAAAATTTTCTAAATGAAGGAATGTCTATCGAAAGATGTTCCTTTTTTTATTCTACTGTCCTAAAAACTTATAAATCAATAAATATTTGATTTTCATGTTTTAAAATTTCGATAGATATTTGCAGAATATTTTTCTGAATTTTTAGTAATATGATCATAAAAAAAGGAAATTTTTGGGCTTTATTGCCTTTAATCATTTTCATACTTGTCTATTTTTCGGCATCTATTTATCTAAACGATTTTTACTCCGTTCCAGCATTGGTTGTTTTCATGTTGGCGCTCGTAATTGCATTTGTTCAATTCCCTAAGGTTTCATTTCATACGAAAGCCGAAGCTTTTTGTAAGAATGCAGGTGAAGAAACCATTATGTTGATGATTTTAATTTTTCTTCTCGCTGGAGCGTTTGGAAGTTTAGGGTCTACAATTGGTGCTGTAGAATCAACAGTTAATTTATTCTTGAATTACCTTCCAGCTTCCTTTATTGTAGCAGGATTCTTTTTGTTGTCTTGCTTTATATCGACGGCTTTGGGCACATCGGTTGGAACAATTGTAACCGTTGCGCCGATTGCAGTACAAATGGATAAAATGATTCCAGGTTCTATGCCAATTTTGTTAGGCGCAGTGGTTGGTGGAGCAATGTTTGGCGATAATTTATCATTTATTTCTGATACAACAATTGCTGCAACACGCACGCAAGAAGTTAGTATGAAATCTAAATTTAAAACTAATTTTCGAATAGTAGTTCCAGCAGCTATTGTTTCGACGATTATATATTTTTCACTTTCTCAACATTTTGACACAACCAATTTTCAAGGAAAACAGTTAGATTTTGACTTGATTTTAATCTTACCTTATCTATTAGTTTTTGGACTTGCAATGTCTGGAATCAATGTGATTTGGGCTTTAATTGTAGGAATTCTATCATTTCTTGGAATTGGTTTGTTCTATTCAGGTGTACCTTTACTAGACTTAGTTTCTTCTATTAATGAAGGTTTCAAAGGAATGTTTGAGTTGAGTATTATTTGTTTAATCATTGGCGGAATTGTCGGAATTATTCGTCTAAATGGTGGATTAGATTTTATCATTTATCATCTAACCAAAAATATCAAAACTAAACGTCAAGCTGAGATGAGTATTGCGTCGCTTACGGCTTTAGCAAATGCTTGTTTGGCAAATAACACGATTACAATTTTGATTTGTGGTAAAATCGCAAAAGACATTTCTGATCATCACGATTTAGAAGGTAGACGTGTGGCGAGTATTTTGGATACAGTTTCATGTTTTGTACAAGGGATTTTACCTTATGGCGCACAAGTTTTAGCAGCTGTTGCTGCTGCAAATACAATTTCAAGTGCAACAAAAGTTTCTTCTGTAGATGTTTTATCTAATTTATATTATCCATTTTTAACAGGAATTTGTACGCTTATTTTTATCTTATTTTTTCAGCCAAAATCATTCAAAAAATAGATTGATGTAGGATAATCATTCGTCGAATATTATTTTATAACTTTGTAGACTGAAATTTTTTAAGATGAAAAGAGTTGTTGTAGGACTTTCTGGAGGAGTAGATTCAAGTGTTACAGCCTATTTGCTAAAAGAGCAAGGTTATGATGTGATCGGATTATTTATGCGTAATTGGAACGATGCATCGGTAACGTTGGAAGATGAATGCCCATGGATAGAAGATAGTGCAGACGCTTTGTTGGTAGCTAAAAAATTAGATATTCCTTTTCAGGTAATTGATATGTCTGATTCGTACAAGGAACGTATTGTAGATTATATGTTCAATGAATACGAGCAAGGAAGAACACCAAATCCTGATGTGTTGTGTAACCGAGAAATTAAGTTCGATTTGTTTTTGAAAACAGCTTTAGAACTTGGAGCAGATTACGTTGCAACAGGACATTATGCACGAAAAACTTCTACAATTGATGAAAATGGAAAAGAGATTTTTCAATTGTTAAAAGGTAATGATAACAATAAAGATCAATCGTATTTCTTGTGTCAATTGTCGCAAGATCAATTAAGCAAAGCATTATTCCCAATTGGAGATATAGAAAAACCAGAAGTAAGAAGAATTGCGCAAGAGCAAGGCTTGGTTACAGCGAATAAGAAAGATTCGCAAGGTTTATGTTTTATTGGAAAAGTTAGTTTACCCGAATTTTTGCAACAACAATTAAAACCAAAAGAAGGTGTAATTGTAGAAATAGCCAAAGATTGGAACGGATATAAAAGAGAAATTCCAACTTTTGCAAATAAATACGAAGCATTAGATTTCGAAGCAAAAGGTTTCTCATACAAACAAGAAGACGGAGAAATTGTAGGTAAACATCAAGGTGCGCATTATTTCACTCGCGGTCAACGCAAAGGGTTGGGAGTTGGAGGAAAAGTAGAACCTTTGTTTATTATTGATACAGATGTAGAGACAAATGTTATTTACACTGGTCAAGGCGCTGATCATTCAGGTTTATTGAAGAAAGCATTGTTTATAAAAGAGGAGGAGGTACATTGGGTTCGCGAAGATTTAACTTTAAAAACAGACGATACAATGGAAGTGATGGCGCGTATTCGTTACCGTCAACCTTTGCAAAAAGCAATTTTACACAAAGCTGAAAACGGAATGTATGTTGAATTTGAAAATCCTCAATCTGCGATTACAGAAGGTCAATTTTGTGCGTGGTATGTTGATGACGAACTTTTAGGTTCTGGTGTAATTAATAATTAAAAATATAAACATCATTATTATATTGAAACGCTCAAGATTTTCTTGAGCGTTTTTTTATGCTTTTTTGAAAAATAATTTTAAACTAAGTATTTTTTAGTTTGTAATTTTTAAATCAGAACAAATTTAGTTTAGCCAAAATATTTTTCTATTATTAATAATTTTATAGAAAAACGTTTTATGAATAATCATTTAAATGCTGATTATTAGAGGGTTTAATAGAATATTTTTAATCAAAATACTTCGTTATATTAATTCCTTTGATTATTTTTAAGTCTCAAAACATTATTAACACATTTTATCAACTACAAAAATGGCGAGATTAAACTTTTTAGAGGAAACGCGTTTTGAGAAAGTTCCTGTAACAGTCTACCCAAATCAACAAGTCGCATCATTGCAAGTCGCGCAAAGAATTGCTTCTATTATCAAAGAAAAACAATCAAACAATGAAACGGCAGTTTTAGGTTTGGCTACAGGTGCAACTCCGATTGGTGTTTACAAGGAATTGGTACGTTTGCATAAAGAAGAAGGTTTAAGTTTTCAGAATGTTGTTACATTTAATTTGGACGAGTATTATCCAATGCAACCTACTGCTGAACAGAGTTATGTTACATTTATGAACAAAAATTTATTTGATCATATTGACATTCCAAAAGATAATATTAACATTCCAGACGGAACATTAGAAGTTTCGGAAGTTCAGGCTTTTTGTGAAGCTTATGAGCAAAAAATCTCTGATTTTGGAGGCTTAGATATACAGATTTTAGGTATTGGTCGTACTGGACATATTGGTTTTAATGAACCAGGTTCTGCACCTAACTCAGCAACACGAATGGTTATTTTAGATGATTTAACTCGTCGTGATGCTTCGCGTGATTTTGGAGGAAAAGAAAATGTACCAACAAAAGCCATTACAATGGGAGTTGGAACAATTTTCAAAGCCAAAGAAATTATTTTAATGGCTTGGAATGAGAAGAAAGCTGAGATTCTTAAAAAAGCAGTCGAAGAAGAAATTTCTCCAGAAATTCCAGCAACTTATCTTCAATTATCAGAAAATGTAGAATTTGTTGTAGACGAAGACGCAGCTTCTTTATTAACTCGTTTTGATACGTCTTGGTTAACTCACGAAGTGAATTGGGATGCTATTTTAACGAAAAAAGCAGTGGTTTGGTTGTCATTAAAACTGAATAAAGCAATTTTGAAGTTAACGGATGATGATTATAACAATAATGGTATGGCTGATTTGGTTACAGAACAAGGTCCTGCATATAATATTAATATCAGAATCTTTAACGATTTACAACGTACGATTACAGGTTGGCCTGGTGGAAAACCGAATGTAGATGATACAAATAGACCAGAACGTGCAGAGCCAGCGAAGAAAGATGTGATTTTGTTTTCGCCTCATCCCGATGATGATGTAATTTCAATGGGAGGAACATTTATTCGTTTAGCAGATCAAGGTCATAATGTACACGTGGCATATCAAACTTCTGGAAATACAGCGGTTTGGGATGATGATGTATTGCGTTATTTAGAATTTGTGCAAGATTATGCTGGAGCGATTGATGAAAGTAATACTGTTACAAAAAAAACATACGAAGAAGCGCGAGAATTTTTTAAGAATAAGAAACCAAACGAAATTGATCCAGAACTTATTCGTAGAATAAAAGCACTTATTCGTAAAGGTGAAGCTATTGCAGGTGCACGTTTTGTAGGATTGAAAGATGAAAATATTCATTTCCAAGATTTACCTTTTTATGATAGAAGTAAATTTGAAAAAAATATTTCGTTTGAAGATGATATTCAGCAAACAATGGAATTATTACGTCAAGTAAAACCACAACAAGTTTTTGCGGCGGGTGATTTTGCTGATCCACATGGTACACATAAAGTTTGTTTTGATGTTTTATTCGAAGCTTTGACGCGTTTACGTAAAACAGATGAATGGACAAAAGATTGTTGGTTGTGGTTGTATCGTGGTGCGTGGCATGAATTCCCAATTCATGAAATAGAAATGGCAGTTCCGCTTTCTCCGCAAGAGGTAAAACGCAAGCGTTTGGCAATTTTTAAACATCAATCGCAAAAAGATGTTCCTGTTTATCCGGGAGATGATCCGCGTGAATTTTGGGTTCGTGCCGAAGATCGTACAAGTGAAACAGCTGGATTATACAATAAATTAGGACTTGCAGATTACGAAGCGATAGAAGCTTTTGTAAAATGGAAGTTTGAAGATTAAAATAAATATAAATCAATAAAAAACGCTCAGGATTTTCTTGAGCGTTTTATGTTAATATAATTTTATTAAAAAACTTTCCCGTCTGCTTTTGGTTGCTTAGGTAAACCATCTTGAAATCTCATCGAAGCATGTGTACCATCACAAAAAGGCTTATTAGAAGATTGTCCACAACGGCAAATTGTTTGTCGATTTCGCACTTCGTAATATTCGCCATTCGCACTTTTTAGCGGAATTCCTCCCCATAATGCATAAGGACCACTCAAATCATTCGCAACATCTTCAATAATTCCAACAGAAGCTGAGGTGTTATCATCTTCGATTGGTTGATTATTTTCATCCCAAACAATCAACCGTCCAGAAGGACAATGATGTGCCATTTCAACACTCAAATCAACAGAGTTTTGTGTGGAATCTTGGACTTGGTTCCAAATACGTTTTCCATTGTCACAAAATCGAGCAAAAGCACATAATTTTTCGTCATCAGTGAGCGAAACAACAGGTCCTTCTATAACTTCTGCAGTTAATAATTCAGGATTAAAAGTTGCTCTTTCAGTTAAATCAACACCATTTTCTGCTGCTTTTTTATGCGAACCATCACAATAAGGTTTGTGTTGGGATAATCCACAACGACAAAGATAAGTTGCATCCTTTGCTTCAAATTCTTCCCCTTGTTTGTAATTAACAGAAGTTCCTTGCTGATTTGGAACGATAAATTGCTGAACAATTTTAGGTTTTCCGTGCAAGATATAAGGTCCATTTTCTGTGACTTCTACATAGATACCATCTGTATTTTGAGTTGTCCCGATTTGAATATTTAACTTATTTTGATTATCCATAATTGTAGATTTTAGATTGAAATTATCTACAATTTAAAAAGTATTTTAGTTAGAATGATTTTAAATTTTTATTGATAATTCGTTAAAATTTAATAGATAAACCTTGTTGTTTTTATATAAGATTTAGAATGTTTTGATTAATTTTAATTAAAATAATTAGCATGTCGACAATTCAACTCAAACATACAGAAACCAAACATCACGATGCTTTGTTATACAATTTGCCAGAAGACCAAATTCCTTTTACGGCTTTGCCCAGCGAGACTTTTGAGCGTTTGAAATTACGCACAGATGGACATGCAAAACCAATTACAATTTTGTTAGATGAAGTGCCAATTGGTTTTTTTGTGTTAGATTATGGTGACGATAAATTGGAGATGACGAATAATACGAATTCGTTGTTGTTGCGTTCTTTATCGATAAATCCAGAATTTCAAGGAAAGGGATACGGAAAAATTTCGATGAATTTGATGGATGATTTTGTAAAAGATAATTTTCCTACAATTGATGAATTAGTTTTGGCGGTTAATTTCAAAAATAAATCAGCATATGATTTGTATCTAAAAGTCGGTTATATAGATGATGGTTCTCAACGGGAATGGTTCAATGGAATGCAACATTTGTTGAAGAAGAAAATTTAATTGTTAAACTCTTTCTTTCTCCCAAGCGACAACTTGCACACCTTCTGAATAATGCACTAAATCTGGTCTCGAATGGATATTTAAATCTTGAAGTTGATAATCAATCGTTAAAAAATCTAATTCAAGTTGATTGATTTTCCATGGTAAATGTTGAATTTCATAACGAAACAATTGATTGTGATCTTCCAGATACAAACAATATCGTTCAGTCAAAAATAAATCCAATTCAGTTTTGTGTTTAACTTGCATTCCAACATGAAAATCCGCTAATAAAGAGAAATTTCGTTCGGGATGATTGGCTTGATAAGAATTTTCTGTTCTATTGATATTTGATTTTTCGTATGGTAAACCTGATAATGATTTAGCTAAAATTGCAGAAAATAATTTTCCAGCTTCAATCGATAAAAAATAAACACCAGATTTACCATCTTTTGTGACATAGGTTCTCAAATTAATTTCGTCAAAATCAGAAATAGGAGAGAATGCAGGTAAAAATCGAGGTCGAATTTTTTCCATTGTAAAGGCGACAAGCGAAACCCAAGCATAATCATTTATTTCATCAATTTCTAAATCTTTTGGAACGAATTCTCTCAAAATTTCTTTGTCAATTTTGTAATGAAAAAATAAAGCTTTGTTCCATTCTTGATAATATTTCCACGATTTTGAAGGATATTGCCAAGCACGATGATTTGTTTCGGCTAAAATTTGTTTGATCGTATATTTCACTTAAAACCTTGTTAAACTTATTGTTGAAGGTACAAAATCTATTGCGAAATAAAGAAAATTGTAGTTACTTCGCATACCAATTTTTATCATATGAAAAACTTGTTTTATGTCTTCGTGATTAGTTTTTTAACGTCATGTGCAGCAATAC
Source organism: Empedobacter sp. UBA7248 (assembly GCF_002472945.1). Classification (NCBI taxonomy): domain Bacteria; kingdom Pseudomonadati; phylum Bacteroidota; class Flavobacteriia; order Flavobacteriales; family Weeksellaceae; genus Empedobacter; species Empedobacter sp. UBA7248. The sequence goes on along the minus strand of NZ_DKSU01000011.1, from coordinate 116,523 downwards.
ATAATGTGCCAACTTCTCAGAATCCAAATAATTTTATTCAACCGAATACAACAAGTTCTTTTGTGGATCAAAACGGAAATTTTTACCCAGATAATTGGTTGAAATCGTATGGTAAACCTCCTAAAAATGCAAGTCGTAGAGATTATTCGTTGATGAAAATTGCGACTGAAAGTAACTTCCAAAATCAATTAACTTCCTATGAAAGTTTGCGTTTGAAAAATATTGAAAAAAGAGTTAAAAATAAGAAACGTGTCATCATTTTTGTGCATGGAATTGACAATGATTATCTGTTTAGCTTGAAAAATTACAACAAAGCCAAAACCTATATGAATATTAATTCTTCGAATGATGAGGTAATTAATTTTTATTGGGATGGATTGGTGAACGAAAGTCTTTTTGGAGCGGCAAAAGTTTGGGTAAGTGCAACGACAAATAGCCAAATGGCGGGCGTTTTTGGACTTCGTAGAATTTTGAATGTCATTCATAACAAAGATGTTTATTTGATTTCGCATAGTCGTGGCGCATCGGTTGTTTTGAGTTCATTGGTGAATCCTTCGTTGCGTGAAAGTGAGATAAAACGTGCTGAAAATGCGCATCATGTCGATTTTACGAATGCAGAAACTTTGTTAGAAAATAATAACAAAATTTATAGTATTATGTTGGCGCCTGCAATTGGAAAAATTGATTTTACGTTGGATAATAATCAATTAAAAACGTTTACACCTCAGTTAAAACGCATGCATATCACGATAAATGATACGGATTATGTATTAGGGAAAGGAAAGATTGGATTTTTATCTCGAAGTTTGATTGCGACAGATTTTGGTTATAAAAAAGATTTGTTTGATGAACTTTCTAAAAATTATACTTTCTTAGAAGAAACTGATTTTTCAGGACAAAATTCACACGAATTTAGAGAATATATCACTAATCCGAAGTTTATTACAATTCTGAAAGAATTCAAGTTAGCGAAATAAAGCGAGGTTAGAAGTTCGAAACTCGAAATGCGAACTTCGAATCTCGCACTTCGAGATTCGAAAATCATTTCTTAAATTCAATTACTTCTAAATTTTCAATTTTTCCTTCGTTTAATTCAAAACGTAACATCGTACGAACTTTCTGAAAACCGTGTTTACCAACAGCGCCTGGATTCATATGAATTAAACCCAATTGCTTATCAGGCATCACTTTTAGAATGTGTGAATGTCCACAAATAAATAATTTCGGAGGATTTTCTGTGATTTCTTTTCGAATTGCAGGATTATATTTTCCTGGATAACCGCCAATATGCGTAATCCAAACGTCAACACCTTCTAACGTAAATCTGTTGTTGAGCGGAAATTCAGCGCGCGCTTTATTATCATCAATATTTCCATAAACAGCACGCAAAGGTTTTATTTCAGCTAATTTATCGGTTACAGAAATATCGCCAATATCGCCAGCATGCCAAATTTCGTCTGCTTGTTGCGCATATTCCAAAATTCTATCGTCGATATAAGAATGCGTGTCCGAAAGTAAAAGAATTTTCTTCAAAAGGTTGTATTTTTGTTGCTCAAATTTACAACAATTGCGATATTTTTTAGAATTAGCATACAACGGAAAAAATTATTTTGGTTATCAAATTCAACCCAATCAAATTTCGGTTCAAGAAGTTATTGAAGATAGATTGTCTAAAATCTTAAGAAAAGAAATTTCGATTGTCGGTGCAGGGCGCACAGATTCTGGTGTTCATGCGAAAAAGATGTTTATTCATTTTGATTATGAAGATGAATTATCGGTTGATTTAATCAAAAAATTAAATTCTTTTTTACCAAAAGACATCGCTGCTTATCGTTTATTTTTGATGGATGATGAAGCGCATGCGCGTTTTGATGCGACTTCGCGTTCGTACAATTATTTTATTTCACCTTTCAAAGATCCTTTTGCGTTTGATAGCGCTTGGATTTTTAACAGAGAATTGAATATTGAAAAAATGAATGAAGCAGCAAAATTGTTAATTAAACAAGGAGATTTCGGAAGTTTTGCTAAATTACATACCGATGTGAAAACAAATATTTGCGATGTAAGAGAGGCGTTTTGGCGCAAAAATGAAAACGGACAATTGATTTTTCAAATCACAGCCGATCGTTTTTTGCGAAATATGGTGCGCGCAATTGTTGGAACATTGGTTGAGGTTGGATTAGGAAGAATTTCTATCCATGATTTTGAAGAAATTATTGAACAAAAACAACGTTCTTCGGCAGGAGCTTCGGCGCCAGCGCAAGGATTGTATTTGGTAGATGTTCAATATCCAAAAGAATTATTTAAAAATGAGTTCAAATAACGAAAATACATCGTTTGATTTTAATGGATTAAAACGTGTTTTACAAATCGGGGCGCAAAGCAAAGTTATGTTTTGGTCGGTGGTTTTTGTAGCGGTTTTTAGTGCGTGTTTTTCTGTTTATCGTCCGTATTTAACGGGGAATATCATCGATGATTATATTCAGACAAAAGATTTACCAGGGCTTCAAATGCAAATCGTGAAACTATCTTTGGTATTAGTTTTCGAAGGAATTTTGTCTTTTTTTATGGTTTATTTAGCGAATGTTGTTGCACAGCGAGTTATCCGTTTGTTGCGCGTTCGTTTGTATAATCATTTGATCAAATTCAAGCTTGGTTATTTCGATAAAACGCCAAATGGCGTTTTGGTGACGCGTTCAGTTTCTGATATTGAAACGATTGCAGAGGTTTTCAACGACGGAATTTTAGTGATGTTAGGCGATGTATTGAAAATCGTTTTCATCGTTTTTGTGATGTATTGGATGAACTGGGTTTTGGCAACAGTTGTGATTGTGATTCTTCCGTTGATGATGATTATTACACGACTATTCCAAAAAGCATTGAAAAATGTTTATCAAGAAGAACGTACAATTGTGGCGAAGTTGAATACGTTTGTGCAAGAACGATTAACTGGAATGAATATTATTCAGGTTTTTAATCGTCAGCAAGCAGAATATGACAAATTCGTTTCGATTAATAATGATTTAAAGAAAAACTATCTAAAAACAGTTTTCTATTTTTCTTTAATGTTTCCTGTTGTCGATATTATTTCGGCTTTAGCGACGGGAAGTTTGATCTGGTTTGGAGGGCTTAGAACTGCTGTTTATGGAGATGTTTCTGTCGGAGATTTGATTGCTTTTACGCAATATGTTACGTTGTTAACTGCGCCTATGCGTGCAATTGCAGAGCGTTTCAATACCATTCAGCGTGGTTTGGTAGGAGCAGATCGTGTGTTCAAAATTATTGATGATGATCAAACGTTGCCAGATAATGGAACAATAAAATTGGATCATGTGAAAGGTAAAATCGATTTTGAAAATGTGAAGTTTTCTTATGTTCCGAATAATTTAGTATTGAAAGGAATTTCTTTTTCGACTAAACCAGGTGAAAAAATTGCAATTGTAGGTGCGACAGGAGCAGGAAAATCCACAATTATTAATTTATTGAGTCGTTTTTATGACATCGATTCTGGAACAATTAAAATAGATGATGTAAATATTCATGATATGGAATTGAAGAATTTACGTCAACACGTTGCAGTTGTTTTGCAGGATGTTTTCTTGTTTAATACAACGATTTATGACAATATTGTTTTAGGTAATAAAGATATTTCGTTGGAAGAAGTCCAAAATGCTGCGAAAATTATTGGAATTGATAATTTTATTATGTCGTTACCAAAAGGTTATTACAGCGAGGTAAGCGAGCGTGGTTCGACACTTTCTGTAGGTCAGCGTCAATTGATTTCGTTTTTGAGAGCATATATTTATAATCCAGAGATTTTGGTGTTGGACGAGGCAACTTCTTCTATTGATACAGAGTCGGAAGAATTGATACAAAAAGCAACGGATAAGCTAACGCAAGGCAGAACTTCTATCATTATTGCACATCGTTTGGCAACGATTCAAAATGCAGATAAAATTATTGTGATGGATAATGGAATGATTGTTGAACAAGGTACACACAGCGAATTGTTGGGTCAGAAAGGTTATTATGCCAATTTATATGAAGTCCAATTCTCGAAAGAAAATTAAAAATTTAACAGAAATAAATCGTTAGATTTGTTTAACTTGAACAATCAATAATATTAACTTTAAAACTCTAATTAAAAATGAAAAAATTATTTTTAGCTGCTGCAGTATTAGGTGTAGTTTCTTTATCTTCTTGTAAATCTGAAAAAGAAAAAGTAGATGCAAAAGTAGAAAGTACGCAAGAAAATGTAGCAAATACAGTAGAAGAGCAAGTAGAAGCTGGAAAAGAGACAATGGATAAAGTTGCTGATGTAGCAAAAGATTTACCAACTTTCTCTGATCCAAAAATTACTGAATTTGTTGGGAAATACAACAAATGGGCTGCTGATATGAAATTAGCTGCAACTGCTGGTGATGCAAATAAATTAGCTGAATTGACAAAACAATCAGTAGATTTTCAAAAAGAATTACAAGGTTTTACTCAAACTTTGAAACCAGAAGATGCTAAAAAATTACAAGATTGGACAGCTGAAATTCAGAAACAATTAAACAAATAATTAAATTTATATTTAATGATAAGCTCGAATTTATTCGAGCTTTTTTTATGGATTAAATTATGATTTATGATATAGATTGATAATATAATAATGTATATCTTTATCACAAAAATTTATAGATATCAATTTTTATATATGACATTAGTACAATTACAATATGTGCTGGCAGTGGCTGAGCATAAGAACTTTACAATTGCTGCTGATAAATCCTTTGTAACTCAACCAACATTGAGTATGCAGATTCAGAAATTGGAAAAAGAATTGAATATTGATATTTTCGATAGAACATCGCATCCAATCAAAATCACTCAAATTGGAGAGAAAATTGTTGCGCAAGCAAAAACAATTTTAATGGAAGCTAACCGAATGAAACACTTGGTAAACGAAGAAAAAGGTTTATTAGAAGGTGATTTCATTATTGGTGTTATTCCTACTGTTTTACCTTCTTTGGTACCATTATTTTATAAAACATTTCAGAAAAATAATCCGAAATCAAATCTTATTATCAAAGAATTGCAAACGGATAAAATTATAAAAGGAATAAAAGATGGTTCGTTGGATTTTGGAATTGTGGTTTCGCCACTTTTCGAGGATCAAATTATCGAAAAACCGCTTTATTATGAGCCATTGGTGGCTTATGTGCCAAACGGACATCGATTATCTGACAAAGATAAAATTAATGAAGATGATTTAAACACTTCTGATTTATTAATCTTGCAAGAAGGACATTGTTTCAGAAATAATGTGTTGGCTTTATGTGATACTTCTAATCTGAAAAATCGTCCGATTAAGTTAGATTCAGGAAGTTTTGAAGCTTTAGTTAAATTAGCAAACGATGGATACGGAATGACTTTGTTGCCTGCTTTGGTTGCAGATGATTTACCTCAAGAATATAAGAAATTTGTCAAAAACTTTGAGTCGCCAGTTCCAACGCGCGAAGTTTCGTTGATTTTTCATCAATCTCAATTAAGAGATTCTTTCGAGAAAGAATTAATCAATACAATTCAAAGTATTTTGAGAGGAAAAATATTCTTAGAAAAAGATCAAAAATTAGATTCGAATATGGTTTCTTTACCAAAATAATAAAAAAAAACGACTCAAAANNTTTTGAGTCGTTTTTTTTTATGTCTTCAAATTTCCTTTAAGGAACTATTGTTGTAAATAAATATGTGGCAAAAAGTGTTAATAAAACAATTCCTTGCTGAATATTTGTTCGACCAGAATTTAATGATAAATAAACGGTGAACAAGGATAACACTAATAAGATAGATGACTTTGCATCTATTCCTAATGTGACTTCTAATCCTGTGAAATAACAAACAATTGCTACGGCAGGAATTGTTAAACCAATTGATGCTAAGGCCGAACCTAAAGCCAAGTTAAGACTTGTTTGTAAACGGTCTTGTTTTGCTGCTTTATATGCGGCTAAACCTTCTGGTAATAAGATAACTCCGGCAATTATAATTCCCACTAATGATTTTGGAGCGCCTAAATCCATCACAATTGTTTCGATGGTTGGCGATAATTTTTTTGATAACAAAACAACTGCACACAAAGCAACTAATAATAAAACCAAACTAGAAATTGTTGTAAGTAAATTTGGTTTTTCTACATGCAATTCTGATGTCACATTATCTTTGCTACTTTGTGGTAAGAAATAATCGCGGTGACGAATGGTTTGAACAGAAATAAATCCGCCATATAAAATCAACGAAATAATTGCGACAAAAATTAATTGACTTGTCGAAAATTCTCCTCCTTTTTCTGAAGTTAAAAAATTAGGTAAAACTAAGGTTAATATAGATATTGCAACTAAAGTAATTAAAGCAGTTGAAACACCTTGTTTGATGAAATTTTGTTCTCTATAACGAACTCCTCCAGCCAATAAACAGATTCCGATAATTCCGGTAAGAATAATCATTACAGCAGCAAAAACGGTATCTCTTGCCAAAACAGAAGGGAAGCCGGTAGGTTCTGACATCATTAATGAAACAATTAGCGAAACTTCTATAACTGTAATAGCTAAAGCCAATATAATGGTTCCGAAAGGTTCTCCAACTTTATGCGCTACAACTTCTGCGTGATGTACAGCTGATAAAACGGCTGAAATTAAAATGATTCCTAAGACTCCAGAAAACCACATCTGACCTTTAAATCCTTCGGCTATAGTTAGTGAAAATATGGCAAGAATGGGACAGATGATTGTCCAATATGGTAAAGCTAAATTGAATTTTTTTGAAAGAAAATTATCTACATGCATTAATTATGAGGTTTTGGATTTTCACAAATTTAATAAATAATATTGATAATTGTTATGTGTAATTATCATAAATAATAATAATTATAACGTTTAATTATCATAAATATTAATAGTTATAACGTTTAATTATCATAAATATTAATAGTTATTTCAATAATTGAGTAAAAATAAACTTTTTAACTAATGATTATCATACCTCTACTATCAATAAACGATTAAATTTGCAAAATGTTAAACGTATCTGACGAAAAGTTAAAAAAATGGTTTAGCACATCATGTGTGTGGGAAACGATAAGTTGTACGCTCTTATTTTTGGTCGCAATGCCAATAAAATATCAATTCGGTTATGTGTTGCCAATGCCATTTGCTGGTTGTTTTCACGGTTTTTGGTTTACAGCTTACTTGATTTTACTTTTTAGAGTCAGAAGAATATATAAATGGGACGACGAAGACTTTATCATTTATGTGATGTACGCATTTATTCCGTTTGCAACTTTAGCGGTACATAAAGTAATAAAAGAGGATAAAAATAATAGATAAATAAAAAAACGGTTTCTTTTTGAAACCGTTTTTTAATACCCATATATTTTGCGCCATTTAGCTACAGTGTTTCGACTGATTTTAAATTTATCAGCAGTATACGTATTGGTATAATTATTTTTTTGCTGAAATTTTAAAATTTCTAAAACAGAATTCAAATCATAAGATTTATGCTTTTGATTTTCGGCTGTTTTGTTAGCATTTAAGATTTCTGAAACTTTTATAACATCCAAGACATTCATATTCTTTTTTAACAATTTTTTTGTCTGTTCAGTTTTTTCAGGAAAATTACGTTTGATAATGTCTTGATAGATTTTTTGGTAGTTTGGTTTTTCCATAATGAGTAAGATTTAATTTTGTGGTAGGTATTTTTTTATCCAATTATGAATGGTATTTTTAGGGATATTGTATTCATTCGAAATTTCTTGAATTTTCTTTTTTTCTTCAGTGTATAAATTCAATACAAAATCTATAATCTCTTTTGTATACACACTTTTGCGATAATTTGGTAAAACAGAGCTTTTAGGGGATGTTGAATTTGAGGCGTTTTTTCCAACAGGAGCAAATAAAATAATGTGTTGCGTATAAATTCTAAAAAAATCATATTCCAACAACTTCGACCATTTTAATAAATCGTCTGTTTGTATACTTTTACTTAAATATTGAGCATTAATTTCTTTTTCAGAATAAGTTTTGAAGAAACTTTTGATACGGGATATATCAATTCCAAGTTCGTCGACTCTTTTTTTGATTAAAGAGCCTATGTGAATATCTTTCATAGGTAAGTAGGTTTTGAGTAATTGTAAATATAGTAAAACGAAATCAGTATTCCTATTAATTTTATCAAAAATAGAATGATTTTATGTACAAAAAGATCGTTTCGTTATATAGAATTTATTTTATAAATTTATGCGACTAAATTAAGTATAATGATTATTCAACCAAGAACAAGAGGTTTTATTTGCATTACGACTCATCCTGAGGGAACTGCAAAAAATGTTCACAATCAAATTGAGTACGTAAAATCAAAAAATATTTCAGCCGAAGGACCAAAAAAAGTATTGGTAATTGGAGCTTCGACAGGTTTTGGTCTGTCATCTCGTATTACAGCTGCTTTCGGATATAATGCTGCAACAATAGGTGTTTTCTTCGAAAAACCTGCTGCGCCAAGAAAACCGGGGACTGCAGGTTGGTACAACACAGCTGCTTTTGAAAAAGAAGCGCAAGAAGCTGGTTTGTATGCAAAAAGTATTAATGGAGATGCTTTTTCTGATGAGATTAAACAACAAACGATTGATTTAATCAAACAAGATTTAGGTCAAGTAGATTTAGTGGTTTACAGTTTAGCTTCGCCACGTCGTACACACCCAAAAACAGGTGTTGCGTATTCGTCAGTTCTTAAACCAATTGGTGAACCATTTACAAATAAAACAGTAGATTTTCATACAGCAGAAGTTACAGATATTACAATTGATCCGATTGAATCTCAAGAAGAAATTGATAATACAATTGCTGTAATGGGAGGTGAAGATTGGAAATTTTGGATGGAAGATTTGAAAGCTGCTGGTGTTTTAGCTGAAGGTGTAAAAACTGTTGCTTATTCTTACATCGGGCCAGAATTGACTCATAGAATCTACAAAGATGGATCGATTGGTATGGCTAAAAATGATTTAGAAAAAACGGTTCCAGTTATCAACGAACTATTGTCAGATTTGAATGGTGTTTCTTACGTTTCTGTAAACAAAGCTTTGGTAACACAATCGAGTTCTGCGATTCCAGTTGTGCCATTATATATTTCGTTATTGTATAAAGTAATGAAAGCAAAAGGAATTCACGAAGGAACAATCGAGCAAATGCAACGTTTGTTTGCAGAGCGTTTGTATACTGCAAACGGAGAAGTTCCTTTGGACGAAAATGGACGTATTCGTATCGATGATTTGGAAATGCGCGAAGATGTACAAAAAGAAGTAGATGATTTGTGGAAAATTGTAACTTCTGAGAACATCAAAGAAATTTCTGATATCAAAGGTTACCATGATGAATTCTTACAGTTGTTTGGATTTAGTTTTGATGAAATCGATTATGATGCTGATACAAACGAATTGGTTTCAGTTCCAAGTATTGCAGAATAAGAAGATCATTTCAATAAAATAATACAAAACCTCGAAAATAATTTTCGAGGTTTTTTTTGTCTCAATAAAATAAGTAAAAAATAATTTTATTCGTATTTATTCGATTTATTGAATTTTGTTTTATTAAAAATATGAATCAATTTTTAAGAATAATTTAAAAATATGGTTTAATAATAGTTTTAAATTGTATTATTATTAAATTTTAAGTTTTCTTTTAGAAATATATCCAAAAAATATGAAATTTATTTTTCAAATCTGAAAAATATATCCGAAACACTTTACATTTCATCAAGTTTTAACACATGTATTTTTATGTCAATTTGGAAAATTAAACCATTAGCGAAGCTAATAGAAGATTAGCAAGAAACGGAAGGTGGTTTAAAAAGATCTCTATCTTCTGGAGCCTTAGTTGCTTTGGGTATTGGCGCTATCATCGGTGCCGGATTATTTAGTTTAACAGGAATTGCAGCGGCAGATCATGCTGGGCCGGCAGTTACTTTATCGTTTGTTTTAGCAGCAGTTGGTTGTGCTTTTGCAGGACTTTGTTATGCCGAATTTGCTTCAATGATTCCAGTTGCTGGAAGTGCTTATACGTATTCTTATGCAACAATGGGCGAATTTATAGCTTGGATTATTGGTTGGGATTTGGTGTTAGAATATGCTTTAGCAGCGGCAACAGTAAGTGTGAGTTGGTCGGCATATGTTGATAAATTTTTGCAAGGAATTAATATTCATTTACCTCAAGAATTATTGCATGCCCCAGCTGATGGCGGAATAATAAATTTACCTGCAATCTTTATTGTGTGTTTATTATCATTAGTATTAATCAGAGGGACAAAAGAATCTGCTATTATTAATAATATTCTTGTTATTTTAAAAGTTACAGTTGTAATTGTTTTTATTGTTTTAGGTTGGAGTCATATAAATCCAGAAAATCATATTCCATTTATTCCTAAAAATATTCCAGGAACTCAATTTGGAGGAATGCCAGGGATTGCAGCGGGAGCAGCAGTCGTTTTCTTTGCTTTTGTTGGTTTTGATGCAGTTTCTACTGCAGCACAAGAAGCTAAGAATCCGCAAAAAGGAATGCCGATTGGAATCTTAGGATCATTAGTTATTTGTACCATTTTGTATGTATTATTTTCATGGGTAATGACAGGTTTGGTACCATACGAAACCTTTAAGGGGGATGCGTCACCAGCAGCGACAGCATTTGCAGTAACAGGTTATACATTTTTACAAAGTGTATTGATTTTAGCAATTATTGCAGGATATACATCGGTTATATTAGTGATGTTATTAGGACAAAGTCGCGTATTTTATAGCATGAGTAATGACGGATTGTTACCTTCTTTCTTTTCAGATGTTCACAAAAAATTTCATACACCTTGGAAAACCAATTTATTCTTTTTGGTTTTTGTAAGCATTTTTGCAGGTTTTGTACCAATCAAAGATTTAGGTCATATGGTAAGTATCGGAACTTTGTTTGCTTTTACTTTAGTTTGTATTGGAATTATTGTGATGCGTAAAAAAATGCCAAATGCTGAGCGTAAGTTTAAAGTTCCTTTGGTTCCTCTAGTTCCAATTTTAGGAATTATTGTTTGTGTTTATTTAATGACATCTTTGACAATGGAAAGCTGGTGGCGACTTTTGATTTGGTTAGTAATCGGAATTTGTATTTACTTTTTCTACGGAAAACAACATAGTAAGGTTGATGATTAGGAAATCATCATTTTGAGTTTTTTAGAAATCCTTTGTCTTTTTAGATGAAGGATTTTTTGTGTTGATGTAAAACAAAAAAAGCTTGAACAAATGTTCAAGCTTTCAGCGGGCTGACAGGTACTTCAGTCGAACCTTTAATGTTATTTTTGACGTTTTTAAATAAAATTTGATTTTCAGATTTTTAATCTATAAAATATAGAGAAGATAAATGATATGATTCAAGAATAAATAAAAAATGGTACTCTTTGTCTTCCAAAGGTACCATTTGTCTTAAGCGGGCTGAAAGGGAGTCCAGTTGAACACTTGGTATCTTTTTTGACGTTTTTGGATAAACTATAACTTTTTAGTTTTTTTTAAAATAATTTACACTTTTTTAAACTAAAATTTAGAAAATGATACTTTCTGGCTTCATAAAGTTGTATAAATATTTTTGTTTGATTTTCAATAGTAAAGGTTGGTTTTGTCATATATTGTAAGATGTAATTTATGCAAAAAAAGTTGCTACCAACACATTTGATACACAAGGTTATCAGATGAATTGATTTTAGGTATTTTAAGGATATAAAAATACCCGACAATAGAATGCTATCTATTATCGGGTTTGATTATTTATTTTTGTTAAATAACTTGTAATATATGTATTATGAAATAAAAACACATCTGAAACACTACCGAAATCTCTTTGTTGACCAGCAAACGCTTTACTTCTAACACAATTCAACATTTTAAGGTTATAAATATTAAACTAAAAAGTGCTTTAAATCAATATGCTAAAAAATATTACCTTAAATTACTAAAGATACTCCTCCATTTACTAATTGAATTTCTGCTTACATTAAAATATTTGGCAACAGTTGAATTTGTTAACCTATGTTTTTTTTGATAATTCAATATATAAATAATATCTGATTTTTCATAAGCTCTATGTTTTTGATTTTCATGATCAAGATTGTATGAAGTATCGAAAATAATCTTGTTTACACGTATAATATCTAGTGATGAAAAACTTTCTTTTTCTAAAAATTTTTTCACAAATTTTAATTTAGTTTGAAACTTCTCCACCACTAAATCAAAGTATATTTGTTTGTAGTTAGGTGCTATTTTTGGTATTTGTTGATCCATTTATATAGAGTAGTTTTGGGTATTTTATATTCTTCAATAACTTGAGTTTTTGTCATTTTACCATTTTCTATTCGTTCTAAAATAAAATTTATGATTTCTTTTGTATAAATATTTTTTCGGAATTGAGGTACTGTTGATAATTCATCAGATTTTGTTGAATCATAGTTTTTCGGAGAAAATAAAATAAGATGTTGGGTATAAAGCCTAAAAAAATCATATTGTAAGAGTTTACTACATCTTAATAAATTATCTGTGTTGATACTTTTTGATTGATACATTTCCAAAACCTCAGATTCATCACATTTAAGAAAGTTACAGATACGAGGTAGCTCAATACCTCGTTCTGCAACCAAAAGTTCAATTAGATTTCCTATATGAAAGTCTTTGTAATTCATTATTATTGTGCAGTTACCTGTTCTATTTTAATGTATATTTTGGTATTAGTACCTGGAAGTACAGTACCTCCTTCGTTTGATGCTAACATAACATAAGCCGTGTACATGACTTTTGATCCTGTACTATTATCTGTCCAAGTATATCTTCTATATTCTGGACCTCCACCTGATGCATTGTTAATATCTGGATCTCCCCAATTTCCATTTGTACTTAAACCAGTTCCTGAATTCTCCCAACTAGTTGCACCTGATGAATTTGTTCCTCCCCAAACTCCAGTCGGTACAGCAAGGTCACTTGAAGTAAGTACAATAAGTCCTCCATAATCAGTAGAGTAATTCCATATTAATGTTTGGGCTGAACCTGTATTATTATAAAGTTGTACATCAGATCTTCCTTTTGTAGTAAGAGAAGGTGTTGCTATACGTACTCTAACTCGATATCTTCCATCTGGTGTTGCAAGTGGGAAAACATAACTATTAGATGTAGCATCATAAATAGCATTTCCCATTGCCGCAACTTGTTTTATATCTGCAGTTGTTTGATTTAAAATATTTGCACTACATGACTGTGCAGTTGTAATAAAAGGTATTAATGTAGCGTTAACAGGTAATATCATATCTGATGCTGTAACTGGAGTACCAATAACTGAGAATACTAATTCACCTGCACCATATTCTAATTTACCTGGTCTAAGTGTTAAAGTTAGTCCATTTACTGTAACAGGAGTACCTGCCGAATAAGCCCCACCATTACCACCTGTATAACTAATTTTTAAGTTACCTTCATAAGCAATACCTGCTTTCCAAGAAGAAGGGGATAAAACTGCAGAACTACAAGAAATTGTTGAAACAGAAGGAGCAATAGAGTTTGTACTATCGATTGACATCCAGTTTGCACCATTCCAAAAATAATATCCTTGCAATAATGTTGTACCACTATTATAAATCATTAATCCAGTAGGTTGATTAGATATATCATTATCACCATCAGAATTTAAGTCCAGTGTACTAGATGTTAGATTTACTCTTGGCACTAAGATTCCTTTGTTTGAAGATAATATATCAAGCATCGCATACGGATTAGGTGAAGTTCCTATGCCTGTTGCGCCTGATTGTGTCACAATAAAATCATCTTCCATTTGTTTAGGAGTTGGAGTTCCTGTTAAAGGGTTTGTAGTTGCGGTTGATGATTTACCATCAACATTCAATAATCCTTGTGGATTTGATGTATTTATTCCTACTTGTGAATAAGAAGAAATAGAAATAAGTACGAATGAAATTGTAAATAATTTTTTAATCATAGGTTTTAATTTTGATTGTTTTGAAATTTCTAAAGAAGTAGAATAGATAAATTTTTGGATGATCATTTCTTTTGACAAAATTCAATTTTCAAAAAATTTCGCACTGCATTTTTACAACTATAAAATCTATACAAAGCAAAAAATTATCTATACATTATCTATACAAAAAAAACACTATTTAACTATATATCAGCTACTTAAATAATTACTTTAAATAGAAATAAAATGAATAAAGTTTTTACTTATTATTATATTTGTCAACCCCTCTCACCATACCTACATACAAAAAATAATTATTATGCCTAAATCTCTTTTGTTTGTGATTGTATTTATGCAATCCATATTCTTATTTGGTCAGAGTGATCGAGACAAACAATTACATGAAGTATGTACTCTTTTTTATGGAAATCAATTAAAAGAAGCGAAGAATTATATTGAAAATAATTTTTTAAAGTCTGATGATAAGTCTAGACAAGTTATAGGTTATATTTACTTAGCCCAATATTACGAGTATACAGAAACCAACAGCAACAAAAAGCATTTAGAAACATTAGAAAAAGCAAAAAAAATTGCTGAACAAACAAATAATGAATTAGATAAAGCCTATGTTGATTTTGGATACACGATGTATTACAAATCGATGAACAGATGGAATTATTATGTAAAGTATTTATGGAAGAGTATTAATACTTTTAAAAAATATCCAGATGAAAATTTTATACTTTCAAAACTATATGTTTCAAAATATAGATCATTAGAACAAAACCCTTTAGAAAAAGCAAAAATTGAAGATTATACAATTGCACTCAATTATGCAGAAAAATCAAAGGATATAATATCTATTAGTTCTATTTACAATGATATTGGAAATTTTTATAATACTAAGAAAAATAGTATTAAGACTGCTGTTCAATATTATAATAAAAGTTTGCAACTTTCTAAACAAGTAAAAGATAAAGTTGCTAAAAGAACTTTAGAATTTTACTTCTATTCAAATTCTGGAAATATATATTTAGATCAAAATAAATTCGATAAAGCTTTAGATTTTTACAATAAAGGATTAAAAACAGCAACACCTAAAGATTCATTAGCTCTATGTGCTCTAAATAATAGTATTGGTTACACTTATGCTTTGATGGATAAAAACAAAGAAGCTTTAGATTATTACAAAATTTCTGAAAAATATAGTAAGAACAATGATATTTCTGAATACCAAAGAATTACAATTTACACAAATATTTATGAAGCATATGAAAAGTTGAAACAATATGAAAATACCATTCAATACCTAAAGAAAACAAAAGATGCCATAGTTGCAGAAGATCAACGAAGATATGATTATAATGCACAATCGCTTGAATCCTTCTATAATACAGAAGAAAAAAATTATTCATTAGAAGAGAAAAATTTAGCTTTTGAAAAACAAAGAAAATATCTTATTGGAATAATTGCCTTATCTATATCAAGTATTATAGCACTTGGCTTTATGTTATATTACAAACGAAAAATGCTAAACCAACGATCTAATTTACTTGAATCAGAAAAGCAAAAACTAAAAATGGAGAAGGAAATTTCTGATTTAAAACAAGAATATTATCAAAAACAAGTTTTGGCAACAACCATTCAATTAGAACAAAAGAATAAATTTTTAGAAGAATTAAAAGAAAATTTCAAAAAAAATCAAGAATTTAATTTGAACAATTACTTAAAAAACGAACAAATTATCGATAAAGATTTAACCAATATTCATGATATTGTAAAAGAAGTGCATCCAAATTTTTTCAAGAAATTAAATGAGATGACGACAACTAAATTAACCAATCTCGATATCAAATACGCAGCATATATCTACATGAATATGGATAATTCTCAGATCGCATCTATTCTCAGTGTAGACCCAAAAACAGTGAGTGTAACTAAATACCGCTTAAAACAAAAACTAAATTTATCAAAAGAGATTGATTTAGATACCTTTATTCGAAATTTGAGTAATCATAAATAAAAAATGGTACTCTTTGTCTTCCAAAGGTACCATTTGTCATTGTGAGCTATAAAGATACCTCCGTCTGATTCTTAATTTTGTTATTGGGTAATTGTAAAAAGATCAATCCCCCGCAATGCCACTCACAAAAGTATCGATAAAGTCTTTTATTTTATTTAAAATACGATCACCCGTTTCTTTAAATTTCAAAACACTTGGCTTACCATCTTTTCGAAGACTTAAAAGCTCATCACGTAATGGCTCTCGTTCAGTAAAGAGATAGTTTTCGATTAGTTTTTCAGTTTTTTCGAAATATAAATTTTCATCATTCACCAATTCTTGCATAGCCATTTCTTGTTCGATATTCCAGAATTTTTCAAACTCTTCTGGAATACTATCTGAATCTTCAATGTGAGGTAAACTTTCCTGAATAAACTTTTCAATCAATTCTCTTTTACTCCTCAAAGAAACTTCAGTATTCAACAAATTAAAAATATCTTTTTCGATACTTTCCTTGTCTTTTGCACCGTGTTTCGAACTAAATTTTATAAGCAATTGCAAGATATAGGTAACATTAATCGTATCACGACGTATCAATTCCAATTCGAAATCGATATCATTAAGAATCGAAGTTTTTTGAACGTCCGTTTTTAGGTTGATTGAATCTTTTAAATCTTGATATTTGCTGCTATATCCGTTGAAAAGGTCTTGATTTAAAGCTAAATCATCCCAAGTAAATTCGGAATAATGCCCCATCTTTTTCAATAAGCGCATTAAATCTCTAAATGACTTAATAAACTCTAATTGTTCTTCTTCGCTGTACAATTTATCTACGGAATTCACTTTTGGTGCAATGCTCATAAGCTTGCCAACAGCCATGTTAAATTGTTCGACATACTTCTCATATGGTTCCACAATAATTTCGGCAACGGCTTCTTTATTACTGAATAATGCAATGGCTTCGTCCGTCTTATCTTTCAAGTTTCGGAAACAAACAATATTTCCTTGCGTTTTATTTTTATCCAAAATACGATTGGTACGGCTAAAAGCTTGAATCAAACCATGAAATTGCAAATTTTTATCAACATACAACGTGTTCAAATTTTTACTATCATAACCCGTCAAAAACATATTGGCAACCAATAAAATATCGGCTTCTGGTTTGGGATGTTTTGACTTTTTTGCAACAGCATTGTAATAATTATAAAAACCTTCGGTGTCTTTTATGCTCTGTTTCTCTCCAAATAATTCATTGAAATCTTCCACATATTTTTCCAACAATTCCCTACGATGCGGAATAACACGTGTTCCATATTCTGCTTGTGGTTCAGCAGCAACATTGAGCTGTGCGGCAATTCGCTCTTCCATTTCGTCCTCGTTCTGAGCGTAACTGAAAATGGTAGTCACTTTCAAATCATGTTCGCCATTTAGCTTTTTACGCTTGAAAATTTCATAGTATTGAATAACCGAATCAATATCTTGCACACACATCATAGCACAAAAATTTCTATTTTGCGTTTTCTGATCATGATACTGAATAATGTAATCAACAATCGCTTCTTTGCGTTCGGGAGCTTCGTAAACTTCGGTTTCGTTGATTTGCTCTACTTTCAAATCGACAATATTTTCCTTTTGTTTAAAAGTTTGAACATATTCTACAGAAAATTTTAAGACATTTTCATCGCGAATGGCATCTGTAATTACATATTTGTGCAAGCATTTTCCAAACAAACTTGCTGTGGTTTTCATTCCATCGGAATTCTTTTCTAGAATAGGCGTTCCCGTAAATCCAAACAACTGAATGTTGCTAAAATAACCGACGATATTTTTGTGGGTATCACCAAATTGCGAACGATGACATTCATCAAAAATAAAAACCATTCTTTCATCCTGAATCGGCTTCATTTTCGAAATATTTCTACCCGAAATTGCATTATTTAATTTCTGAATCGTCGTAACAATAATGCGAACATTGGGGTCTTTGAATTTCTGAATAAGGTCATCCGTATTCGTCGCAGAACTTACCGAACCTTTGCTAAATGTATCATATTCTCGATTGGTTTGATAATCCAAATCTTTTCTATCTACCACAAAAACCACTTTTTTGATGGCTGGAATGTTAGATAAAATCTGACTAGCCTTAAAACTTGTCAGCGTCTTTCCACTTCCTGTCGTATGCCAGATGTAACCGTTTTTTTCGATATTGTAACCGTTCAGAATTTCGTTTTCTTTTACCTTTTTAATGATACTTTCAACCGCATAATATTGGTACGGACGAAGCACCATTAAGGCTTTCGCAGTTTCATTAAGAACAATATACTTGCAAATCATTTTGCTGACATGGCAAGGCTCTAAAAACGTATCGGTAAATTCTGTAGTAAGGTTATTTAATTGATTATTCTGCTCATCTGTCCAATGAAAAGTCTGCAAAAATTCTTGCGGGTTAGAACCAAAGTTGCTAAAATATTTGGTGTTCACGCCATTGCTTATGATGAACAATTGTACAAAATGAAACAAGCCTTTCCCCGCACCAAAACTATGTTTCTGATAACGGTTAATTTGGTTGAACGCTTCTTTCATTTCCAAACCACGTCGTTTCAATTCAATTTGTACCAAAGGCAAACCGTTAATTAATAAAGTAACATCGTATCTATTTTCATATTTTCCCTCTTGTGTAATTTGATTGGTAACTTGATATTCATTTTGGCACCAATGCTCAACATTTAGAAATTCAAAATACAAGTTATCGCCATTATCACGGATAATATGGTGTTTCTTTTCTCGTAATGTTTTTGCTTTTTCAAAAACAGAATCTTTGGTAAGGATATTCAAAACCTTTTCAAATTCACTGCCCGAAAATTGGATATGATTATGTTTCTCTAACTGTGATTTCAAATTTGACTCTAAAGCTTTTTCATCTTTAATGCTCACATATTTATATCCCAATTTTTGTAATTGTGAGACAAATTGTTCTTCTAATATTTGCTCGGATTGTTTGCTCAAAATAATTATGAATTAAGAGTTTATTTGGTTCTTTTAGTATATAGACAAATCTAATAAATAATCTCCTAATTCATAATCTAAAATTTATTTAAGTGCTTTGGACATTTGCTCAATTGCTTTTTTCTTTTGCTCTAAATTAGGGTGAACATAAAGATTCAAAGTCGTACTGATGTTGGAGTGTCCAAGCAGCACACTTACTGTTTTATAATCGCAATTACTTTCAATGCAACGTGTAGCAAAACTATGTCGCAATCCGTGAAATTTCATTTCGGGAATCTCTAAATAACTCATCAGGTTTTTATAAAAACTTCGGTAAGTTCTAGGCTCTGTAGGTTTAGCATCGTTTGTTAGAACGAAAAAAGAAGGATTGACTATCTTTTTAATAGGTTTGATTAGCCTAATTAAATCTTTGTTCATAGGAATTTCACGGATGGAATTTTTTGTTTTAGGTGTATCCAAAAGCAATTCAGTTTTGCGTACTCCATCTTCAATCACATAAATTCGTTGTATAGTTTTATTTACATTTATAATCCCATTGTCTGTATCAATATCGTCCCAAGTAAGGGCACAAACTTCCCCAATTCGCATTCCTGAGCATAAACACATCAAAACACCTAAATTTCGAAAAGTAAAATGCTCTTGAATGTGGTTCATAATTTTTTTCTGATGTGTTCTCGAAAGCACTTCCACTTGTTGGTTTTCACGCACTGTCGGATATTGAATTTCAAAAGCATCGTAAGCAATCCATTTGTTTTTTGCACCAAATTTCAGTACCATTTTTAAAACAATCAGAATATCTTTAATGGTTTTTTGACTAAGTCCAGCTTCCAATTTCTGTAGTACAAATTTTTGTACATCCGCTTCGTGTACTTCATAGTTTTCACCAAAACTAGGCAACAAATGATTTTCTAATAACAATACATACGCCGAATAGGTTGATTTCTTTACATAGTTCTTTTTGTCTGCTTTCCAAAGAAGCACAATTTCCTTAAGGTTTTTTTTATCCATTTTTTATGATTTAATTAACAAAGGAAAACATTTAGAGATTGAGGATTACTAATCTTCTGCACTGAGGTTTTAAACTCTTTAATCTTAATGTTCCAAATTTGAGATTTCCGGGGTTTGAAAGTGAATGGGAAGCTAAGAAGTTGGGAGAAATAGCTAAGTTCTCAAAAGGAAAAGGAATTTCTAAAAGTGATATTGAAGAAAATGGAATTACTGAATGCATAAGATATGGTGAACTTTATACCCATTACAGTGAAGTTATTAATAAAATAAAGTCTAAGACTAATGTAAATACATCAGCTTTAGTTTTAAGTGAAAAGAATGATGTTATAATTCCTGCTTCTGGCGAAACAACAATAGATATTGCAACAGCTTCTTGTGTTTTGAAGTCTGGTATTGTATTAGGAGGTGATTTGAATATCATAAAAACAAAAAACAATGGAATCTTTTTATCATATTATTTAAATAGTAAAAAGAAAAAAGAAATAGCTAATCTAGCACAAGGTATTTCAGTTGTACATTTATATTCAAGTCAATTAGCTTCTCTTTCTATTGGTTTACCTAAAATTAATGAACAAAACAAAATTTCATCATTTTTGTCTTTGTTAGACCAAAGAATTCAAACCCAAAGCAAAATAATAGAACAATTAAAAACCTTAATCCGAGAAGTTCGAAATAATTTTTTTAAACAGAATTTAAGGTTTAAAGAATTCACTGAGAAGTGGGAAGAAAAAACTTTGTCAGATATTTTAATTAAATTTGATGAAACTACAACTATTAATAACCAATATCCTATCCTAACATCAGCTAGAACTGGTATCTTTTTCCAGAAAGAATACTTTGATGGAAATGAAGTAGCGAGTAAAGACAACAGAGGCTATAACATCGTTCCTCGCGGCTATTTTACTTATAGACATATGAGCGATGATACGACTTTTAAGTTTAACATAAACACTATTTGCGATAATGGAATTGTAAGCACCTTATATCCTGTTTTTACAACTAATGGTGTAAATGATTACTTTTTAAAGAGTTATTTGAATGATGGACAAGCTTTTAAAAATTTTGCATTATTACAAAAACAGGGAGGGTCAAGAACATATATGTACTTTAATAAGTTAACTAAACTAAAATTAAGTTTTCCAACTATTGAAGAACAAAATCGAATAGCTTCTTTTTTATCAAAAATTGACCAAAAGATAGGAACAGAAAAAGAAATTTTAAAGCAACTTGAAATACAAAAGAAATATCTTTTGCAACAAATGTTTGTATAAATTCTACACAAACATTTGTTGTAACAAAAACTTTTTCTGTTCTTCTAATTTTTGTAATAGTTGGGTTTCAATTTCAATTTTTGAATCAATTGACGATAAGAAATTTGCGATTTTGGTTTGTTCATCCATATTAGGAAGTGAAATTTCTATTTTTTCAATTTCTGATTTACTTATCTCTGGAAAAGTAGAACCGTTTGCTCGTTTTTCTAATTCAAATTTATTTAGTTGTAGCCAGTTGTAAAGGAAAATATTGTTACAATTTTTGTTTACTACTAATGATTGAAAACCTTGATTTGTAGTACATTCACTAAGAGCAATGGCAACTTCCCCAATCGTAGCTCTCGTTGTTAATAATAATGATCCTTTTGGTAAAATTTTCGCTGAAGAATTTTTCAATCCTGATTCTGAAATTTTTCTCTCACTTTTAGAGACAAATTTCGATTTTATTTCTGTTGGAGTAAACCATTGTATATTCCCATTCCAATATTCTGGCTTACCAGTTTCTGGTGTTCCTCCACCTATTATACTACAGACATTTCCAATTTTTTTAATTAGCCACTCTGGAAATTCATTTCCATTACCATCTTTAAATCTGAACTCTTGCAAAAATATTTTTTTAGTAATTGCAGATTTTAATACGTTAAGCTCCTTAATTATTTTGCTTTGGGTTTGGATTCTTTCATCGATTAGAGATAGAAAAGATGCTATTTTTTGTTGTTCTTCTACAGAAGGAAAGGGAACTTTAAATAGCTTCAAATCACTTCCATTAATTGAATTAATCGTTGCTCCTAAATTTTTGTGAACAACTTCTTTGTATTCTCTAGTATCAAACCAGTGAAATAAGAATTTATTAAAGACACTCCTGTAAATGGACATAAAAGCTCCAAAAGCAATACCTTCGTTTTCTTTATTGATTAACGCATTTTTACCAATTAAATTTTTACTACCGTTTCTAACACAAATTAAAATGTCACTTTCTTGAACAGGATTATAAATATCTGTTCTTACATAAACATTATCTTCAAAAGCTAAACTTCTATTCTGAACATTAGATGATCTAAGAACTAACACACCATTTTCAGCGATGTCATTTGGACTATATGTTAATCCATTAACAATTTCTCCGATTTCCCCCAGTTTCTTACTTTCCCACTCTCCTTCAAACTCTGGAAATCTCAAATTTGGAACATTATCTACTTTTAATTTTTTATTTGTCATCTCGATGATTCAATTTTCGTTAGTAAAAACATTAAGGATATAAAAAATTAAAAAACAAGTCCTAATTCTTTGAAATACACATCAATTTCTTGATCCAACTCCGCTCGTTTAGCTTCCAAAGATTTGATTTCTTGCATTACTGCGTGAATATCAATTTCCTCTTCCTCTTCAAAAGTATCCACATAACGAGGAATATTGAGATTGTAGTCATTCTCGGTAACTTCTTGTAAAGTAGCTAAATGACTGTATTTTTCGATAGAAGTTCTGTTGCGATAGGTTTCTACAATTTTATCAATATGCTCATCACGAAGCATATTTTGGTTTTTCACTTTTTCAAAATCTTTGCTCGCATCGATAAACAAAATATGATCTGGATCTTCCTTACACTTTTTAAAAACCAGAATACAAGTCGGAATACTCGTTCCGTAAAAAATATTGGCAGGCAAACCAATAACGGCATCCAAATAATTTTTCTGTTCGATCAGATATTTTCTAATATGCAATTCAGCCGCACCACGAAACAAAACGCCATGTGGCAATACAATCGCCATCGTTCCATTTTCTGCCAAATGATAAATCATGTGTTGTACAAATGCAAAATCAGCTTTACTTGCAGGAGCTAATTTTCCATATTGGCTAAAACGATCATCATTTAAAAATAAAGGATTTGCACTCCAATTTGCCGAAAATGGAGGATTTGCTACAATAGCCTCAAAAGGCATATCGTTTAAATGTTGAGGATTTTCAAGAGTGTCTTCCTGTTTAATATCAAATTTAAGATAATGAACTCCGTGCAAAATCATATTCATTCGAGCAAGATTGTAAGTTGTGCGATTCATTTCTTGTCCGAAGAAATTATTGACATCTTTCACTTCTTTGGCTACACGCAACAACAACGACCCTGAACCACAAGTAGGATCATAAACCGATTTTAGACGATTTTTACCTGTAGTCACAATTTTTGCAAGTATCTTGGAAACCTCTTGTGGTGTATAAAATTCACCTGCTTTTTTTCCTGCACCACTCGCAAACTGACCAATCAAATATTCGTACGCATCACCTAAGACATCTAATTCTGTATCATTTAGTTTAAAATCAATTTCATCTAAATGAACCAAAACTTTTACGATGATTTCATTTCTTGCCTCGGCAGTTTTACCCAATTTGGTACTGTTGAGATCCATATCTTCAAACAAGTTATCAAAGTCTTCTTCACTTTGAGTACCCATAGTACTTAATTGGATATTTGTCAAGATTTTTTGTAAATCTTCAAGAATAAATGTATCTGTATCACTATTTCCTCGTCGCGCAATTTCACTAAAAAGTTCAGAAGGTTTTAGAAAATAACCTAAAGTTTCTAAAGCTTCTTCTCTTACTGCATCGATGTATGCTTTACCTTCAGATGTATTTTCATTAATATCTATGAACTTAATTTTGTCTTCTTCTAAAATAGAATTGGCATAAATCTCCATTTTTTCTGCCAAATATTTGTAAAAAATAAATCCCAAAATATAATCTCGGAATTCATCAGCATTCATTTTACCACGTAGCGTATTCGCAATATTCCAAAGCTGTTGCTCTAATATTTTCTTTTGTTCTTCTGACATTTTAAATGAAATTTATGATTGAGGATTTATAGTCTCAAAAAGTAACCGCTAAAATAAGAAACAATAAAAGAAATTAAAAATATTTAAAATAAAGAAAAAATATAATAAAATGAAGAAAAGCAAATAATAAGTAATAAAAAATGGTACTCTTTGTCTTCCAAAGGTACCATTTGTCTTTGCGGAGAGTGAGGGATTCGAACCCCCGGAGGTGTGATCCTCAACAGTTTTCAAGACTGCCGCATTCGACCACTCTGCCAACTCTCCAATAACGCAGTTTATTGCGGTATTGCGAGTGCAAATATAGAACGCTTTTTCGTTTTTCCAAACTCTGAAAACAAATATTTTTAAAATATTTTTTAACAAAATGATTCTCAATAGAATATTTTTTATTCTTTTTTTTGAAAAGAGTCATTTATATCTTTGTTGTAATTAATTTTAGTCATGATTAGAAGAATTGAAGAAGTAGATTTTCCGATATTGAGTGAGATTTGGGAAAGTTCAGTTAGTAATACACACGATTTTTTAGCAAAAGAAGATTTCGAATATTATAAAGAAAATTTACCTAATTATTTTCCGTATGTAACTTTATTTGGTTTTGAAATAGAAAATCAATTGGTAGGATTTGTTGGTGTCGCAGAACAAAATCTTGAAATGTTATGTATTCACAATGATTTTCGACAAAAAGGAGTAGGGAAGGCTTTGTTGGTTTTTTCTATTCAAGAATTGAATGTAAAATCTGTCGATGTGAATGAACAAAATCAGCAAGCGATTGATTTTTATTTGAATCAAGGTTTTAAGGTTATTTCTCGTTCTGAAAAAGATAGCGAAGGAAAAGCTTATCCTATTTTGCATTTGAGTTTATAATTTCAGGAGAGTAGCTTAACTTTGCAAATCATTTTTTAGCCATGTATTCATCAACAGAATTATCATCAACTCAAAAAAATCGCATTCGTTTAGCTGTTTCGCTTTTCTTTTTTTCGCAAGGTTTAGCCTTTTCTTCATGGGCAAGTCGTATTCCAACAATCAAATCAGATTTAGGAATTTCAGAAGGACAATTGGGAACTTTGTTGCTATTAATGCCGATAGGTCAATTATGTACAATGGCACTTTCAGGAAAATTAGTAGCAAAATTTGGAAGTAAAAATGTCTTACGAATTGTCGTTTTAATTTATCCTTTGATACTTTGTTGTATCGGTTTGGCTCAAAATTTTTATCAATTAGGGGCTGTATTGTTTTTCTTTGGAGTAATAGGAAACATGTGCAATATTTCGGTGAATACGCAAGGAGTTGAGGTAGAGAAAATATATGGAAAATCGATTATGTCATCTTTTCATGGTGCGTGGAGTATAGCCGGTTTTACAGGTGCTTTGATTGGATTATTGATGATGAATTTGCATGTGAATACATTTTATCATTTTGTGATTATTTATGGCTTAATTATTTTGAGTTGGTTCATTAATAAGAAATATTTAGTCGATTCTACGCCAGCTCCAGCAAAGGAAAAGAAATCTATTTTTTCTAAACCAGATACAGTTTTGGTTCAATTGGGAATTATTGGTTTTTTGAGTATGGCAACAGAAGGTGCAATGTTCGATTGGAGTGGTGTTTATTTTCAAGATATTGTAAAAGCGCCACAAAATTTGGTTGTCGTTGGTTATGCTTCGTTTATGGTGATGATGGCGACAGGACGTTTTGTTGGAGATTATTTTATCAGCAAATACGGAAAACAACGCGTGATGCAAATTAGTGGAATTTTGATGTTTTCTGGCTTGATGCTTTCGGTGTTTTTTCCTCAATTTATCGTGTGTACAATAGCATTTATGATGGTTGGATTGGGCGTTGCGTGTAATGTGCCAACGGTTTATAGTGTAGCAGGAAAAAACAAAAATGTAAATCCAGGAGTTGCATTGGCAATGGTTTCGAGTATATCTTTTTTAGGATTTTTGATGGGACCTCCATTGATTGGATATATTGCAGAAGCTTTTGATTTGAGATACTCTTATGCGTTATTTGCTTGCTTTGGATTGATTATGGTTTTTATGGTTGGCAGAATGAAAATTTTCAAGACAGAGTAAATTCAGAAGTAGAATATTTTTGAATTAAATATTGTTTATGAATTTTTAAATAAAAAATAATTCCGATAAAATAGCAGACAACATCCAGAAAATCTGCTGTGTAATTTGAAGAAAATTTTGGCATAAGATATTCTAACAAAAAACTCAAAACAAACGCTGTAATGACCAAATAACTTGTTGGATATGTGTACAATTGATTGTTGTATTTTATCTTCGAAATGATATAACTTCCCAAATGTGTCATCGCAGGAACGGCAAAAATATCAGTTAAATAATGGTTGAGATACTCAATTTCTATGGAATAAATTCGTGTAAGTTTGATAAAAATCCAACTCAGAATATAGAAACTAAAATAAGTATCAAATAGTTTCATTTTTTAGACCACAACAAGAATTATTAACACACAAAAAGCTCCAAGAATCATCAAAAATAGGAAGAAAGCATCGTCTATTAATTTTTGAGAGGTACTTCGTTTGTCTTTTTTTTCTTCCATTTTATAACTTTGAGGCAAAAGTATTTAATTCATTTCGAATTGCATAAGACGAATGTCATTATAAAGTTTTTAAAATTGGATAGATTAAATCTTGAAAATATTTTCATAACTTTAAAAAAGTAAATGATTGATAATGAAAACACTTTTATTTTTTCTTTTTCCAATTGCTCTTTTTGCACAAGAAGTTGCTCAGAATGATCAGTCAAAAAATAAATTGTTGATGAATTTTGCTCAACAATCTGGTTATTTTGATTTTAAATATTCGCAAGATTTATCGCTTGAAAAGAATAATGAATTGATGCAAGATTATATCAAAAATTATACAAATCAACAACACGATGTTTCTCCTTTAGAGCCTGTAGAGAAAAGAATTCCTTACGAATATGATGATTCAAAAACATATGGACAAAATTTAGTAAGAAGTGTTATACATGATATTTTTTTTAGCAAACCGCTGAAATTAGGTAAATAAAAAAAGCCCAATCCTTAGATTGAGCTTTAAAATACTATAAAAATATATAAAAATTCTGAGCTTAGAATTTTATATTCTCTGTTGTTGCGATTAAATCTTGAATTGTTTCGCGACGACGAATTAAATAATCCTTATCGTCAATTAACAAGACTTCCGCAGGTTTGAAACGCGAATTGTAGTTCGAAGCCATCGAGAAACAATATGCTCCTGCATTGTGGAAACACAATACGTCTCCTTCGCTAATTTCATTTATTTTACGATTCGATCCAAATGTATCTGTTTCACAAATATATCCCACAACTGTGTAATAACGACTACGACCTTCTGGATTCGAAATATTTTCAATTTCGTGATGAGCACTATAAAACATTGGACGAATCAAGTGGTTGAAACCTGTATCAATTCCAGCAAAAACAGTAGAAGTTGTTTGTTTCACAACATTTACAGTCGCTAAGAAAGATCCTGCTTCCGAAACCATATATTTTCCTGGCTCGAACATTAATGTCAAAGGCTTTCCGTACGTTTTTTCAAACTCATTGAAACGAGCTGATAAACGCTCTCCTAAATATTCAATATCCGTTTCGTCTGCTCCTGGATAATAAGGAACTTTAAATCCTGATCCAAAATCGATGTAAGATAAATTCTTGAATTCTGCTGCAACTTCAAATAAAATTTCAGCTCCTTGCAAGAAAACATCAATATCTAAAATATCAGAACCTGTATGCATGTGAACACCATCCAAATGTAAACCAGTATTTTCTACAACACGTTTGATATGCGGTAATTGGTGAATAGAAATTCCGAATTTTGAATCAATATGTCCAACCGAAATATTTGCATTTCCACCAGCCATAATATGTGGATTAATACGCACACAAACTGGATATTTAGGGAAATCTTGACCAAATGTTTCTAAAACCGAAAGGTTATCGATGTTGATACGAACACCTAAATCAATTGCTTTTTTAATCTCTGCATACGAAACACCATTTGGCGTATAAATGATTTCTTTTGGCTTGAAACCCGCCATTAATCCCAATTCTACTTCTTGAATAGAAACTGTATCCAATCCTGAACCAAGTGATTTGAAATACTTTAAAAGATTAAGATTTGTGTTCGCCTTACATGCATAATTTAACTTTAAACGTTTGACTGTAGAAAATGCATTTGTCATCTTTTCATATTGCGATCTAATTTTGTTCGCATCATACACATACAACGGTGCACCATATTTTTGCACCAATTCCAATAGACGTTCTCTATTCAGTTCCATTTTGTTTATTTTTTTGTTTAAAGTTAAATTTCAGTTGCCAAAATTACGGAATACAAATGGTTTTCTGAAGAAAATTCAGAATAAACTTATTATAAATCAGTAATTTCGAATATTATTTAAAAGTTTGAAAAATATTTCGAATATTATTCGGGAATAAATGTTTTAATCCCTCCACCATTCTTTGAATTGAAAGACAGAATCGTTCAAATTTAGTGGTTCACCGATCATTGGAGTTAAAATATCGAGCTTATTTTGCTTACCATTCGCTATAATTTTTTCCAGAGGTTCGTCCCAAGCATGTTTTGCCAAAGCAAATTTTGCAGCATGAACAGGAATAATATGTTTTGCTTTCAAATCGTTGATAATTGCAGGTAAATCTGTTGGTAAAGCATGAATGTATTTCCACGCATCGTTGTATTGTCCATTTTCGAGAATCGCAAAATCAAACGGACCATATTTTTCTCCAATTTCTTTGAAATGCATATCATAACCACTATCACCACCTAAAAATATTTTTTGCTTAGGCGTTTCCAACACATAGGAAGTCCAAAGTGTTGTGTTTCGTTTAAATTTTCGACCAGAAAAATGACGAGCTGGTGTAAAAGTTATTTTTAAGTTATTTTTTAATGTAACGCTTGTATTCCATTCTTCTTCGATTAATTGTTCGGGCGAATAATTCCACTTCTCAAAATGCGCACCAACGCCAAGCGGAAGAATAACTTTATCCACTTTTGAACGTAATTCTTTCACCGTTTCATAATCCAAATGATCATAATGATCGTGTGAAATAACCAAATAATCAATCTTTGGAAAATCTTTTGCATGATACGTATTTGCTCCTTTAAACGCTTTATTGAAAATTGGTAAAGGCGAACCGTAATCACTAAAAACAGGATCGATAAGGAAATTTACACCATCCAATTGAATATAATAAGACGAATGTCCCAACCAAATAAACACATTTTCGGTTTTGTCGATTGATTTGATATCTGTCTGAATATGCGGAATAGAATCTTTTGGATTGAGTTTTGGATTTTTCGCACCAAAGAAAAAGTCCCACATCACTTTTTTGGTATCAAAACCTTCTGCAAATGCAGGCGTGTGATGAATATTTTGAAATTGTCCATTTTTATACAACTTCGATTGTTTTATTCGTTCCAATCGTTTTCCAGTTGCATCAGCACCAAAAGTATTCATTTGTAGAACCGCGAAAGTTGCAATTACAAGAATTACAATCAAACTTAATAGGAAGTAAAGCATTCGTTTTAAAACTTTTCGTTTATTGATTTTTTTCATTAATGATCAAATTTATAAAATTCTTGGATTGATTTTGAAATAATATATCTTAAGTAAACTGTAACATTTGTAACTTTCATTTTAATTTAGATTTATCAACTTTGTACACGTTTTAGAAAAAATACAAAATGGAATTTATCTTACAACCTTGGCCATGGTATATTGGCGGACCAATAATTGCGATTGTAATGCTTTTATTGATTTATTTCGGAAAAAGTTTTGGATTTTCATCAAATTTCAGAACGATTTGTTCTGCTTTGGGAGGAGGAAAATCATGTGATTTTTTCTCGTTTGATTGGAAAGCTCAAAAATGGAATTTATTATTTTTAGTTGGTGCAGTAATAGGAGGTTTTGTTTCGGTACATTTTTTATCAGATAATCAAATTCCAGCAATTTCAGATGCTACAATTACAAAATTGAATGCAATGGGATTTGAAAGTGCAGGAAAAGCCTATTCTCCAACCGAAATTTTCGAAACGATGTCCATTAAAAATATTGCGTTATTATTTGTTGGTGGATTGTTAATTGGTTTTGGAACGCGCTACGCAGGAGGTTGTACATCTGGGCATGCGATTTCGGGTTTAAGTGATTTGCAGTTACCTTCATTAATCGCTGTTATCGGCTTTTTTATCGGTGGACTTTTGATGGTTCACGTTTTGTTTCCTTTAATTTTTTAATCTCATGAGAAGTTTAGTTTATATCATATTAGGCGTTATCTTTGGTGTAACCATGTACAAGGCAGAAACAGCCTCTTGGTTTCGTATTTTCGAAATGTTCAATTTTCAATCTTTCCACATGTACGGATTTATCGGTTCGGCTTTGGTTGTTGGTTTGATTGGAATACAATGGATGAAAAAGAAAGAAGCAAAAGATATCGATGGTGAAAAAATTGTGATTCAACCCAAAACAAAATCAATAGCTCGTTATTTGATCGGAGGAATTTTCTTCGGATTAGGTTGGGCGTTGGTTGGCGCTTGTCCTGGACCAATATTTGTGTTATTAGGCGCAGGAGTTTATCCAATTTTAATTACAATTGTAGGTGCATTAATCGGTACTTTTCTTTACGGAAAAATTAGAAACAAAATCCCACATTAAACATGATAAAAGAGAAAATAGAAGCAACTTATCCGTATCAATTTGAAGATGAATTATTGAATGAAATTGATGAATTAGGATCTTTGATAGATTTTAAAGCGAATGATGTGATGATTGATTTGAACCAATTTATCAAGGGAATGCCAATTCTTTTGAGTGGTGCAATCAAGATTATGCGCGAAGATTTTGATGAAGGAGAATTGTTGTTGTATTTTCTCGAAAAAGGTGATACATGTGCCATGACGATGGCTTGTTGTTTGGGTGATAAACAAAGTAAAATACGTGCTGTAGCTGAAACTGATGGAGAATTGGTAATGATTCCGATTGTAAAAATGGACGAATGGTTGGCAAAATATCCATCGTGGAGACGTTTCATTTTTGATAGTTATAATAATAGAATGGAGGAAATGTTGGTAGCGATTGACAATTTAGCTTTCAACGATATGAACGAACGTTTGAAAAAATATCTGTTGGATGTTGCAAGTATCAACAAAGGTAAAGTTGTGGTAAAAACACACCAAGAAATTGCTTATGAACTGAATACTTCTCGTGTTGTTATTTCTCGTTTGTTGAAAGCGTTAGAAAAAGAAGGTTTCCTTCAATTAAACCGAAACGAAATCACGATTAAGTAAGAAATTATTTAAAAAATATATACAAAGGAAGCTTAATTTTTGAGCTTCCTTTTTTTGTTTTAATCTTCCGTATAGTCAATAATATCACCAGGTTTACAATCTAAAGCTTTACAAATTGCATTCAAAGTTTCAAAACGAATAGCCTTTGCTTTTCCATTTTTTAAGATAGATAAGTTAGATAATGTAATACCAACTTTATCGCTCAAATCATTTAAAGACATTTTACGTTTTGCCATCATGACATCTAAATTGATAATAATTGCCATATTTATATCGTTAAATCGTTTTCTTGTTTCATTTGAATACTTTGTTTTAAGGCAATTGCAAAAGCAATAATAAATAATCCTGTATACATATCAGAAGCATTAATCATATTACTTTTAGAAATAATAAAATTACTATTCACAAGATATTTTTCTAGTTGATTATTTTTTATGATAGTTAATAAAGAGTCAATCAAAGAAAAACCAATAACAGCAAAACCATTATACAATAAAGTATTGTATGTGCTTTTTTCAAATAATTCACCGTTAATAAATCTTTTAATTAATCGAATTGTAGAAAATAAATAAAAAACTATTACAACGCCTAAAAGTAAATATAAAACCCAAATATAAAATGGGTAAATATCTAAACTTCTATCAGTATATACTTCTAAACTAATTTCGTTTGTTAAAATGTCTCCATCTATTCTTGGAATAGAAATAGTATTATTGACACTATTTTTTGGAATGACATTAAAATATTCATAATTTCCTTTTGAATTTCCATCATTCAAACCTCTTTTGAAATCATTTAATCCATTATTAAAAAAGAAATCAATAAAAGGTAGAGTGATTAGTAATACTCCAATTAATTTTAAATAAAATTTAGATTTAGTTTCCATATTTAGTAATAATTTATTTTTCAAATTAAATAGAAATATTTTGAATTACAAAATAAATTTATTGTAAAACAATAAAAATATATTAATAAACGATTTAATTGTTGTTTTTCTAGGTGAAATAATTTTTATTGATTTGTAACGTTTTTGAACATTTATCCTCTATTTTGAATAATCCTTTAGGTAGAATGTTGTAGTACCTTTACAATCGTAAATGAAAACAATTTTTCACATATTTTCTATCCTTTTTTTGATTGTTCTGTTTAGTTTTTCTAACAAAACAAATCAATCTTCTGCGCATCAAAAAGTAGAAAAAGAGACAATAAAATGTGATAATACAAATAGCACTATTGAAGGATTTACATTTACTGTAGAAGATTTAAAAATCAATGATTTTTCTTTTGACGAATTTATCAACACGGATGTTAAGTTTAATTTTAATCAACAGATTTGTGTTCGTGTATTTTCTGATTTATTTTCTACTTCAACCAACACAATTTGCCTGTTGAGGCATTATATCTACGGTTTACCATTTATCTGATAAACATAAAATTTTCTTATACATAGCTATTTTCTAAGCATTTATTTTGTTTAGAAGGAGGGAATCTATTCACAAAAATTAAAAATTATGCACGAATTAAGTATTGTCAAAGACATATTTGATACGTTGAACGAGCACTATGATTCGAAAATAGAAGACATAGAAAAAGTTCAAATTACAGCTGGCCTTTTATCAAATGTTCAACCTGTTTTAATCCAAAATGCATTTGATGCATTTATAGCTGATAACCAAAATTATAATGAAATCGAGTTAGAGGTTTTAGTCAATGAAATTGTGGCGTATTGCGAACATTGTCACAAGAATTTCGAAGTCAAATATCACAAATTTGTTTGCGAAGATTGCTCAACACCGTCCAGCACAATTGTCAAAGGAAATGAGCTTTTTATCTCGCAAGTCATCTTTAAAAATAAATAATCATTAATTAAACATATTTCAATTATGTCAACAAATACACAAAATCCAAAAAGTCTTGGGAATAGAGTAGGATCTGTTCAATGCGACAACACAACTTTACATTTATTAAAAGCCAACGATTATGTTGCAAATGCGATTCGCGAACGTCTGAAAGATGTTTGTATCATCAATGTTTGTTCGTCTCCAGGATCAGGAAAAACAACGTTGTTACAAGAAATTGGAAAACGTTTGGGAAAAGAATTGAATATTTCTGTTTTAGTTGGTGATCCAGAAACGGAGCGTGATGCAGTTCGTATGCGCGAAGTAGGAATTAATGCGTTACAAATTGTAACAGGTGGAATGTGTCATATCGAAGCGCAAATGATTTTACAAGCTTTGGATCACATTAATTTGGATGGAACAGATTTATTATTTATCGAAAATGTAGGAAATCTTCTTTGTCCATCTGCTTTTGATTTAGGTGAAGATTATCGTGTAACACTTATTGCTACAACAGAAGGTGATGATAAACCAAAAAAATATCCACGTATGTTCTTAACAAGTGAGTTGATGTTGGTTTCTAAATCAGATTTATTACCATATGTACCTTTTTCTATCGAGGCGGTTACTAAAGATGCAAGAGAGGTTAATCCAAACTTAGAAGTGCAAACAATCAGTACGTTGAATGGAGAAGGAATTGACGAATGGTGTCAATGGTTGAAAGAGAAAGTTCAGTTGAAAAAAGAAGCTGCTCAACAAAAATAATAGA
The DNA here is from genome assembly GCF_002472945.1 of Empedobacter sp. UBA7248. NCBI lineage: Bacteria > Pseudomonadati > Bacteroidota > Flavobacteriia > Flavobacteriales > Weeksellaceae > Empedobacter > Empedobacter sp. UBA7248. Next base: position 82,456 of record NZ_DKSU01000011.1, on the reverse strand, counting down.
TCGAAACAATGGAAAATCAGTTGGTAATTATAGATAAAATTCAGTCAAAAACTGAAGAAGTAGAAAATGTTTTGGATCAATTAACGATTGAATGGTTTGAGATTCGAAAACAAAAAATTACACGAAAAACAACTACTGGTTTAACATTAGAACTTCGATTACAAACTAAAAATGAGTGGCAGAACGGCGATCGATTATTTCATGAAAACAATTTAATAGCTTCAGTTTACATAAAACCTTGTTTGTGTATTCAGTTTTCTGCAAAGTCGAAGTCCGATGCCGCTGATTTTTGTTACTTCGTTGGCAATCGTCACCTTCCTATTTACTGGAAAAACGACGATAATCAACTTTTGCTTCCTTATGATGGTCGTATGTACGAGCAACTTTTGACTCGTTATCAAGATAAAATACAACTTGTCGAAGCACAATTAATCAGTGAATTTTTATTAAAAAATTTGGTAAAAAATTAAACCATGAATTGTAAAATATTTCATCGCATAACCCTTGTTTTATCATTCTTTATTTTTTTTCAAAGTTGTCATTCTTCTTCAAAAAAGAGCGAACAACAAGGCGAAATAAAAGCGGAAGATAGTCGTGGAAAAATAATTTCGTTACCAGAAGAAGCAAAACGAGTGATTGTACTTTTTGAACCTTCTTTGGACGAAATTTATATGTTACACGCCGAAGATAAAGTGGTTGGAATTCCGCAACAAGTTTTTCAGAATGAAGATAAATTTGAGTTCTATGCAAAACTAGATGAGCGAATCAAAAATAAAACAATTGCGACGCCAACTTTTGGGGGTGGGTCAAGTAATATTGAAACAATTGTTGGTTTACAGCCTGATTTAGCGATTGTTTATGAACAAAATATCGAAACAATTCAGCAATTAGAAGAGTTAAATATTCCAGTTTTTACCGTTTCAAGTTTAAGTCAAGATAAGATTTACAAAGAATTGCTTGGAATGGGAACTTTATTAGGAAAAAAACAGCGTGCAGAAGAAGTGGTTTCTTATGTAAAAGCAGAGGCTGAAAAGTTGAAAACTCCTGCAAACGAAAAACCTAAAAAAGTGTATTACGCATGGTCGAAAGGACGTATTTTTTCGACATCAGGAAAAGGGACTTTGTTAGATTTAGCGATTAAATTATCGGGTGCAGAAAATGCTTGTCCGTTGGAAATGGAATCGCCAAATGTTGGTGCAGAATCTATTTATAAATGGAATCCAGATTTGATTGTACTTTGGAATTCGAGCCTTGATGAGGTGTATCAATTAAAAGAATTGGATGCTTTACCAGCGGTAAAATCGAAACAAGTTTTCAAGATGAATCCTGCATTTTATTACGATCCGCATACGGTTAAGTTTTTATTATTTGCCAAACAACTTCGTAACTGGTGTTATCCTTCGGCTTATTCGACTGAACAATTAAACAAAGAGGTGCAAAACGATATCATGCAATTGTACCAAAAACCAGATTTATACAAGAAAAATGCAATCTAAATTGAAATCTTACGGTCTACTTTTGATTTTGCCAATAACGGTTGTTATCCTTTCTATGACAATGGGCGCAACTAATTTTGTAGGCATTTCGGAGTTGATTCGTTACAGTTCATCTGCAATCAGCAAGTTAATTTCGGGAACAACTAATTTACCTCAATCAAGTATCGAAACTATTTTGTGGCAAGTTCGTTTACCTCGTATTGTATTAACGTTTATTGTTGGCGCAGCTTTGGCATCTTCTGGAAATGTTTTACAAGCAATTTTCAGAAACCCAATTGTTGATCCATTTACATTAGGTATATCATCTGGTTCTGCTGTTGGTGCAGCTTTGGCGATGGTTGTTCCTGTGTTGTCAATTAATATTTCAGCATTTGTATTTGGAATTTGCGCTGTATTATTAACATATTTAATATCTAAGACAAATGTCAAAAGTTCGTTAATCAATATGGTTTTATCAGGAATGATAATTTCTGGAGTTTTTACAGCCGTTTTGACGCTTTTACAATACATCAGCGATCCATATAAATTGCAAATGATTGTGCAATGGACGATGGGAAATTTACATACAGCTTCTTGGGAAAAAGTAGAAATAGCTTTTTATCCGATTTTAATTGGTTTAACCATTATCATTTTATTCCGTTGGAAACTTAATTTATTGTCTTTGGGTGATGAAGAAGCGCTTGCAGTTGGCGTAAAACCAGGACTTTTGAAAGTTATTTTGATAGGAGTTGCAACCTTAATTACAGCCGCTTGTGTTGCCGCAGTTGGTGTGATAAGTTTATTTGGATTAATCGTTCCACATATTAGTCGAATGTTTTTTGGACCAAATAACGAAAAAACGGTTTGGGCAAATATTAGTATTGGCGGAACTCTTCTTTTGGTTATTGATGATTTTTCGAGAACTGTAATGCCTTTTGAGATTCCGGTTGGTGTTTTTACAATGTTGATTGGTGCACCAATTTTTATTTATCTGATGAGAAAAAACGCAGCAAATTGGAACTAATGAAAGCAATAGTTAACATACAAAATTTATCGTTTACTTACGGGAAAGATAAAATTCTGAATGATGTAAATGTCAATTTTTCTGAAGCAAAATTATCTGTTGTGATGGGAAAAAATGGAAGTGGAAAATCGACTTTGTTTAATATCATTGCAGGTTTGGAGAAGAAATACGACGGAAATGTTTTCATTGGAAATGAAGAACGCAAAAAGATAAAAGTTGGATCATCGTCGCTTCGTTTAGGCTTTATGACACAGTTTCATCAAACGACTTTTCCTTTCAAAGTTTTTGATGTGGTGATGACAGGTCGCGCCTCTTTTTCGAGATTTTCTCCAAAGAATGAAGATTATCAAATTGTCGAAGAAATGTTGACGAAGTTTAATCTGTGGCATTTAAAAGACAAAGCTTATACTTCGCTTTCTGGTGGAGAAAGACAATTGGTATTGTTGTGTCGTGTTTTGGTTCAAAATCCAGATGTTTTGATGTTAGACGAACCAACGAATCACTTGGATTTGCATTACCAAGTTTTGGTTTTAGAAACTTTACAAGAATTTGTCAAACAAGGAAAAACAGTGCTTTGTGTGATGCATGATCCTAATTTGGCATTTATGTATGGTGATCAATTTTATATGATGAAAAATCATCAATTGGTTGATTTAGAAAATTATAATCAAGAAGAGATTAAAAATATTCTGCAAGAAACGTATCAATTGCCTTTGTTGAATTTAACTCATCAAGGAAAACAATTGTTTGTGCCACAATTAAAATAAAAATTGAATGAAAAATATAAAAATTACACCTGTTGAAACTCATCAGGTTGAAGAAATATTGCCTTATGTGATCGAGTTTAGACGCGATTTATTTCCAACATTAGATCCGACAATTGTTCCAAAAGACTTGTTGAACTTTATGTCAAATTACATCGAAAACCAAACTGGAATTTTTCTTCAGGCGCGTGATGAAAACAATAAAATTATTGGCGTTATCGGTATGATGCCTTTCGATTATCGTTTTCCTCATCTTTCTGTTGGTAAAGAAAAAACGGTTGAGGTTGCTCGTTTGTTTGTCGAACCAGCTTATCGTCGATTTGGTTTGGGAACGCAATTGTTTCAGGAATTGGAAAAACAAGCGCATCAAAAAAATATTCATCGTTTGTATTTGCACACGCATCCAAGTTTGCCAGGAGCATATGAATTTTGGTTGAAACAAGGTTTTGATTTGATGATGTTTTGCGAAGAATCAAATTTTCCGACTTATCACTTGCAAAAAGAGATTGGTACAATTGAATTAAAAAATAATATTTCTCAAAATGAAAACATCTTTCATATATAAAATTATCACGTTTAGTTTTTTCATTTTTCTTGGAATAACAGCAACTGCGCAAGAAGCAAAAATGATTTTTGGTAAAGTTCTGAATCAAGAAGATCAACCAATATCGAATGCAATTATTTCGATTGAAAATGATACATACAACGTAGAAACTGCTGAAAATGGAGAGTTTAAATTCGAAAAAGAAGTTCAACTTCCGTTAACAATTTCGATTATGGCTGATGGTTTGAATTCGACAAATTTTGTGATTACAAAACAAAATTGGAACGAGCAAACTGGTCTTAAAATCTATTTATCAAAGGAATCAACGCAATTAGGAGAAGTTTTAATTAGTTCGGACAAAAAGAATTCATATTATCAACATACGATCACTTTTGATGGAAAATTGAATGGAAATCTGAAAGATTTACCACAGACAATTAGCATTGCGAATCGCCAATTGATGGATGATAAACAAGCATTCAAAGTTTCGGATATGGTGCATGATTTATCGGGTGTTAATCAGGCTTCATCTTATGACGATTATACATTGAGAGGTTTTAGCAGCGGATACGGAAATAGTTTGCGTTTGGTGAATGGTTTGCGTTCTGGTTTTGGCTATGGAACAAGTTATTTCAATTCGCCTTTGACGATTAATTTAGAAAGAATCGAGGTTTTGAAAGGTTCGGGAGGAACGTTATTTGGTGATATTGCGCCAGGTGGAACGATTAATTTAGTGACTAAAAAACCATTAGAAGATTTTAATGGAGCTGTCAGTTTTTCATCAGGAAGTTTTGAAACTTTACGTACAACCTTTGATATTGGTGGACCATTGAGTAATAATTTATTTTATCGATTGAATGCAGGTTACCAAACAAGTAAAACATTTAGAAAAAATAACAATCAAAAAATAGTTTCGGTTGCGCCATCTTTTACGTTCAAACCAAGAAAAGGAACACAAATCGATGTGGATTTGACGTACGATAATTTTGATGGTTATTTGGATCGTGGAATGGGTGTGAAACAAACAGATTTATATGCAATCAATCGTTCTTTCACATTGTCTCAACCATCGGATTTTTTCAAAACAGAAACATTTTCGTTTCGTACAAAATTAACTCAAAAGATTTTAGATAATTTATCATTAACGCTTAATTATTCGAAATCAATTTATAAAGAAAAATTAAACGAACACAGAACGTTGAATAGCTTTGCAGATGCGCCATATAACACAATTGTAAATATGCGTTTCTTGTCTCGTGAAGCAACTGATTATACAGACAATGCCGTTGCTTTTTTGAATTATAAATTGCAAAAAGGACAAGTAAAACAAAATATAATTTTTGGTGTTGATTATGCACAATATAAGCCAGATGCGGATAATCAGCAGAAAGAGGCGAGAAGCAAAGAGGTGAATGGAGAAATTGTTCCGTTGACATTTGATTTGAATCATCCAATTTACGAATCGAAAGATTTATCTTCTTACAAATGGTTGAAACAAGCATCTTTTCCATTTTTGAGTTCTTATAAAACAACAGGTGTTTATGTACAAGATCAAGTAAAATTTAATCGATTAGAAATGTTATTTGGTTTGCGTTACGAGCATTATACATCAGAAAGTGCAAATCCAAAAACGCCTTATTCAGCAACTCAAGATACATGGCTACCTCGTGTGGGATTGACATATAAAGTAACGCCAACAATAAATTATTTCGCTAATTATTCGCAAGGTTATGTGCCAATTGCGGCTGATTATGTAGCGAATTACAAAAATTATGGTGCTGATAAACCATTCAAATCAGAGAGAAGTTTTCAAGTAGAAACAGGATTGAAAACAGAATTTTTCAAGAAGAAATTGCAAATAGATTTAGCGCTTTATCAAATTCAACGCAATGATATGATGATGCCAACAGGACAATTGAGCGATGCTGGTTTTCCTGTTTATCGTCAATCGGGTAAAGTTTCTTCGAAAGGTTTGGAGCTTGATTTACGAGGACAATTGCATCGTAATTTACAAATGAGTTTCAATTATACGTACACAGACACAGAGGTTAAAGCTTCTTCTGTAGCTTCGGAAGTTGGAATGCCTTTGCCAAATGCACCAAAAAATATGGCGAATGTCTGGTTTAAATATTCGGTTTTGCATGATACTTTCAAAGGTTTAGGATTTGGTCTTGGTGCTTCTTATGTTAGCAATCGACGTATGGAAAATTCTGTTGGAAAAGATGTACAAGGGAATGCTGAGTGGGGGTTTTTGCCAGATTACACAGTGGTAAATGCTGCAATTTATTATGATTTGAACCCATTAAAAATTTCAGTACAATTCAATAATATTTTCGATAAATATTATTTCCAAGGAGGAATTGATTACACACGAGTTTTCCCTGGATCTCCAAGTAATATGATGGCTACGTTAAGCTATTCATTCTAAAATAAATAAACAAATAAAACATAAAAATGATTTCAATTACACGCAAAATAAGCATTGTTGCTGCCTTTTTATTTACGATTACAACAAGTTTTGGACAATTAAGTCCTCCAGGTTTAGGTAAAGCTAAAACCGCTTCTTGGGCTGCTTTTGGCGTGCAACATAAGTTAGATTCTACTGGAAATAAATATGCAGTTGCATATGTTGGAATGGGTCGAAAAAGTTCACCAGATAATTATAATCCAGTTGATAAACCTGCAATTTTAGTCTTGAATTATGAGATTTACAATAAATTCAAGCCAAATCAACAATATAGTTATGCGATAAGTTATCGTCGTCAAAATGAATTTGATTCTGAAGCTCCTTTTCACAAAGAAGGAATAGAGCAGGAGTTTAGAGTTTATGGGCGTTATGCGTATACTGCGAATTTAGGAAAGTTTAAATGGAAGAATACAATTAGACAAGAATTCAGAAAGTTTTTTGATGCTGATTTTAATGAAGTTGACGAAAACTTTCAGTTAAGAACGCGTGTAAAAACGCAATTAACATATCCGATTTCAGATAAGAATAAGCAATCTTTAGCGCTTAGTGCTGAAGGTTTATTTGCGACGAGTTATATGAACGATGTGGAAAAACATTGGACAAAATATGCCTACAAAGAAACGCGTTTGGGACTTTATTATATGTTCCAAATTCCGAATTCTCCGTTGACGATGGATATTGGTTATGTTAACAACTTGATTAGGAATTATTCAGAAGCGAAATCGGGTGTGCATTATGTTGCAGTAGATTTGGTTTGGAAGCTTCCGTAGGAATTAAATAAGTGATTTTGGATGACAATGATTTATTTTAATAAATAATTAAATCATTTAAAATGAATGGATTAATCATTTTGAAGTAAGATTAAGGATTATTCATCAAAGGTTTTAGAATAGTCAAAAAGAATTAAATTGTCACGTTTTTGAATATTTATCTGATTTTTTAAGTAAGAAACAAACAAAGTAAAACGTCTAATTTTACATCAGTAATGAAAAAGGTTTTCTCTATAGTATTTTTAATGTTATTTATTACGATTGTAATAAGTATCTCGAAGTTTTCTCAAACGAGAAGTCTTGTCGAGGCGCATAGAGAACACACAGAACAAATAGATTGTGGAAAAAAATTATCTACTCAATTTGATAATTTCAATCTATTATCAGTTGATGAAAATAAATCAGAATCAGAAATTTTTACATTCGATTGTGATTTGTTTGTTCGTTTTTTGAATATTTATTTTCATCAAACCTTTTATCAAAAAATATCGGAAACAGTTGAAGTCAAGACTTTAAAAAGTTTACCGAAATACATCTTATTTCATTCGCTACAAATTGATTACAAATAATTAATTTTTATTAATCTACAATAGATTTCGTTGTTTTTAACTAAGCAATGAAGGATTCTTATTGTCAAAATTCAACATATTCATACACAAATTGTTTACATCAATGTGTAGGATAAATATCTAATTTTTTAAAAAATAAAAAAATGCATTTAACACCACGCGAATTAGAAAAGCTAATGTTACATACTGCTGGAGAGCTTGCGTTGAAACGTAAAGCAAGAGGCGTAAAATTAAATTATCCAGAATCTATTGCGCTTATCAGCCACTTTATTTTGGAAGGTGCAAGAGATGGGAAACGAGTTGCAGAATTGATGCAAGAAGGAGCAAACATCTTAACAACTGACGATGTAATGCCAGGAGTTGCAGAAATGATACACGATGTACAAGTGGAGGCGACTTTTCCTGACGGAACAAAGTTGGTAACGGTTCATAATCCTATTCGTTAATTCTAAAAATAAAAGAAAATGATACCAGGAGAAATTTTTGTAAAAGAAGGAACAATCGTTTGTAACGAAGGTAGAGATACGGTAAAAATTAATGTGATTAATACAGGAGATCGACCAATACAAGTTGGTTCTCATTTCCACTTTTTCGAAGTAAATAAAGCGATGCTTTTTGATCGTGAAGCTGCTTTCGGAAAACGATTAAACATTATTTCAAGTACAGCTATTCGTTTTGAGCCAGGAGAAGAAAAAGAGGTTGAATTAGTAGAAATCGCTGGTGACAAAAAAATGTACGGATTCAGCAATTTAGTTCAAGGTTCTATAGAATCAGACGAGCAAAAACAACAAGCATTAGAGAATATGAAATCTCACAATTTTAAAAGTCTTTAAAATGAGTTTAGAAGTAGACAGAAAACAATACGCCAATATTTTAGGCCCTACAACGGGAGATAAAGTACGTTTAGGAGATACAAATCTTATCATCGAAATTGAAGATGATTTTGGACATTATGGTGATGAATCAATTTTTGGAGGAGGAAAAACTGTACGTGATGGTATGGGGCAAAACTCTACAAAATTGCGTGCAGAAGGTGTTTTAGACCTTTGTATTACACGTGCAATTATTATTGATCACTGGGGAATTGTAAAAGCAGATATCGGAATCAAAGATGGTAAAATCGTTGGTATTGGTAAAGCTGGTAACCCAGATACAATGGACGGAATTACTGAAGGAATGATTATCGGAGCTTCGACAGAAGTACACAATGGAGCTGGAATGATTGTGACAGCTGGTGGTATCGATACACACATTCACTATATTTCTCCACAACAAATTAATACTTCTTTATTCAGTGGTATTACAACAATGATTGGTGGAGGTACAGGACCTAATGACGGTTCTAATGCAACAACTGTTACGCCAGGGAAATTCAATATTCAAAAAATGATGGAAGCGACTGAGTCTTTCCCAATGAACTTTGGATTCTTCGGAAAAGGAAACTGTGCTACTGTTGAGCCAATTGAAGAGCAAATAGAAGCTGGAGCTTTAGGAGTAAAAATTCACGAAGACTGGGGTGCAACACCATCTACAATTGATGCAGCATTGAAAGTTGCAGATAAATATGATGTACAAGTTGCGATCCACACAGATACATTAAACGAAGGTGGTTTCTTAGAAGATACAATGGAAGCGATCAATGGTCGTGTTATTCATACATTCCATACAGAAGGAGCTGGAGGAGGTCACGCACCAGATATTATCAAATCTGCGATGTATCCAAATGTATTACCAGCATCTACAAATCCAACTCGTCCTTATTCAGTTAACACAATTGATGAGCACTTGGATATGTTAATGGTTTGTCACCATTTGAGTAAAAATATCCCTGAAGATGTAGCATTCGCTGATTCTCGTATTCGTCCAGAAACAATTGCTGCCGAAGATATTTTACATGATATGGGTGTTTTCAGTATCATGAGTTCAGATTCTCAAGCAATGGGACGTCCAGGAGAGGTAATTTCAAGAACTTGGCAAACGGCAAGTAAAATGAAAGATCAACGTGGAGAAATTGCAGAAGATAAAGGTCATGACAATGATAACTTCCGTGCAAAACGTTACATCGCAAAATATACAATCAATCCTGCAATAGCACACGGAATCTCAGATTATATTGGTTCTGTTGAGGTTGGTAAAATTGCCGATTTAGTTATCTGGAAACCTGCTATGTTTGGTGTAAAACCAGAAATGATCTTGAAAGGAGGATTTATCGCAGGTAGTAAAATGGGAGATCCAAACGGATCTATTCCAACTCCACAACCAGTTATTTACAGAAATATGTTCGGTTCTTTTGGTAAAGCAGTTCAGAAAACGAATATCACATTTGTTTCTCAGGCTTCTATCGATAATGGAACAATTGACAGCTATAATTTGAACAGAGTTTTCTTACCTGTTAAAAACTGTAGAAATATTGGTAAAAAAGATTTGATTCACAACGATAAAACACCAAATATCGAAGTGAATGCAGAAAATTATAAAGTATATGTTGACGGAGAATATATTACATGCGAACCATCGGAAGTAGTTCCTTTAGCTCAATTGTATTATTTATTCTAATCATTAAAAATAGGCTCAGACAATGTGCTGAGCCTTTTCAAATATTTTTAATGAAATAATAAAATCAGGTTTTTAAGTATAAATGATAAATTTTAATCAAATAGTTTTTTCAATTGCAGTAATTGGAATGTCATTGATTTCAGGGAAAATGAACGGGCAAATCTTAGGAGGAATGAGATTGAAAGACAATGATGAAGGTCCAAAAGGGCAATTTTCACTATATGGTTCATTAGATTATTCTAAAGTTACGTCGCCATCTGGTCGTAGCAGCAACGTCTCAAGTGCTCCGATTGGAATAGGGTATTTCTTCAATAATAATGATGCGATTGGGGTTAACTACGCATATACAGAAGATAATGTCAATCATCAAGTTGTAAGTAAACAAAATGAAACAGGGATTTGGTATAGTCCTTCCTTGGCGCTTGGTAAATATTTTACGCTAATTGCGCATTTTGATGTGCATTATGTTTGGGGACAACAATTGTCTGAAACAACAGCATCTATGGAAAATTTTAATGGTTTTCGATTGAGAGGTTATCCTATGATTGGAATTGTTTTAGGCGGAGGCTGGGGATTGAAATTTAGATTTGCAGATTTTTCGCTGTTAGAAACAAAATCAAAAGAAGGTTGGACAAAAACATCTGTTGCTGGAGTTAATGGCTCTGCATTTGGAATGGGCGTATCTAAAAATATCGATTTTAGAAGAAAAAATTAAGCAAGATGATTATTAATGAGAGAATAGGAACTGTTGCAGAACAATCAATTTCACAGTCAATTGATTATTTGGATTTGGATTGGTACGAAACAACCAAAAGAATTCAACGCAAAAGAACAAGAGGTGGAAAAGATGTCGCGATCAAATTTTTGAAAGATAAACAACGTTTGCACGATGGAGATATTCTTTTTATGGATGACGAAACGGCAATTGTTGTGAATGTTTTAGAAACCAAAACGATTGTACTTTCTCCTCAATCTATTCTTGAAATGAGCGCACTTTGCCACGAAATTGGAAACAAACATTTACCACTTTACAATGAAAATGATTTGTTGCTTATGCCTTTCGAATTGACCATTTTTCGCTGGTTAGAATCATCTGGATACAATCCAAAAGTTCAAGATTTAAAACTCCTACATCTATTGAATGCCAATGTAGATCATCATCGCGAGACCAAAGTAGGAGGTTCAATGTCTACAAAAAATCTGAAAATAAAATTATCGTAAAAAGATAAAGAATGAAACAAGAATTTTTAGCAAGTTTATTACATATTTCTGATCCTACTTTACCGATTGGTGCTTATACACATTCGAATGGATTAGAAACTTATATTCAGAATGGAATCGTCAATAACAAACAAACGGCGCAAGAGTTTGTAGAAAACATGATGAAATATAATCTGAAATATAATGATGGTGCTTTTGTGAAATTAGCTTACGAAGCAACTCAACATTCAGATTTGAAAGAAATTTTGAAATTAGATGAAGAATGTTCTGCTCTAAAAGCGCCAAAAGAAATCAGACAAGCAAGTCAGAAATTAGGTTTGCGTTTAATCAAAATTTTCAAGCGTCGCGTAGAATCAGAATTTGTTGAGGAATACGAACGCAACATCAAACAAAACATCGCTTATTCTAATTACGCGATTGTTTTCGGAATTTATACCAGTTTATTGCAAATTCCACTTTACGAAGCATTGTTTGCTTTTTACTACACTTCGGCTTCTGGAATTGTAACAAACGCAGTAAAATTAGTGCCTTTGGGACAATTGGATGGACAAGATTTAATGTTCGATTTGTACGAAACAATTTCTCAAACAGCCAAAGAAACAATAGAATTAGATAGAGAATATGTAGGCTTATGCAACACATCGTTTGATATCAGATGTATGCAACACGAACGCTTATATTCTCGCTTATACATGTCATAAATTTTATAAACAATATTCAAAATGGAAAATAGAAAATATATCAAAGTTGGAGTTTGTGGACCTGTAGGTTCTGGAAAAACAGCTTTATTGGAAAAATTAAGTCGAAAAATGTTTAGTGATTATAATTTAGGAGTAATCACAAACGATATTTTTTGTTCAGAAGATGCCAAATTTATGGCGAAAAATAGTCTTTTACCAGAAGATAGAATTATTGGTGTAGAGACTGGAGGTTGCCCTCATACAGCGATTCGTGAAGATGCAAGTATGAATTTGGAAGCAGTTGATGAATTAGCAGATCGTTTTCCTGATATCGAATTGATTTTAATCGAAAGTGGAGGAGATAATTTAGCAGCAACTTATAGCCCAGATTTAGCTGATGTGACGATTTTTATTATTGATGTGGCAGAAGGTGAAAAAATTCCAAGAAAAGGTGGACCTGGTATCCAACGTTCAGACTTATTAATCATCAACAAAATAGATTTAGCGCCACACGTAGGAGCAAGTTTAGAAGTGATGGAAAGCGATACAAAACGAATGAGAAATGGAGCACCTTTTGTTTTCACAAACCTAAAAACAGAAGAAGGTTTGGATGGTGTTATTGGTTGGATTAAAAAATATGCACTTTTAGAAGAAATCGAAGAACCAAATCTTTTGAGATAAGATGGAATGTAGATTAGATATTGTTGCAGGATACAAGGAAGGTAAATCGTTCGTCAAAAATTTGTACGTCGGTAAACCCTTCCGTGTTGTATCCGTTGGGCAACGAAAATTAGATAATAAATTATATCAAATGACGATGACTTCTTCACCAGGAATTTTGAATGGTGACGAATATATTCTGAATATTGATGTAGAAGACAATGCAGCACTTCAGTTGCAATCACAATCGTACCAACGATTGTTTAATATGGATGATGAAGCAACACAAAAGTTGACGATTAATATACACAACAATGCGTCGTTTGCCTATGTGCCGCATCCAGTTGTTCCGCATGAAAACTCTAATTTCAAAAGTAGCGCTGCTATTACAATTGGAGAGAATAGTCAAATTATTATTAGTGAAATCATTACTTGTGGACGCAAACATTCGGGAGAAGTTTTCAAGTTAAAACGTTTTCAGAATTTGACTGAAATCTATCATCAAAACAAATTAGTAGTCAAAGATAATGTCTTAATTCAGCCTGATTTAATTCCGATTAGTAGTATTGGTATTTTAGAAAATTATACGCATCAAGGAAGTTTTATTTTCTTTAGTACAAAACCAGAAACGGATAAAGTTGCGTTGGTAGAAACATTATTAGAAACTGCAAAAAAACATACAAATGTAGAAATTGGGATTTCTGTTTTGGATGGAAATCGTTTCGTCATAAGAGCTTTAAGTCAAGGAGGAGAAGCAATGTATAATTATTTCTTGGCTGCCCAAGATTTACTTTGGGAATTATAGAAACAAATAAAAAATCATGGACAAAATTTTAACGAAAGTTCCATTTATAGATCAAGTTCTAAAAGGTTTAGGACAAATCATGTTGCAAGAAAACAGTAGTACAGGTTTATTGTTTTTGATTGGTATTTTCTTAGGAAGTATAGAAGGAGGAATTGGCGCAGTTGTTTCGACAGCAGTTGGGACAATTACAGCAATCTTATTGAAATACGACAAAGAAGAAATCAACGCAGGTTTATATGGATTTAGTGCAGCTTTAGTGGGTGTTGCATTAACAATTATGTTCGACTCTACTTTTCTTATCTGGATTTTGTTGGTGGTTGCTTCCGCATTAGCAGCGATTATTCAACATTTTTTTATCAAAAGAAATATTCCCGTTTTTACTTTACCATTTATTCTATTAACATGGTGTTTAATCTTCGGAATTCATCATTTTACAACAATAGGACCTGCAACTGCAGGAAATACTCAAACTTTATTAGAAACAAATGATTTGTTTACATCAACAAATGGTTTCGGAGAAGTAATCTTTCAAGGTGGTCCAATGTCTGGTATCATCTTTTTTATTGCCGTTTTTATTGGTTCACCCGCTGCGGCTTTGTACGGTTTAGCAGCTTCAATTTTTAGTGCAGAAATTTCAAATTTATTTGGAGAACCAGTAGAACAAATTCACATGGGATTATTTGGGTTTAATGCTGTTTTAACGGCAATTGTATTTGCTGGAACCAAACGAATAGATGGTTTTTGGGTTTTATTAGGTGTTTTTATCACCGTTTTGATTGATGTACTATTTGTTAAAACCAATATTTTTGCATCATTTGGAGGAGTTCTTACATTTCCTTTTGTTGTAGGAACCTGGTGCACATTATTTATAAAAAAATATACCGATCGATTTTTTGGAATATAATGTAATTTGGCATAAAATTCGAACAATAAAAACAGTTTCATTTTAAAAAGCATTGCCATGGAAATGATATCAAACTCACAATACAAAGAACTATTTCTAGCTCATCTAAGTAACCAAGTTTTAGGAAATAATGAGGATATACAATTATATCGATTAGAGTATTATCTAAAAGATATTTTAATGCCCGTAATTCCATATAGAACAACATTCAATTTTATCTTGTTTGTGACCAAAGGAAGCATGAAACAATATTTAGAGAACAAAGAATATGAAGTAAACGAAAATGAAATAATTTTTATAAAACAAGGAACAATTACTGCAACAGTAGAAATGTCTGATGATATAGAAGGTTTCTTTTTGGCGTACGAAAATCATATTTTATCTGAATTAGAATTGCCAAAATATAAATCGAGTATTTTCTTGATGTCGCCTTATTTATCACTTGATGCGGTTACTTTTCAAACCATTCATCAATTATTGGTTTTAATGGAACAAGAAATTTTCTTGAATAGCCTTGAAATTAACGAGATTATTATCGCGATGTTACATGTTGTTTTATTAAAGTTACTTAATATCGATTATAAAAAGATTCCAAGTACAACTACGCGTCCAATGGAACTTTCGCTGCAGTTTAAAGATTTGCTTTTTAAACATCATATCGAAGAAAAGAAAGTAACTTTTTATGCAGATAAATTATTTGTAACAGAAAATTATCTCAACAAATGCGTGAAAGATATTACGCAAAAAAAGCCAAAACAATGGATTAACGAAACGGATATTAATTACAGTAAAGCATTATTGCATTCAAGTAAAAGAATTTCTGAAATTGCATTTGAGCTTAATTTTCAGACCGCTTCACATTTCACGCAACTGTTCAAAAAAGTTGCAGGTATCACACCAAAAGAGTACCGAGAACAAATCTGGAATTCTCAATCTACTAAGAATCCCGTTTTTTAAATAAATTGAATAGATAATTTTAAATACATATCTTTTGTATTTAGAAAAATTTTCTAAAAATAATATCATTTGTAACAAATGTTACAATCTATTTTGATACGGTCAATTACTTTTGTTTTTGTATTTCATAAAACAAATGATTGCCCGTATAATTTATTTTGGATTGTTGCTATTTACTTTTTTTCCTTTTGTAGAGTCGTCTGTGGCGTTACTTTTAGGGATTGGTTATGGTTTAATTTTTCAGAATGAATTTGGAGAAATCTCAAAACGATATTCAAAGAAATTATTAAATATTGCAATCATTGGTTTAGGGTTAGGTTTGAATCTTCACGAGGCAGTTTCGGTAAGTAAAGATGGATTTTTTCTCACTTTTATTTCTGTGTTAAGTGTTTTTACATTAGGATTTGTATTCTACCGATTATTAAAAATCAACAAGAATACATCGCTGCTGATTACTTCAGGAACTGCTATTTGTGGAGGAAGTGCTATTGCTACAATTTCTTCGGTTTTACAACCAAAAGCCAATCAAATTACCATTGCCATGGCGGTTGTGTTTGTGTTGAATGCGATTGCGTTAATGGTTCTTCCATTTATCGGACATTATTTTCAGTTATCGCAATATCAATTTGGTTTGTGGTCGGCAATTGCAATTCACGATACAAGTTCTGTTGTCGGTGCTGCTAAACAATACGGTGAACAAGCTTTGGAAGTTGCAACAACTGTAAAATTGAGCCGAACATTATGGATTTTTCCATTGGCTTTATTAATTGGTTATTTCAACAAAAAAGAGAACTCTTCTTACAAATTTCCTTATTTTATTATTGGTTTTATAGCAACAATGCTTATCGCTACTTATTTTCCTCAAGGCGAAAAAGTCTATCATATTTTACAAGGAATTTCGAAACAATTAATGGTTGTTGCTTTATTTATGATTGGCTCGTTGATTAACTTAAAATCCATCAAACAAGCAGGTTTTAAAACCTTATCATACGGAATTTTACTTTGGATTTTTATCTCCATTTTATCTTTGGTTTTGGTTTTAAATTATTTTTAAAATCTTTATTCTCTCTATTTTAAGTCTGTAACATTGGTTACTGTCGATTGTTTTTTAGCAACTTAACTTTGCTTCAACAAATTAGAAAAGGTTAAACCATAAAAATATTATCATATGTTTTTTCAACACATTTTTGAAAAGTCATTGGCACATTCAAGTTACCTTGTAGGTTGTCAAGCAAAAGGAGAAGCAATTGTAATCGATCCAAAAAGAGATATTGATACATACTTAAAAATAGCAGAAGAAAATAAGCTGAAAATTACGCATATTGCCGAAACACATATTCATGCTGATTATCTTTCTGGTAGCCAAGAGTTGGCTTATGTAACAGGTGCGAAGATGTATTTGTCTGATGAAGGCGGAGAAGATTGGCAATACGATTTTGAACATATCGGATTAAAAAATGGCGATAAAATAGAAGTAGGCAATCTAATTTTTGAGGTGATGCATACACCAGGTCATACGCCAGAAAGTATTAGTTTTTTGTTGACAGATACGCCTGCGACGAAAGAACCAGTTATGATTTTTAATGGAGATTTTGTTTTTGTAGGAGATATTGGTCGTCCAGATTTATTAGAAGAAGCAGCTGGATTAATTGGTACTAAAGAAGTAGGAGCGAAACAGATGTTTGAATCGTTGAAAAAATTTCAAGCATTACCAGATTATCTACAAGTTTGGCCAGCACATGGAGCAGGTTCTGCTTGTGGAAAAGCTTTGGGTGCTGTAGCAAGTACGACGGTTGGTTATGAGAAAATCAGAAATTGGGCGTTGCAATTTGATTCGAATGAAAAAGGATTTGTTGATTATTTGTTGGCAGATCAACCCGAAGCGCCAGCTTACTTTGCAATGATGAAAAAGCTGAATAAAACAAAACGTCCTTTGTTGATCGAAGTTCCGAAATGGGCTAAATTAACATACATCGAATTTGAAAAAGCGAAAGATTTTGGAATGAAAGTGATTGATGCGCGTATCAAAACAGATTTTTCTCAATTCCATTTACCAGGAACATTAAATATTCAAAACAATAAAATATTCAATACTTGGATGGGGTGGATGGTAAATTATCAAGAACCAATTGTGTTGATTGTAGAAGAGGATGAAGTAGAAGAAATGACGCGAAAATTGATGCGAATTGGTTTGGATAATGTCTATGGTTATATTACTCCAACAGATATGTTGAGTAATTTTAGTTCTTTACAATCTTCTATTTTGATCGATGCAGATACAATGGAAAATTACATTGGAAATGATGAGGTTCAGATTTTAGATGTTAGAGGAGAAGCAGAATTTAAAGAAGGTCATATCGAAGGAGCGAAGCATATTTTTGTTGGTTATTTACCAAAAAGATACAATGAATTAGATCAAACTAAAAAAATTGCTTTGCATTGTCAAGCTGGAGATCGAGCAACGATTGCACAGAGTTTTTTGGAATCGAAAGGTTTTGAAGTTGAAAATTATAGTGGAGGAATTGCTGATTGGAAATTGAATCAAAAACCATTAGTTAAATAATATGTTTTTCAAAAAGATTTTAAAAATGTTGACATCAAATTCGAATGTAGAAAATTATCTACAAGAAGGTGCTTTATTGTTAGATGTTCGTACAAAAGCAGAGTTTTTGGCAGGACATCATGCAGATGCGGTGAATATTCCGTTGCAAGAATTAGAAGTAAGATTAAAGGAATTACCAAGCAAAAAAATTGTAACAGTTTGTAGAAGTGGAGCTCGTAGTGCGCAAGCAGCAACAATTTTAAATAAAAATGGATTTGATGCAATAAACGGCGGTCCTTGGCAAACAATAAAATAAGTGTAATAATATCTAAATTTTAAAAATGGATTTATTGGATAAAATACAAGGAAATAATTTTTATTTGATTGATTTTTATGCAAATTGGTGTGCTCCATGTCAATTACAACTTCAGTTTTTAGAAAATTTGAAAGAAAAATTTCCTGATAATGTAGAAATTATAAAAATAGATGTAGATAAAGACAAAGTAAGTACTATTCAATTTGATGCAATGTATCAAGTAAATGGTGTACCAACTTTGATGCTTTTTCATCAAGGAAAGCTACTTTGGAAACATTATGGAGTAAAGTTTGAAGATGATTTACAGGAAATTGTAAAACAATTTTTGATATAAAAAATGACAGTAGTTGCTTAATAATTCTTCTTAGAATCAACTGTAACTACTGTCAAATTATTTTCTTATTCTTACTTTTTCTTCACGTATTTTTTTGGATTTTTTTTGAATTCAACTTTACAGCTTTTACTACAAAAGCCATAAATTTTCTTTTGATAAATTGCAGTATCTGTTAAGAATTGTGCGGTATTCATTCCACAAATAGGATCTTTCTCGTTTACAACTTTTACTTTTACTTTTTGTTGAGCAAAAATTGAAAAAGAGATGATGAAGAATGTTAATGTTAATATTTTTTTCATTGTTATTTGTTTTTAGATTGAAATAAATTGTAATTAAAAAAGAAACCTATTCTGTTTTTTACTTCGATTTCTCCCGAATTTAAATCAGAAAGTATAGGTTGAAAATATTCTATACCAAAATTAAACTTTCGAGCAGCTGCTTCTAATCCTAATTTCGCAAATTGAGCTTTTCCCTTAGATTTTGGAATCGTCTCCCCAAATTGTTCATTTTTATAATAAAGTTCGTTTTGAAAACCGACTTTTCCAAGTAATTTTAATTCATTGTTAATGAAAAGATGTTGTAATTGAATTAATTGATTCCATTGATCTCCAAATTTGTATTTCTTTTTATTCTCTCCTTTCAAGTTGTAGTCTGTTACTAATTGTAAAGTCGAATTCTTATAAGCTAATTGGTAATTTATTGCAAACTGAGTATCCCAACTTCCTGTACCCAATTGAAAACTAGGATTGGTTGTTTCAGCATTTGCTTGATTAAATTTTGCGATTGGAATTTTTAAACCTATTGCAGCACTTAATCCATGTTTTAGCTCATTAGAACTTGTATTTGATTTAATGACTTTAACTATTCCCATCATATTTAAATCTCCAATACCAGAAATAGAAGAAGAGTTTTTACCTTTTTTATTATGAAAATGGTAAGGAATGCTAGCATTGATGTCAATTCTATTATTTATTGGAATTCTTGCCCATAATTGAATGGTATTGAATTGTTGCTTTTGTGTTCTTTTATTAGAAAAAGCATCTTCTTTAGCTTTATAAGATTGATGAAGGTAACGAATACCAATGAAATTTGAATTTATAAGATTTTCAATTCCATTTGAGGTTGAAGTTGCTGAACAACCACAAGCATCACAATCTAATTCTAAATCATATAAATGAGAGACTACAATAGAATCATTATCTGTATATGCAAATAATGAAATGGGTGTAAATAATATAACGAAAAATAAATTGATATATAATTTCATTTGAATAGATTTAAAATTCTGCATAAGCAGGGTTATTAATAAATGAGTAATCAGTTAATGTTTTTAGAAAAGAGATAATTGCTTTTTTTTCTTCTTCTGTCATAGGAATTCCAATTCGATTATTTTGTTTGAGTTGAGAATCCAAATATTTATCATTTTGTACACCTTCTGAGTAAAAATTCAAAACAGCTTCTAAACTATAGAATCGACCATCGTGCATATAAGGTTTGGTCATTTCAATATTTCTTAAACTTGGAACTCTAAACTTCATAAAATCAGTCGAATCTAATGTGACACGATATAAACCTCCATCTTTGTATTGTTTATTATAATACATTCCTGTATTTCGAAAAGACTCATCTGTAAAAAGTGTTCCTTTATGACAGCTTGAACATTTCTGTTGAAAAAGTTGTAAACCTTTTTTTTCGGTTTCATTTAAATTTGCCTCTTTCCTTAAAAATTGATCATATTTAGAATCTTTTGATACAACTGAAGCCATAAACTGTCCTAATGCGCTGAGAATACGATTTGCATCGATTTTATCATCTCCGAAAGCATTTTTAAACATTTTTGGATAAGAAGAATCTGATGATAATTTCTTAATGATTTCGGGAAAAGTTGTATCCATTTCTTCTTCAGCTGTAATTGGAGAAATTGGTTGTTGAGCTAAATCATGAATAACGCCATCCCACATAAATCGATTTAGAAAAGCCAAATTTTGAATAGCAGGGGCATTTCGAATTCCTAATCGATCATCAATTCCATGACTAACAGGATGTCCGTGGTGAGTAAAGGCATTTTCTTGAATATGGCAAAAAGCACATGAAATAGTATTATTTCTAGATAGTCGACCTTCATAAAATAGTTTTTTACCTAACTCAACACCATTTTTAGTTAACGGATATTTATCTGTATCAAATGTTATTCTAGGAAAATAAGAAGGAATTTCTAATTGATAAGGTTCATCAACGATCTGTCCATAATCAATATCATCATCGTTACAACTTAACAAGATGAATAAACTGAAAATAATTGTTATTATTTTATTCATTGTTTGTAGAATTATGCGGTGTTTATAAAACACCGCTATAAACTTTATTGATTTTTTCGTCGTTATGTACATGATCAACTCGAAACATATTTTGTATGTTTTCTGTTACCAATTGTGCAAAGTTGGAAGATCCCATAATATTATTGTTCGACTCATCTAATATCAATTTATGATCACCACTTAAATAGGTATTCAAATTTGCCATAATATGAATAGAAGGCTTAATCCTAGAAGTTACTCGTGCAGATGTAGGTAAATCTAATGTTACTTCTCTATATAAATCTTGAACATTATTTTTGTTAATATCTCCCATATTTCCAGTATGAGTTAAGAAGAAGGTGTCAGTAGTAGTTTTCCCATAAAAACCTTCTATTTTAAAGAAAACATAACCAGCAGCCCAAGACCAAGTCATTCCATTTTTCTTTGCTTTTTCCCAAAAAGTAGCTTGTCCAGTCTGGCCTAATAAATAAGCTTTTTGAGATACACCAAGTCCGAAACGTACTTTTATATATTTATTTTGAGGAATATTATCCAAATTTAAATAAACGACATTAGCAATTGCAGAATCTTGATTAATAACAAAAGCGCCTTTGTCTGGATCGTTTTTATGATAATCAAATTCATTCCCTTTTTCATCAATTAATGAGATGTTAGAAATGATATATTTTAATGTTGTTAATTTATGTTTTTGTCCGTTTGATGAGGTTTGAGTTGTTTGATCTAGAACAATTCCTCCCAAATTATCAAATCCATTTTCAAACTTTAATTGAATTTTACCTGTTTCAGTTGATTTAATTTCAGAGAAATCATCATCGTTGTTGCAGGAAGTAAATAAAGTAAGTAATGCGATAAATGATAAGTTTAAAAAATATTTGATTGTTTTCATTGTAATAATTGTTTAATTTTTTTGAATAAAAATGCTGTTGGAAAACAATTATTGTTCTCCAATACTGGATATTTGTTCTATTAATTAAACAATTGGAGGTTTTAGATATTTAAAAACCCAATCGATAGAATAGGATGATTGCCAAAAGAATCGATGTTTTATTTTTACAATAAAATCTTGAATAAATGGAATATCTAAGCATTCGAAATGTATATAAATTTCTGCAAATCGAATATTCTTTACTAAAACCGAATCAGATTCTTGTTCCGTTTCTTTTAGTTGCTTCGATAAATAACATTTTCCATTACATTGCATTTCTGGTCGCTCTTTATTGATACAATATTCATCAATAATCTTCTCCTGAGTACTAATGAATACAGTAAAAGGAATTAATGATCGAAAACCAATTAAAAGCACGAACAATGCAATCAATAAACAATTGAAACTTTTGACAAATCTTATATGAAATGTCAACTTGATTAAATGTTAATGAGATAATAATTTGATAAACAAGAATTATTTATCAAATAGGAGGCTGAAGTTGTTGATCTAATTGATATTGAGTCTCGAAAGCTAATTCGAAAGTCGATATTTTTTCAATAGATTTTGTAAAGTTAGATGTATTAATTTCGAAGGTAGGTTGATAGATAAAATAATCAATTGTGCGTAAAGAAACTTGAATTTTATTATCATCATTTTGTTCATCAGTAACAGTCTTGGAAATCTGTTCTTTCAGATAACAAACGCCATTACACAATAATTCTGGACGTTCTATATTAACACAATATTCTTTAGAAATCTTATCATAATTCACTAAATAGTCAATAACTGGTAGCAATGGTCTACAAGTTATTAGAACAACAGTTAGTATGAAAAGGTAAGATTTCAATTCCTTAAAATTTTTATAAAATTAGACAGTTTTTATTTATTTTGAAAATGAAGATTATCAGTTTTTTCTGAAATTAAATTCAAGTTCCTTTTTATTGAAATGACATTAATGAAATAATCTTAAAAGGTTTATATTTTTTAGATTGAGAAAGATATCGTAACTTTGAATTAATCATTTTAGGATCAATTTATGGCAAATTTTATCGACATCTATAGAAGAAACAACCAATCGTGGTTGTTTTTGTCGTTGGCATATTTGCATGATGATACTTTCTTAAGAAGCTCGAAAGAGTTTATCAACTAATCCCTGTTACGACTCGAGACAGGGAACCTTCTATTTTTTTTCAATTATCAATTATTTTCAATTTTCTGTAAGGAGATTTGTATCAAATTTTAGCGAATTTTATTTTCGGTCATTTGATATTTGAGTCTTAGGAAATCTTCTTAGAATGATTGAAAGTTTAACTAAGAATTTATCAAAATGACAACAAATATTATTTTAACAACAGGATTATACGATTTAATTAAAGACCATTTAAGAAGAAAAAAAGTAACAGCAGAACAAGAAAATATCTTGACAAAAGAATTGCGTCATGCAGAACAAATTTTGAGAAGAGATTTGGCGGATAATATTGTGACTGTAGGGAAAAAAGTAACAATAAAAGAATTAAATTCTAATCAAGAATATCAATTAAATTTTGTTAGCCCAGAAAAGGCAAAACCGAAAAAGAATCGTCATTCTATTTTAATGGACGAAGGTTTAGCAACAATTGGTTATAAAATTGGTGATGTAATTGAATGGCCAGCAAATGATGGTACAAAAAAATATGAAATTCTGAATGTAGAAGCAGTTTCATAATTTGTCCAAAAGCATAATAAAAAAACCGAGCATTAGCTCGGTTTTTTTATTTTAAATAGTTTATAAATAGATTTTGCATTGTGTAGACAATCGATACAATTTTATTTTCTATGATATTTATTATGTTTTTTAAAGAAACATTAAGAATTATTGATTTATTACTATCATAATTGTTTCATTTTTTCCGAAAATACAACTGATTGAATGTCTACAATAAGTCTATGTAATTATTGATGAGTATTTTAATATGTTTACGCAACTGATTGTTATTTAGGTTTTTAATCATTTAATTCTTGTCTACAATTTGTCACTTTTTGTAGACAAGAATTAAAAGGAGTTAAATTGATGTAAGTATAATGTTAATTTTAGATAAATCAAATGTTATCAATTTGATGAAGTCTAAAAATATTATAAACATGAGAAAAAATTACTTTTTACTCCTTCTTCTTAGTTTATCATCAGCTTCCGTTTTTGCTCAATCGCCGGTGCAAGTTGTTGATGATTTTTTGAATCAAACACAAAGAAAAGGTGCAATTAACTCACAGTTTGATTATACTGTAGTTACTGAAAATGTTGTTGGAAATAATGTAGGAGACTATGTGAAGATTCAACAAACAATTAATGGAATTCCCGTTTATGGGACTAGCGGTACTTTTCACGTTCAACAAGGAAAGGTTGTTAATCATAATGAAAATTTTGTTAATGCTATAGTTGATAATACTTTAACTGTAACTCCAAAATTAACAATTGATCAAGCAGTATTAGGTTTAGCAAAATCTTTAGGGAAGCAGTACATTGAAATTGATCCTAAAAATATAACTGCCGAATTTAAAAAATCAGCTAAAAGTTTTGAAGATAAAGAATATGTAGCTTTTCTTAAAGATTCTCCAAGTTTTT
This sequence comes from Empedobacter sp. UBA7248, assembly GCF_002472945.1. Classification (NCBI taxonomy): domain Bacteria; kingdom Pseudomonadati; phylum Bacteroidota; class Flavobacteriia; order Flavobacteriales; family Weeksellaceae; genus Empedobacter; species Empedobacter sp. UBA7248. Next base: position 58,020 of record NZ_DKSU01000011.1, on the reverse strand, counting down.
TAAATTATTACAATGATAATGGAACAATAAAATTAGCTTGGGTTACATTAACTGAAATCAAAAATAATGATCATATAGATAAACTTGAACGTGTTTATGAAACCATTATTGATGCAAACAATGGTCAACTTTTAGCTAAAAAATCTATTATTAATAGTTGTAATTTTGACGCTACCGCATCAAAACAAAATGTTTATCACAACAATCCAGAGGATTTCAAATGGATAGAAAACGCATATGCAACTTATTCACCATCAGAAGAGTCTAGTTTATTGTCAGACGCACCCTTAAATGCTACTTACCGCGTAATCCCTGCTACACAGCAAAGTCCTTTGAAATCAGATTTTAAGTTACTAACAAACACTTACGATGTAGTAGCTTCTAAAGAAGGTTGGCACAAATTAATTCCAGAGGCAGCAGCAAGAAATTCAAACCTAACAAAATATCATACTGTAGGAAATAATATGCAGGTTGGCTATGATAAAGATGGAGAATTCAGTGATATTGTTTTTGGAATTTTTCAACTTTTAATAGCAGCAGGAGATCAATTTGTGAAAAATGAAGCATATGGAGGGGAAAAACTTTTGTTTGATTTTCCTACACCTGGTAATTCAATGAGTTATGATCCGTTAAGTTATACAGAAGCTGCTTCAACACAAATGTTTTATTCAATGAATTCTATTCACGATATTTTACATTATCACGGGTTTAATCCGAAAGCAGGAAGTTTTCAAATGAATGATGGTGACAAGAGTAGAGTTATCGGTTTTTCTACTTCTGGATTAGGAAAAACAAATACTGTAACAAATAATGCTGTAATGGCTTATGCTCCAATTTTAGGAAAAAATCCTGTTACCATGTTTTTTACATTTGATACATTGGCTGAAGGTGCAGGTATTTTAGAAATAAAAGATGGTGATTTGAAAGGTATTTATAAAGGTGCTACTGGTAATAACGCAGGTTTTGTTTTTGGAAAATCTACTCCTGTTAGTGCTGAGATGGTTTTAATTAATGATAATACAGGTACTGATTCTCAAGACGGCTGTGAAGCTATTGTTAATGGAGATCAACTGAACGGAAAATTTGCTTTAGTAAATAGAGGTTCATGTTCTTTTGGTGTAAAGGTAGACAATATTAAAGCATACAATCCTGCAGGAATAATAGTGATTAATAATACCGTAGGAGATTTTGCAGGATCTATGGATATAACAAATCCTGATTTGACAATTCCAGTAGGCGGAATTTCAAAAGATTTGGGAGATAAGATAAAAACTGCAATCTCTAAAAATGAAAAAATTGTAGGTACTATGCCTTCATCAAATTTTAAATACCGAGTACGAGATAGTGATTTTGATAGTCAAGTTTTGTTACATGAGTATACACATGCTGTTAGTAATCGTTTAAGTGCTGGATTGATTAGTGGTGAAGAAGGTATGGGTGAAGGATGGAGTGATTATGTCGCTTTAAATTTAACGCAACAAGCCTATCATACAGCTAAAGATTTAATCAATATGGGCGAATATGCCTTTGATGGAGCAGGACTTCGAGAATTGCCTTATACAACAGACATGAAAGCAAATCCACATACTTACGATAAATTAAAAGAGATAGGACCTGGAGATGGAAAAATGCATCCAACAGGATATGTTTGGGCATTAATGCTTTGGGAAATGCATTGGAAATTAATTGATAAATATGGGTTTAATCCAGATTTCAAATCAAATACAGGTGGTAATAATATGGCTCTTGATTTAGTATTGGAAGGAATAAAAATGCAAAAAGCAAATCCAGGTTTTGTAGATGGACGTGATGGTATTTTAATGGCGGATGTTGTATTGAATAAAGGAGAAAATCAATGTTTAATATGGGAAGCTTTTGCTAAAAGAGGATTGGGATATAGTGCAGATCAAGGAGATCCATTATTAAGAGCTGATGGGAAAGAAGCTTTTGATTTACCACCAACCTGTGCAAGATTAGGAACGGATGATTTAGAAGCGAATACGGTGAGTATATATCCTAATCCCGTAAAAGATTTAGTATATATCAATTCGAAAGATAATGTAGAGAAATATGAAATTATAGATGTTACTGGACGTGTAATAAATTTTGGATCTGTAAAAAAAGATGGTCAAGTAAGTAGTGTATCTACTGATCGTTTATCTGCTGGTTTATATATCTTAAAATTATATACTGATAAAGAAGTCGTAACGAAAAAAATCGTCAAGAAATAATGACTAAATCTAATAATATGAAAAAACATCTAAATATTCTTTTTTTATCTCTTTTAGGAGGAAGTATGTTTGGTCAACAATTATCGTCTAAAGCATTAGAAAGTTGGTTAGATCAAGCAACTAAACCTATCAAGATAGAGAGTCTAATTGTTCAAAAAGCATTAGCTCAATCCTTTCAAAATAAATTAAACTTAACATATTGTACACCAGCTGAGATTTCATCTCCAGAAGAGATTACAAGGGTTAGTATTAAGACTTCAATCAATACATTATTAGATCATGTAAGTGCAAACAATACAGCGATTGGTTATGAAGATTTTACAACTGTTAAACCAGCTGAGCTGGGACTAACATCAAAATATACATTAAGTTTTCAAGGTGATACAAAAGGAGCTTACTACAGTTCTTTTACTATCATGATTGATTATAATAACGATGGAATTTTTGGAAGTACTTCAAGTGATGATCAAATTAATAGTAGAGAAATTATTAATGTGGATGAGTTATTATTTAATTCAAATGGTGTAGATGGTAAATCTGTTTCGCAAACGATAACTATTCCTCAAGATGCTACTTTAGGAGAAACAAGAATGCGTATTTTGAAAAGACAAACTGATTATAAGTCGGCGCTTCATCCTAAAACAGCATGTGATTTAGGATCTGTATACGGTCAAGTAGAAGATTATACGATTAGTTTAGTTCCGCCTAAAGTTTGTACAAATACTCCAAATGGGGCTACATATCAAGGTACATTTATTCCTACTAATAATGTTCAAGATACTTTTCTGAAAAATGTTAGCTTAGGAAGTTATGTTGATATTTTTGTTTACGAAGGAAACGATTATACTTTTGAACCATCTGTTAAGAATGCTTATCTTTCTTTGAAAGATTTAAAAACGAACACAAATCTTACATCTATAGAAGGGGCATTTAATTGGAAAAGTACGTTAACTGGTACTGTTAGATTATACTTGCATGGAAATGAAAATTGCGATGCATCAACTGATAAAACAGATGTCACAATTTTTGTAATGAATATGAACAAGAATCCAATTAACGAACCTTGTAATTTGGGCATACCTTCGGTAGACTTTAATTTGACGAAAGAATTAAACGGAACGAAAAATCAAGAAATAGCATTTGATATTAATGCTTACGGAGGAAGATCTTCTAAAATTACTGGATTGAAAATTAATTTACAAGGAGATGCAAGTAAGGTTGATTTCGAATTGTTAGAAGATACGAACGGTTTGCCTTCTACATTAGTTTCAAAAATTGTTGGAAAAATTATTTCCAAAACATCTCTTGGAACAATAAATGGTAAATCAAGTTACCAATATGATATTGATTTTGATAAACCGATTGATTTAAATGCACTAGAAACTACAACTTCAATTAAGAAATGGTTGAAATTAGTAACTGATGCTCAAACACTAGAAGTGAATTCAAATTTTGCTGTAGCAACGAAATTAGCCAGTAAAAACTCAACAGATAATCAAGGAAAATGGACGATTTCTTCTAATTTAGAAGCAGTATACCAGTTAAAAGCTGAATGTCTTAACAATGCATGTAATCAAGTCATTCCAGAAACACCAAAAATAGCTGATATGTCATTGCCTACTATTGAAGGTATGGCAACATCAGAAACAGCAATAGATATTGTTGCTGAAAAAGGAAAAAAACTAACTGTTTCTGGAATTGAAATAGATGGTTGGTTTATGGGATTGTCAATGGATGGAACAATTCCTAAAGATGAATTACCAACAATGAAGTTGAATTTGTTATCAGCCAATTTAGATGCAGATCAACCAATGAACAAAGACGAAGATAAAAATGTGTTGCCAATAGGAATTGAAAAATTAGATACTGTAAATCTTCAAACAGTCTATATTCCTTCGGATCAATTTTCGATATTGTTGATAAAGAAAAGAATATCTATCACATTTGATAAACCTGTAACAATAGATGGGGATGTAGCGAGTAAGTATTGGTTATCATTTAATGAAGTACAGAATATAAGTTTGTGGGATGTAAATCCGAATGTAGATGTGACGATAGGGAGTTTTCCTAAAGTTTTTGTAATGAAGGCAATACCACCTGTTGTACCAAATGATATGTGGAATTCGTATAATTCTGAGATAGTTTATAAGTTAATTTCTACATGTAGTAGTTTAGATACAAATGATCAGGAAAAGTTAACAAAAACAAGAATATCTCCAAATCCGTTTACAAACCAAGTAACGATAGAATCAGTTAATCTGATAAAATCTGTAGAGGTATTTAACATGGCAGGATTAAAAGTGAATTCTCAAGATATTAATTTGAAAAAGACAAATTTAAATTTAGGACACTTGAATACCGGCGTTTATTTAATTAGAATTTTAGACGAAAAAGGTAATGTAGAAACTCAAAAACTTATCAAAAAATAGAAATAAGTTTCTTGTTGTTAATTTTTTAGAGGAGCGAGTAATCGCTCCTTTTTTATTGATATAAATTTGTGTTAATTTTTTTTAAATTACTTTGATCAAAATTAGAAATATAGTAAAATAAACCCACTCTTTTATATACTTGTAATAAATTTGGAGCACCTTCGCTTTTTAAAGTAATCGTATCAGATGTCGAATCATCACCTTTTATAAATTTTGTTTTCCTATTTAATAAAGCTTCGTAATATTGTTCATTATAAATTATCTAGTAAAGTAATGTTGAATTAGGAAAATATCTTCTAACTAATGTCCTTTTATAAAAATTCGACCAATTATTTCGTTAGATTTTAATATTTTTTTTAGTTTTGTATAACCTTTATATTTCCTATCAAAATATGATTTACATCCTTCTAAGAATCATTTTTAAATAGAGGAAGATTCGCATTTTTTTCTTTATTTCGAAAGAGATCATTTTTGGGAAAATACTTACATGATCAAAACCTAAACTTGCAGGAATATTCCAATTTTCTTCATCAAATTCAATATTAAAAACTGATAATCGTATCCGTCCTTTTTAATAGATCAGCATAAGATTTAAAGACTTTTCATCTCTTAAAATCAATTGTTTTTTAACAGATGAATCATTGTATTTATGTTCTCAAGGATAACTTATTCTTAGTTCTTTCACTGGTTTTAGGGTTTTCATTAAATTACTTATTGGCGCATCATCATGAATATGGAATAATAGTTTCAAACAAATTAGTTTCCTACATCGCTTGAACAAACCGTGTAATTTAGCATTTTGGTATCATTGACACGAATCATTACCACAAAACCATGTTGAAATTTCATTTTAGAAAGACTTTCTTCAAAAATGATTTTATGAAATTGAGGATTGATAAAGACTCCATTTTTATGCTCGCTTTACGAAGTTCTTCAAAAGATTTCTCTAATCCTTTGTGACGATCTCCAGTTAATCCATAAGATTTCAGATGACGGATTCCTTGTATATATTATAAGAATCTTGCACCAACATCATTTCGAGCGAATACAAGCTTTTTACCAAGATAGGATAACAATGATTTTCCGAAGTGTAAACGAATGAAGAATCTAATATCTGAAAGTAGTTAGAATGATGTATTATGTAGTATCTAGAAAGTAGAGGGGGAGATTAGGAGTGGGGTTCTAATAATTTAGGGATAATATGTATCTGCAAGTAAAAAAGATAATAACAGATAAAATTAGAGTTTAACAACTGTTAAATAAAAACCTCATAGAAAAATATCTATGAGGTTTTATTAACAATTTATAGAGAGATTAGTAACCTGGGTTTTGTTTAATAACTCCACCAGATGCGTTAATTGCAGTTCTTGGAATTGGGTAAAGAACAAATTCATCTTTTGCAAAGGCAGAACCTCTATCTTTTGCGAATTGAATGTATTTACCCCAACGAATTAAATCCTCACGACGGATTCCTCCTTCGCACCAAAATTCGAAAAGACGTTCGTCCATTAATTTATTTCTGAATTCATCTTTTGATAATCCGGTAGGAATATTATCTAAACCAGCTCTTTTTCTTACTTGTCCTACTAAATCATAAGCTTCTGTAGTTGGACCTGAAGTTTCATTAATTGCTTCAGCTAAACTTAATAATACATCAGCATAACGCCATATAACAATATCATTACCTTGTCCATATCCTGTTGAAGTAGGATCTACATCATACTTCATAGGAATTGCTCCAATATAATTATTTGCGCGAGCATCAAATAAAGTAGTATTAGTAGCTGATGTTCTCCATTTAGTTAAAAGTCGTTCACTTCTTTTATCATTTTTGTCAAACTTATCATATGTAGTCCACGGCATTTTGTAGCCACCCCATTGAGTTAAACCTAAACCAGTTTTTACATCATAATAATTTCCAGGTAAAACATGAGCTAACCAAATATTAGTTGGAGTAGAATTAAACTTCGCTGATAATGCAAACAAAATTTCTTGTTTATTCCCCTTATTTGTATAAGCAAATAAATCAGAATAATTTGTCTGTAAATTATGTCCCATGCCCATAATCGTACGAGCTGTTGCAATCACATCATTCCATTTTTTGTCATGTAAATACAATTTCATTAAGCCCATCTGAGCTGCATCTTTTGTGAAGCGACCATAATCAGCTCCTGGTTGAGCGGCTAATGTTGGTAAATCAACAATTGCATCTTTGTAATCTTTTTCTATTTGTACAGCTGTCTGCTCATTTGTAAGTCTTGGAATTGGAACTGCATTAATATTAGTTGCTTCTTTGTAGTCTACACGGATAGGGACACCGCCGTAATGGTTGTATAAAATCCATGTGTAATGAGCACGTAAAGCTTTTAATTGAGCAATATAACTTTTCTTTTGAGCTTCATCAATTGTTGTCATTTCTTCGATTTTACCAATGTTTATAGTACAAGTAGTAATTGCTGGCATTAAAGTATTGTAAAATACATATAATGCACCTGAAGGAAATGCTTCACTGTAATTTACTTGATTAAAAGGTATCCAAACAGCATCTCCCCATGAAACTACCATTTCATCAGTAGAAGCACTTGACTGGGCTACAATACCAGTATATGCTGCACCCCATATTGTACTACCATCTGGACTTAAATATCTGTATGTTGCATTTACAGCTAGTAATGCATGCTCTGGTTTTGTAAAAAAGTTTGTTTCTGCAAATTTATCTCTTGGTAATTCATCTAAATTTTCTTCACAAGAAAAAAACGTAGTAGCTGTCGCTAGAGCCAATACTTTTAAATAAAGTAACGAAGTGCTCTTTGTATTTTTAGTTATTTGATTATTTATAATAGTTGTTTTCATAATTTATCAATTTTTAGAACGTAATATTTGCTCCTAATATGAATGATTTAACAATAGGGTATGAATAGAAATTTTGCAATTCTGGATCAACTCCTTTGTATTTTGTTATAATGAAAGGATTTTGAGCACTCGCATAAATTCTGATTTTATTGAAAACATTTTGATTTCCTAACATATCACTCGTTAAAGTATACCCAATTGTGATATCTCTGATTCGTAAATAATTAGCATTTTCTACCCAAAAATCTGAATTTCCACCTTGCGACTGATATGGACCTGATAAAGCTTGTGGGTATTTACCTTCTTTATTATCATAAGACCATCTATCTTTAGATACATCTAATAAATTCCAACCGTATAATCCAATTTTTGCATGTCCATTTACATTATTTGCATAATCTTGGTTAAATTTTTTCATGAAAGCTCCGTAGGCAAAAATTGATAAATCGAAGTTTTTATATCTAAATTCGTTACCTATACCAAATGTTGTATTAGGTGCTGTTTCACTATTTTTCATAATGATTCGCATATCGGCACTTGTTATTTTTCCATCTGGTGTTCCTGTTAAATTTCCATTGGCATCATAACCATCAATATCTTTTATGATAATTTCTCCTGGTAAAATACCTGGCATCCATGATGGAGCATCCATTTTATCTGGATTATAGATCCCATCAGATAAATAACCATATCTTGCAGTAAATGGATCTTGTACTCCTATATACCTAGCTAATGTTTTTAATGCAGCTTCAGATCTTTCTATCCACTTGCTGTTGAAGTGTGTAAAGTTAATATTTGTAGACCACGTGAACTGTTCTGTGTCAATATTTATGGTCTTGATATTAAACTCAAAACCTTTACTTCTTGTTTTTCCTGCGTTATCAGCTATTGAACCTACTGGTTGGTCTGGTGCTAATGGAGTAGATGACAGTAGGTTAGTGAAGTTTCTAATGTAATAGTCAAAAGAACCTGATATTCTATTACGAGCTATAGCAAAATCAATTCCAGCATTTACTTCACCTTGTGTCTCCCATGTTAAAAAAGGATTTCCAATAGAAGTCATCCTAACTCCTGAATTATTGATTCCTCCGAAATTGAAGTTATAACCACTTCCAAAATAAGTATATGCTCCTGCAAAGTTAGCATTTCCTACTTCCCCATATCCAACTCGAAGCTTTAATAGATTAACAAGATTTGAGTCTTTCAAGAAACTTTCTTCAGAAATAATCCAAGCTCCTGAAATCCCTATAAAGTCACCCCATTTTTTGTTTGGAGCAAAGTGAGAAGCTCCATCTCTACGATAAGTTCCTGATAATACATATTTTCTATCAAATTCATATGTTGCACGTGCAAAGTATGATTTCCAAATTCTATAAGGATCTGCATAAGAACTAGCTGTAGGTCTTTCAGTATTCCCAAGATCTAAGTCATTGTAACCAAAATCTTCAACGGGGAATTTAGAATTATAGGCACTAAATCCATCTCTGTCAATTAATTGATATGTATGACCTACAAGTAAATTAATATTATGTTTTTCTCCAAAAGTTTTAGTATAATTTAATGTATAATCGTACTGAATAGTTTCGTTAGAGTCTTGAGATATTCCAGCAGAACCTTCTGATCGAGCTCCAAATAAAAATGATTTTGGTTGATAATAGCTTCTTTTTCGGGTATCTTGAGTATATGAAAATAAAGCTTTAGCAGTTAATCCACTTACAATTTTCCATTCTGCATAACCAGAAGTTAATATACGGGAGCTTTTAGTTTCATCTTTTATATCTAAAAATGATAATGGATTTGGAGTATTTTGGTAATCAGGATTGATAATCCAGTTTCCTTTTTCATCTTTAAATGGTAAAGTTGGAGGGTGATAGAAAGCTGCTCCAATTATACCAGAATTTTCAAAAACACCTGTCCCAATACTACCGTTTTTAGCTAATTCGTTTGTTAATACAATGTTAGCGCCTACTTTTATTCTACTAGAAATGTCTTGATCGATACTCATTCTAACAGAATATCGTCTATAATCAGTACCTTTTAAAACACCTTTTTGATTGAAATAATTTCCTGAAACTAAATATTTTGTTTTTTCAGCAGCTCCTGCAACAGAGATATTATGTTGTTCAGTAAAACCTTTTCTCATAATAGCATCTAATGCATTTGGCATCATTGCTTGCTGATTAATTTGGTCATCAGTATATTTAGGAACATATGTTGTGTTTGTTAGCTTTCCAGGGACAGTAGAGTAAATACCTTGTCTGTTATCATACATCCATTTTTCATAAAGAATTTTATTCCTTTGAAGCATGTAATCTTTTGTATTTAAAATATCATACCAATCGATAGATTCTTGAAAAGCATTACTCATATCATATTGAATAGTAGGTTTTCCAGATTTACCTCTTTTAGTCGTAATCAAAACAACTCCGCCAGCTGCTCTAGCTCCATAAATGGCTGTAGCAGAAGCATCTTTTAAAATGTCAATTGTTTCAATGTCATTTGGATTGATGAAGTTTAATCCAGATCTAGAGTTTCCATTTCCACTTGGATCATATGCAGTGTCATTTATAACAACACCGTCAACAATGTATAAAACTCCACTAGATGCATTCGAAGCATTTGTTCTAATTCTCAAATTTATACCTGCACCTGGTTGTCCAGAGGACTGCATTACTGTTACTCCAGCTGCTTGTCCTGCTAAGGCTTGTGCAAAATTACTATTAGCCGCCGCTGGAAGATCTTTCATTTTTACAGAGGTAACAGCCCCTGTCACACTTTTCTTTTTCGTTGTTCCATATCCAATTACCACAACTTCATCAATTTGATTGACTTCGTTTGTAATTGAATCTTTTTTCTCTTCAGTAGTGTTTTGAGCTAATACAGCTTGCCCTCCTAATAGAAGTATAATGGTAGTAGATAGCTTCAAACACCCCAAGAAAATTTTAGATTTTCTCATGTGTTTATATGTTAATTGTTAATCTAGTTTAGTAAAAGAGTTGTTATTACAATGTTAAAACATTTTCATTATTTAATCATTAATTAACATATTAAATTTTAATAATTAGAAAAAATAGTTTTTTTTAATTGAATTTTAGAAAAATATCCTAATAAACAATTTACCTATAACAGTTTTTTAAAGGTTAATTATTTAATTAATAGTTTATTAGTAGTTATAATGATGAAAAATAATTTATGTTTTTATTTAAATCAGAAATGAATTAAATAAAAAAAAACCAACTGAAGTTGAGCTTGATTATATTTTTGAAGGTTATTAAAACCATCCTAATTTAGAGTTTACTTGATTAGTTTTGTTTTTGAAAGTTATCTGAATTGGATTTTTAAGATTAAAATGTAATTTGTCAATGACATTCTCGTTAGGAATTATTGTAATTCCATTTTTCGTTTTTTCTACTTTACAATTGTATCCTATGTATTCACCATTTTGTTCGATAACATATGCATAACTTAGCAAAACCTCATTCAAACATTTGAAGATTTCGTGTACATCATTGTCACATTTTCCTCCATCGTAACCCCAATATCCAGTTACTCGCGTATTAGGAGCAGGTTTGTTCCAATCGCTAATCATAGGCATATATTGTTCACCAATAATCTCTTTTTGGTAAATTCCTTTTCCTTTGTTTTGTTTGTCTTCTGTAAAAATATTAGCTTCGATATATGGATCAACAATAAATGCCCAATTTAGTTTATCTGTTTCTGGATTTAGTAACTGTATACATGTATTGATTGCATTAATCATTTGATTCAAGTACTCAGGTTTCCCTGTTAATTCGTATAAATTTTTCAAACCATAAATTCGCCAAGCTGACCATCCATGTGGAGAATTCATCATATTTGGTCCTGATAAAATATCATATTGAGCTTCCCAATAACGCATAGAACCACCATTCATACGAGAATCTGGAATTAATAATTGTGATAAACAACGATGCATTTCAACTAATTTTTCGGCAGCTTCTGTATATTTTTTTCTTTCAGGAGAATTTTCTGGTTGTAAAAGTGCAAATTGAGAAATTTGGGTATATGAACAAGAAATCATTCCGTCTTCAAAAGTCATTTCTCCTTCTGTCTGAATGTTATCAAGATTTTTTGTCAATTCATCGATTGCTTTTTTTACAGAATGATAATGTTTTTTGTATTTCATTTTCCAATAATCATTATTTTCTGCTAAAATCTTTTCTTGTTCCATTACTTCCATCAATGCTTTTGCAATATAAATCACAGAAGTGTAGTGTGTTTTTCCATTTCTATAAGCACCATCTGGCGATTGCATAGCCATGATATAATCTGCCAAATCAGCAGCTTTATTTAGTTCTTCGATGTCTTTTGTTGCTTTATAACGTTGTGCAAATAAAGCAGCCATCAATGCATGATTTTGTATTCTACTCCCAAAATATGTTGGTAAATTGGTTATAGGATCATAAATTAATGGATAAATTTCGTCGAATTTAGCATCTACTTTTTTGTCCCATTCTGCATCTGGAAATTTTTCTCTAGCGATATACGCAGAGAAGAAACCATACCAACTTTCTGTGTGCGAAGAAGCTTGTTGAGGATAGATGATTGCAGCTCTACGAGCAGATTTTATATAATCGGCGTAATCATTATTAAGTACTGTAATTTTTGCTTCGCTAACTTTTTTTGTTGTAGAATCTTCTACTAATATTGTATGAACTCCTGGTTTTGTACTTGTTAAATCGTAGTTGTAATCGTTAGAGTTTTTATGCAATTTAGAAATTGAAACTTTTTTTCCATCTGGCTCAACAATAACTATTTTAGGTTTTGAAACTGAATTAATAGTTAATTTAGTGACTTCGTTTGGACGAATAGAATATAAACTTGCATCAATAGTTGGCGCAGAAGTATTCCTAGTAACAATAGTTTTTACATCTGTCAAATTTTTTGCTTCTTCTAAATAAATTGTCCAACTCATTTCTTTGTTCGAAGCAATAGAGTTTAAATTTTTCGGATGTCTTTCCGGCAAAGGACCTTTGTGTAATAAATCCAATGACACAGTTCTGATTAAGTGTCCGTGACCAAACAATTTACTATTGTTGTAATGTAATTTGTAAGAAGCAATTGGATTTGGAGAACTCAGCGTGATAATTCGACCATTTGGACTCATAAAATAACCCCAAAAATGTGTTTTTTCACTTCTCATTAAAGTAGGAAAATATTCGTCGCGCCAATTTGGATATTTCAGCATTTCGGTACTCATTCCTAATCTTAATGATAGATTCTCAGGCGAAATAGCTTGTTTACTTGTATTTTTTACTTTAATATTAATTCCTAATCGATCATTTTCTACAACATATTTAATCTGATAATTTAATTGATCTGTAGAGCCTTGATATGTTGTTTGGTCAATTTGTTTTAGAGTTAATGTTTTATTGTTAAAAATTAAAGCGGGACCTTTTAGCGAATCATTTCTAAATTGAATTGGAACATTATTGATAAAATTATTTTTGAAAGTTAATCCAGAAATTGATCCATCTTTTTCGATAATGGTTTCAATGGTTTTTTTATTATTCTCAAGTTTATATTGAGCAATTAAAGAGGTGGTTGAAGTAAGGGTAGTGGTTAGAAGTAATAATTTAATTAATTTCATGTGTAAATTTTTTTTCGAACTTTAAATATATGAATTAAAATCTCTAAATATCAACTTGTAAACATCAATTATTTCTATTGTCTCAAATTTTAAAAATTGAAGGTAAAATTGAAACGAAAAAGCTTATAAAAAAAAATAGGAATGAGTTTCTTGTTGTTAAGAATATTGTTAATTGATAAAACCGAGCATTTGCTCGGTTTTTTTATTTGTATTTTTCTGAAAAAATATTTTAAACATCTAAATGTGAAGCAGTAATTTTCTGACCATAAAAAATTGTCGTATTAGCTTCAAAACTTTTCGCATCATCTGTCGTATAAAATGTAAGTTGTCCTTTTTTTGAACATTGTGTTTCTACTTCGGGATGGCGATGTAAATAGTCAGTTAATTTATTCGCTACCAATTCTCCTTGCGAAAGAATTGTTACATTTTCTGGTACATATTGCGAAATCACAGGAAGAAGAAGCGGATAATGTGTACAAGCCAATACAATTGTATCGATTTCGGATGATTGATCAAATAAGCGTTGAATATCTTTTTCTACAATATCGTGTGCAGCTTTGCTATCAATTTCATTATTCTCAACCAAAGGAACCCAAAGTGGACAAGCCAATTGAAAAACATCAATTGTTGGATGAAATTTGTTCATCTCAATTTTATACGATTCGGACAAAACAGTTCCTTGCGTAGCTAAAATTCCGACTTTGTTATTCTTTGTGTATTCATTTATCGATTCTGTTGTTGGGCGAATAACACCCAAAACTCTTTTGCCTTCGGGTAAATCGTTTTGCTGAATTGTTCGTAAAGCCTTTGCAGAGGCTGTGTTGCAAGCAAGTATAACCAAGTTACATCCCAAATCAAACAATTTAAAAACGCATTCTTTGGTGTATTCATAAACCGTCTTAAACGAACGAATTCCATAAGGGCAACGAGCATTATCACCTAAATAGATATAATCGTATTGCGGAAGTTTTTTCTGTATTTCTTTGAAAACGGTTAATCCACCATAACCAGAGTCAAAAACACCAATTGGTCCTTGCATTTTACCTTCTTATTTAATGAACAAAATTACAAAATGAATTGACATCAAATAGAAATTATTGGCACAAAAAAAAGCTAATCTTCGCGATTAGCTTTTCTATATTTCTATTCAAAACATTTCTTACAACGTCCCAAATTTTCCTGCTTTAAAATCTTCAAAAGCTTGCTGTAATTGCTCGTGTGTATTCATGACAAACGGTCCATAATGCGCAATTGGTTCGTTAAGCGGTTCGCCACTCATGACCAAAACAATCGTATTATCACTTGTTGAAGTAATAGAGAAATCTTCGCCATTGTTATTCTCAAACATAGCAAAAGTGTCTTTTTCCAAAATTTCTGTATTATTCACTTTTACACTTCCTGCAATCACCAAAATCGCTGTGTTGTAGCTGTTTGGAAAGTTAAAATCCGCTTTTATACCATTTTGTAAATACACATTGTACATATTGATCGGCGAATACGTCGTTGCAATTCCTTTTTCGCCTTTGTATTCTCCTGCAATTACGTTAACAAAACTCGTTTCACCATCTAATGGAATTCGCGTCATTTTATCAAACAACAAATCCTGATAATGTGGAGCCGTTTCGCGGTCTTTCGCTGGTAAATTCATCCAAATCTGCACCATTTGAAACGTTCCGCCTTGTTTTGCCCACTCTTCTTCATGGTATTCTTGATGTAAAATTCCTGAACCAGCCGTCATCCATTGTACATCGCCTTCGCCAATCACACCGTGATTTCCGCGACTGTCTTTGTGCGCAATTTTTCCTTGGTATGCCAAAGTCACGGTTTCAAAACCTTTGTGCGGATGTGCGCCAACGCCACGAGGAAATTCTTTTGCATCGAAATGAATATCCGCATTGTAGCCCAAAGCAAAAAACGGATCCATTCGTCGTCTCGAAATGCTTTTACCAATAAAAGAAGTCGTATAAAAAGCATCGCCAACCCAATTGAACGTGCCGGGATGTAGTATTTTTTCTATGTTTCTTATTGCCATTTCAATTGATTATTTTTCTTGATAAATAGCGTGAATCGCTTCTTGAATTGTCGGAAATTTAAATTGATAACCCTCTTTTTGAATTTTATGTGCCACCAAATGTTGTCCATGAAAAGGTGTAATTTCTTGAGTAGTATTCAAATGCAATTCGTTTGAAATTTCTTTGTAAATATCTTGTTGTGAAGCTGGATTGGGAGCCACCGAATTGTATACACCATCTAATTTTTTCTGAACTGCAAACGCAAAAATTCCCGCCATATCATCGACATGATTCCAAGGAACAGCACCATTATTTTGTTGAGAAACGATACTTGGATTATTTTTCACCAACGATTCGTACATCGGGAAAATCCCTGCTTCTTTCCCTAAAACTAAGGAAACTCGTATTTTTGAAACGTGATTCGCAACCGAATCTTCTTTGAAACGATCTGCTGCTTTTTCCCAATCTTCGGTTAAATCCGCAGAAAAACCAACACCTCGTTGTCCATTTTCATCAATTTCCAAGGTATTATCTTGGTAACCATAATAACCAATTGCTGATGCCGACACGAAAGCCGTTAACTTTTGTTGACGTTTTTTTAATTCAGCTCTCAAAAAATCCGAAGCGCCAATTCTACTTTCGTAAATCAATGCTTTACGTTCATTGGTTAAAGGCGTTCCATCATTCAATTTAGAACCCGCTAAATGCACAATATAATTGACATCATCTAAGGCTTTTGGATCGATTGTTTTTTCGTGAACATTCCAAGCAAACTCGTTTTCAGCTTTTGGCGATCGCGTTAATAATTTAATCGTATAATCTTTTTCAAGAATCGGAATTAAATGTTTTGCGATAAAACTATTGGCACCAGTGATTAAGACTGTTTCTTTCATATGTATTTATTTTGTTTTTAATAGTTATATGGAATACTCATGAGTAGTATTTCATTTGTTATTAGATTTTTAATTTATATTCAAATTTACACCCGAATAAACTTATCTTTACTATCAGTTTACTTGAGGTAACTACTAACTTAAAATTAAGTGATTTATGAAAAAACCGTTATCAGATCCGCCACTTTGTACAGAAAATTTACTTGCAATGAATGATACACTTGATATTTTAGGTGGAAAATGGAAGCTTCTTGTTTTACATTATTTGATTATACGTGAAGGAGATACGAATACGTTTAAGAAGATGGAACGTGATATTGAGGGAATTTCGGCGAAAATGTTATCGAAAGAATTGAAAGATTTGGAAGTCAATAAAATGGTGTTTCGTGAAGTTCAAAATACCAAACCTGTAACCGTTGCGTATTCAATTACGGATTATGGTAAAACGACTAAAGAAATCATAGATGTTTTGGTTGATTGGGGTAAAAATCATCGGATGAAAATGATTAATGAATTTTAAAATCTTTATGAACGAATAGTTTTTTTCTGTTTTCGTTTTTTATTTCGCCAAATAATAAAACCTGTAATGGGTAAACTTGCCACAATTATTGAAGAAGTAAAGGCTAATATTTTACCAAATAAACCTAATATTTGTCCTGTATGAATGTCATACATTGAGTTTGCAAACTTTTTACCATTTGATAAATTCTCATTCATTAATTGAGAAACCTGAAATTGTTCCGAATCAAATTGATATTCGTCAACCGCATAATAGCGCAAACTTTTATGATACGCTCTTACGGCTAAAGGATTTTTATCAGGAACAGGTAAATAAATCCAATACATAGAAGCTGTTGGACTATTTTTTAAACTATAAGCATATGCCGAATCAACAATAGTGTAATTGTTTTCTAACATTTTTTTAGGCTGATAGACATATCCTTTTTCTTCATTAGGAAATGATTTTCCTAAATTAACAATTTGCGTATATGAATTGCGAACAGGTTTGAAACTAAATGCAATACCTGATAAAGCAACAATAAAAGCAATACTAAAAGCATAAAATCCCAATACATTATGCAAATCATAATTGATGCGTTTCCATTTTGCTTTGTATTTTATCGTTAATCCATTTTTAGCTTGTTTTCTCTTTTTGGGCCACCAAAGTATTAATCCACTTATCATAATCATGATAAAAATAACAGTCGAAAAACCAATTATATTTTTTCCGATATCACCCAATAAAAGATTCATATGAATGTATTGTATCACCAAGAAAAAATCTTGTTTCATATTTTCTTGATGTAAGATTTTCCCTGAATATGGATTGACATATACAAAGTAAGATTCTTTTTTATCATCCATCGTCATCACAACCGTTGATCGATCTTTATCCATATACATCACTCGAAGTACAACATGTTTAGGATTTTTGTCTTGTACTTTATGAATAATTTCACTTGGTTTTATGAATGGTTGATGAACAATTTCAACTTTTCTATAATCAAACAGCGCATCTTTTATTTCATCTTGAAAACAAAAGATAGCTCCTGTTATTGCTACAATACAAACAATAATACCTGTAAATAATCCAAGCCATTTGTGAAGGAAAAGAAAATATTTTTTCATTAATAAAATTAATTTAGAATAAATAAAAATTATATTTGCAGCAAATATAAATTATTTAAAAACACACTATGAAAAAAAATATCATCTGTTTAACAATTTTATTTGGGAGTGCCTCGCTGTCATATGCCCAAACGAATGATAGTATATCCACAGATTTGAATGATGTTGTGGTAGTTGCTTCAAGAAAACCTACTAAAATATCTGATTTGGCAGGAACTGTTTGGGTGATCAATCAAGAACAAATTGCGCAACAAGCTAAAAATGGTGTTCCATTAAAAGAAGCTTTAGCGATTATGATTCCAGGGATGGATGTTGGCTCGCAAGGAAGATCAAATTATGGACAAAATATGCGTGGACGTTCGATGTTAGTGATGATAGACGGTGTTTCCTTAAACAGTATCCGTAACATAAGTCGTCAATTGGATGCAATAGATCCATTTAATATCGAAAGAGTTGAGGTTTTATCTGGTGCAAGTGCGATTTATGGCGGAAATGCGACAGGTGGTATTGTTAATATTGTAACGAAAAAAGCGCTAAAAAATGGAATTAGTGGCGAAACAGAACTTGGTTCACGTACAGGTTTTTCAGGAAGTGATGATCATGATTGGCGTGCTGCTCAATCTATTGGTTACAAAAATGATAAATTTACTGGACGTTTGGCTGTTGCATTTCAACAAAATGGCGGAGCTTATGATGCAGATGGAGATCAAATATTTGCAGATATTTCGCAATTAGATTTACAATATAATCAATCGATAGATGTGTTGGCAACAGCAGGTTACAAATTCAATCCGAAACATCAAATCAATGGATCTGTGCAATATTATCGTTCAAAATATAGTGGGGATCGTAGTTTATATTTAGGTGAAAACATTAGTGTTTTAACCAAAGGAGATGCTTCTGTTTTGGAAATGCATGATGGTTTTGATACGGATAAAAATCCAGGAACAGAGCGTGTAATGGGAACATTGAGTTATAATGGAACGAATATTTTAGGAGGGCAAGACGTGTATGTTCAATTTGCTTCTCGTGTTGAGAAATTAGGATTTTACCCATTTCCAGGTAATTTAACGTTGCCTTCTGGGACAAGCCCTTATATGTCGGCTTCTCAACAAGATACGTATTATTCGGGTCTAAAGGCTGTTTTGGTAAAAGATTGGGGAAAATTGAAATTAACATACGGAGCGGATATTGACTTTGAAAAGTTTGAAGGTCAACAAAATGTATTTGATTCTCAAAAATCGTTATCAAGTGGAGGAATGATTAATCACACTGTTTTAACGATTGATCGTTATCCGACCAATCATTCTACAAGTTTTGCAGGATATGCGCAAGCTGAATATGATATTTTACCTCAATTGAAAGTTTCGGGAGGAATTCGTTACCAAGATATTTCAATTAAATTGGATGATTTTATCGGTTCTACTCAACAATTGCAAATTGCTAATGGTTATGGAAACAGTGCCGATTATATTCCAGGCGGAAAAAGTAGCTATAATATGACGATGTTAAATGCTGGTTTGTTGTATAAAATTAATGAATTGAACCAAGTTTGGACAACTTATTCACAAGGAGTTTCGTTGGCTGATCCATCAAAATTTTATGGATATGGAAATTATAAATTTAATTCGGCGACCAATAATTGGGATTTAAGTTCGAGTGTGAATGTAAAAGATTCTCCTCTTTCTGGTGTGAAAACAGGACAATTTGAACTTGGTTATCGTTTCAGAACAAATAATGGATTTAAAGGACAAATCTCTGGATTTATCAGTAATTCCGATAAAAATATTGCTTTAAAACGTGATGGATTAAATCTTTGGGTAGAAGTAGTCGATCAGAAATTAAGAAATATGGGCGTAGAAGCAGAGGTTTCTTACACGAACGGAGGATTTTATGTTGGAGCAAATACATTGTTAATCAAATCTGAAGTGGAGAAAAATGGTGATTGGCAAAAACAAGATGTTTCAACTTCTGGACCTTCTAAATTTACAGCTTACGCAGGTTATGGATTTGATAATTTGAATTTTAGATTTCAAACTTTGCAAAGCTTCAAATACACAGATGGTTTGGAAAATGTGATTGATTCTTACAATACATCAGATTTAATGATTGCTTACAAATTACCTTTCGGTAAAATTAATTTAGGTGTTCAGAATATTTTTAATACCGATTATCAAACAATTTGGAGCGCAAAATCACAAGTTTTGTATAGTGCATATAAAGTTCCAGAATTGTTCTATTACGCTGGACGAGGAAGAACTTTTAATCTAAGTTTTACATACAATTTTTAATTTATGACAAGCGAATCTTTTGATTCGCTTTTTTATTTTAAGGGAATTAAACATCAAATTAAAAAATAAGATTAATAATTGTAGGAATAATTCTGAAGCCAATAAAGTAAAAAAAATCGTAGAGTAGGATAGGTAAGAGAGAACAAATATATGGGCTGTTTCTTAATTTTTAAAGAATAGCTTTTTCAATTCATTTTATATAGAAGTTCTATAATTTCTACCAATTATTAATTTTATTCGATTTATCTAAAATCTCTTGAATTAATTTATTAAAATGATTCTCCAAACCAGTTACTGCATCAGGATAATCGACCTCATTCTTTTTATTATAGATAGAATTTTTATTTTTGTTTGTTGGATTCAATACAAGATAATAATAATCTCCTATGCTCGAATTCCACTTTCTTGCTTCAAAAGAAGGTCGATTAATTCGAATTTTATCATCTTTAAAGAGAACTGTAATCGAATAAGATAAGTCATATTCCATCTTTGACTTTCCTATTTGCATATAACTCATTTTCTGTTTTACCGCTAACGCTTCCTGTTCATATCCGTTAATTGTTATGCTTTCATTTTCGGCTAAACTCAATACTTCCTTTGGATCTTTGTACATACTCGATAAGGCTGACAACACATTTCTGTATAACTCATTTTTTTTGGTATTTGGTTTATCAATTACGATATAATCAGTTTTATCTTTAGATGAAACAAATCCATTTGATGTTAAAGTAAAATATTGTGCATAGCTAAATTGCGATAAGCAAATAATTGTAAATAAAGTATATAAGGCTTTCATATTTCATTCGTTTAAATACTAATTTAAGAAAAATGTCTCATTTTGAGAATGAATATTTAAAAATCAATGTGTTAAAGTTTATGAATATTGTTTATATAAAATATTTTACTTCTTGTAAATAAGGTTGATTGAGCTATGTTATTCATCCTTCACACTTCGTCAATCCATTTGTATAAATCGACTTCGGAAGAGATGTCAAAGGTTTTTCTTAATCTACTTTTTCTTGTTTGCACAGTTCTTATTGCAAGGTTATTGTATTCTGCAATATCTTTGGTTGTAAAACCTAATTTGAGTAAAGAACAAAATTTGAATTCGTCTGGCGTCATTTCAGGATTAATGGATAAAAGATTTGCATAGAAATTCGGAAAAACTAACTTAAATTTAGGAATATAAGCTATATCGTCTTTTACAGCGAGTTTTACGACTTCTTCTATCGCATAAATTTGAGTATCAGTTCTAAGTTTTCGCCTTAGTTCGATAATCATTTTTTCGCTTCGCATGGTTTGTTTGTATAAACGGGCTACTCTAAAATGTTTTGATAGAATAAAATATCCGAAACAAATAATTCCTATGAACGTTTCAATAAATGTAAAAATTCTTTGATTTCGTGTATATGTTTTGTGTTCGGAATCTTCGATTGTAAAAATCCTAAAATCATAATAATGACTTATTATAAATAATATCAACGCAATAGTATAAATGATGATGTTTAATTTAACCGTATCTTTTTCATTGAATATAAATAATGAAGCAATCAGAATTACAAAATAATACATTGACAAGCCGTTTCCAAATCCCTTTGTGGTGGAGAAAAAGAAAATAACAAAAAGTAAGAAGATGAGGTTAAATAGCCAAGCTATAGGTTTAAACCAAATTTTAGTGAAGAAAAACACAATCATATAAATTGTTCCAATACCTATTAAGGCACTAAAATAAATGGTATGACCAAAAAATAAATCGCGAATTCCATTTACATAAAACACGATACCTAAAGCAAAAGAAAAAAAATTCATTCTTTGCGCGTATATAAGTTCTAGTTCGTCTATTTGGGAGGGGATATGTCGATTTAAAATAAAATTCCAACTTTTCTTTATCATCATTCCGCAAATATAATTATTCGAGAAGTTTAGCAAAGTATTGTAAATTAACGATATAGTTATAAAAATACGAGATAAGTAAACTTTTTCAATGAAGAAGTAACTTCTACACTCTTATTTTTAAAATTTTAAGAAACATGTTAGAAAAGCTTTAAAATAAACGTAATTTCTAATTAAGTCTCATTATAAATAAAATAGATAAAGTGTTTTAAATCAATATTGTGTATATGTAAATATTGTTTTTGATATACTATGGTTATAAAAATATTTTTTTCCACTTTGCTATAGAGTTTCTACTGATGTTAAAATGCTTAGCTAATTGAACATCATTTAAACAATGTTTTTTCTGATAATTTAGAATCTCAATGATATCTGATTTCAAGTAAGCATAATGTTTTCGGTCAATTTCAGATTTGTAGCCAAATATTTTATTATTTATATCAATAATATCTAAAGATGATACCTGCTTTTTATTAAAAAAATAGGAGAACTCCTGTTTCTTTTCAGGAAACATTTCATCTAGAATATCATTGTAAATTTTTTTATAATTTGGTTTTATTATTTGTTCTTTTCTAGCCATTTGTGTAGAGTTGTTTTAGGTATTCTATAGTTCTCAATGACTTGTTTTGTCGTCATTTTATCCGTTTTAATTTTATCTACTATAAAATCAATTAGCTCTTTTGTATAAAGGTTTTTTATGAATTGAGGTAAAGAGTTTCTTTTATCTGTTTGATTTGGCGGATTTGGAGGAGAGAATAAAATAAGATGTTGGAGTAAATTCTAAAAAAATCATATTCTAATAATTTGCTCCATCTCAATAAAATTTTTGAGTCTAAACTTTCAGAAGAATACATTTTTTGAAGATCTATTTCATTGCATTTTAAAAAATTACAAATACGTGTATTTTCAATGTTGCATTCATTTACTCGTTGAAGAATAATAGATACGATATGGATGTTTTTGAAATTCATTGTTTAGAATGTTTAATTTTTATTTGTTACAAGCACGGGATATTGCTATCCCGCTTTTGTAACTTGAATAGGTTTGTTTGGTTAAAACATTCTGGTAATTCGGCAGTACCATTTTCGAACATTATCGGCATTATTTGTCGTGTCCATATTATCGATGGTAAAAGACATTTCTACTTTGTACCATTTATTTCCTTCGAGGATAAAATCAAAATTATATCCTTCGGTATTATTTGAGTATGTAACCGCAGTACCTGGTGTCGAAACACCTTTTACCATATTTACACCATATCCTAAATACATTCCGTTATCAAGATTCTGATAACCATTAGGAGCTAGGATGACATTCGCATCACCACGTCCTTCTTGGGAAGTCATTCCCATCCACCAAAATTTTTGAGCTTCATTACTTATATTGTATACTCTAGGCACAATGGATACAGGACCTGCGGAATTAGAACTTGAGGTTGCGAAAGCATCAAACTGAAAAGTGTCTTCAATCGTTGGCATTTTATCTCCATTGCTGCTTAATAAAACATTGGAAAGACTTGCTAAAATACCCGTGCCACTAAAATATTCTGATTCGCCTCGAGAAAGTTCATTTTTTCCTACAGTAGCAGAACAAGATTGTCCAAAAAAATCTATTGCAAATTCTGCGGTATTTGGTGATGAACCAGAAGGAGTTCCAGTTATTGAGTATATTAGTTGACCAACGCCATATTCTAAATCACCATATTGTAATGTAGCTGTAAGACCAGTTATTCCTGTCGAAAGTATTGGCGAACCAGCAGGATAAGATCCTCCATTTCCTCCTGAATAAGGAATTACTAAAGTTCCAATATAAGGAACTCCTTGTTCGAATTTTTTTGGTGTGATATAAGCTAAATTACAATCTAATTTGTTAATAGAAGGAGAAATACTACTTCTTGTAGAAAATTTAACCCATTCGGTTCCGTTCCAATAGAGATAACCTTCTGTTGTTAATCCTCTTTTTCCTAAGTTGTAAATTAGCAATCCTATAGCAGGATTGGCTATTGTGGTTTGGTCTGTGTTGCTTTCTAACGAAACTTTAGGACCTAAAAAACCTCTTTTGTTGCCATTAGAGGCACCATCTGTATTTACATCCAAAATAGCTGATGGATCTGGAGATATTGTTCCAATTCCAACACTACCAGAAGACGTAATTACATAGTCATCTGAAGCTTGTAAAGGATCTGGAATTCCTGTTTTTGGATTTGTTGTTTCGGGAGAAGATTTACCATCTACATTAAAAATTCCTTGAGGATTTTCTGTATTAATCCCTACTTGCCCGAAAGAGAGGACAGAGAATAAAGTTGTAAAAAGGAAAACACTTTTTTTCATACTTTTTGTTTAGTTTTAAAATAATGTGCAAACCTATTGGCTTTTATTTTTTGAGGAAAGAGATTGACTACGACAAAACTACTTTAAGGCATACGACATAGCTACTTTATTGTTTTTAGTTGGATTGTGTTTTTTATCTATTGTAGAGTTTTAAAAGTGTAATTATTTTATTTACAGTAGTTTATTCTTTATTATTTCGGTAAAAATATTATTTTATGAATTTGTCCCCTTATTTGTCCCCCCTATAAAAGTTAAACTCATTCTATAATTAAGTAAATTTAAATGCAATTTATATAAATTGTCATTTTACTCTCCTCTTCCCATTAGTATGATAATTCAAAAAATTTAATTTATATGAACGAAGGAACAATTGGTGAAATTCGGATGTTTGCAGGTCAGTTTGCCCCTAAGAATTGGGCTTTCTGCCATGGACAAATGTTGCCTATTAATCAGAATCAGGCTTTATTTAGTGTACTGGGAGCAATGTATGGAGGAAATGGCGTAACGACTTTTGCTTTACCGGATTTTAGAGGTCGAATTCCTGTAGGTTTTTCAAATGAAATTCCTTTAGGGGAAATGGCAGGAGAAGAAGCACATGCCTTAACTTCTACAGAAATACCTGCGCATATACATCTTGTAGAAATAAAAGGGAATCATTTTAAGGTAAGTGCGAAGGATGCTACTCAAGCAAGGATTACATCAGGTTCTAGTTTGGCTGCACCTGTTGAATCAAGAGGTCGTATGAAAGTTCCTACACAAGGTTTTGTACAGGCAGAACCAAATGTTGGGTTGAATAATAACTCCGTTGATTTAGGAGATGTTACACTGCAACCGCAAGGAGGAAACCAACGACATGAAAACCGTATGCCTTCTTTAGGGATGAATTATGTGATTTGTTTATTTGGAATCTATCCATCAAGAAATTAATTTATGGAACAAACAATAGGAGAAATTAGAATGTTTGCGGGGAATTTTGCTCCTTTAGGGTGGATGCTTTGTCAGGGACAATTATTGTCTATAAGTGAAAATGATGCGTTATTCGCTATTATAGGAACTACTTATGGAGGAGATGGTAGTTCTACTTTTGCTTTACCAAATCTTGCTAGCCGTGTACCAGTTGGAATGGGACAAGGACTGGGATTAAGTAATATTATTTTGGGTGAACAAGTAGGAGCAGAAAGTGTAAAACTTATGACTACTCAATTACCTGCTCATACTCATGTCGTAGATAAGAATTCGTTACAAGTAACAAATGGAATTGCAAGTAATATGTCATCTACTGCACACGAACCAACAAAAGGAAAAAGTTTGGGTGTTGCAACAAATAATGGAATTTCAACTTTAGGGTATAATCAAGAAGTACCTAACATGACGTTACATGAAACTTCCTTGAAAAATGAAGATTTAACGAAAACAACTTTACCAGTTGGAGGAAATCAGCCTCATAACAATATGCAACCTTATTTGGGGATTAATTTTATTATAGCAATAGAAGGAAATTTTCCTTCGCGAAATTAGAATTTATGGGAGAAGCTTATATAGGAGAAGTGAGATTATTTGCTGGCAATTTTGCCCCAATGAATTGGGCATTTTGTCAAGGTCAATTAATCGCTATTAAACAAAATACGGCCTTGTTTTCAATATTAGGGACAACATACGGAGGAGATGGACGAACAACTTTTGGTCTGCCTGATTTCAGAGATCATGTAGGAATAGGTGTAGGACAAGGACCTGGACTATCTGCAAGAGTATTGGGTGAAACAGGGGGAGAAAAAAATGTACCATTATTGACACATGAAATGCCATCTCATACACACGGAGTTGTGATGACGGATCAACCAAAGTTAAAAGTTAGTTCGTCTCCGGCTACACAATCGACCCCTATTACAGGTTCATCAATTGCTCAGCCTGGGTTTTTGGTAAACGGTTATTTTGCTCCAACAATGGGAGTGAATTTAGAAGAACCTGCAGTAGAAATAAATGCTAATATAGACATGAAATTGAGAACACAGGCTTCAGGAGGATCAATTCCTCATAACAATATGCAACCTTATATTGGGATGAATTATGTGATTTGTTTATATGGAGTTTTTCCTCCAAGAGGGTAATTAAATAAGAAAAATATGGAAAGTAATAGACGTTCTTTTCTGAAACATACCGCATCTTTAATGGGGATGACAATTCTAAGTCCTTCATTAAATGGTCTAGCAAATGTTTCTCGAAATATACATGATTTAATTGATACATCACATCTAACAATTTATCAAAGTAATGATTTGAATTTATCATTTCATCCATCAATTTACAACAAGATAAGAAGTGAATTGAATCAACAAATATCTAAAGGATTGACAGTTGATGCAGGTAATTTATTTGATTTAGATAAGATAAATTTAGAAATGCTTCAATCAATCAATTCTATTGGTTATCATGCTGTAGCATTAAGTTCAAATTATCTAAAAACAGATATTCAATCTTTTTTAAAATTAGCTAAATCATTTAATTTTCCTTTGATTAATTGCAATTATTCATCAAATGAGACTGGTTGGTCAGAATCTATCAAACAATATGTGATATTTAATACAAAGAATTTAAAAATTGGTATTACAAGTGTTGCACAAAATAGTATGAATTCTAAAATAATCGTAGAAAACCCTTACAAAGCTGCGAATAGAATTGCAAAAAAATTAAAATCTGAAAATAAATGCGATCTCGTGATCTGTTTATCTCAATTAGGAATGGATAAAACAAAAACGAATAGTAGAGATTTGGCTATAGCGAGTAAAAATATTGATTTTGTTTTGAGTACTACTGAAGGTCAAAAATTAAATTATCCTTTGATTTTGAGAAATAAAAATGATCAAGAAGTTATTCTGATGCAAGGTGGATCTGGAGGTGAATTAATTTGTAAAAGTGTAATAGGTTATGATAATGATAAATACCGTAATCTGTTTCATCAAGAATTTATTATGCCTACAAAAAGTTTTGCCAGTAAAACTGATATTCATAAAACTGTAAAAAATCTTCAAAATGTATAATCTCTAATTTTATGAAAAAAACTTTACAACGATATAAACTTACCTTATTACTACTTTTTGGCTTTATTTTTTCGTTTGCTCAAAATTTACCTTATACAGAAGATTTTGAAAGTGCAATAAATGATAGTTACACTTTTACAAGCAACGGAAAACTATTTAAAATAGAAAGTGCTCCTACGGTTGATTATCCTTTAGGTTCTTTTAGAATTCAGGGAAATTATCCTGGCACAGGATGGAATGGTACGGCTATAGATCATAAATACATTGATAATGACGGTGCAGCAGGATTTGGTGTTAATCCAAGTTTTAAGATAAAAAGTGAAGGGTTTAATTTTACCTCGAAAAATTTTTATCTTTTTTTATCTGATTATAATTTACAGCAATTTCCTCTTATTATGCCTGCACCAATTATGATAAATGGAAAAGAGAATGGGACAATTATTTTTACAGCACTTTATATTCCTTTAAATGTTCTTATGACGAATGGATATATTCAAGTTAATTTGAAAAATATAAATGGAATAGATTATTCAAATTATGCAATCAATGAACTTGAAATTTCTACAAATACTCCAACCAATTATGTTGGGTTAGATGCATTTACATGGACAGAAGTTACTCCTTCTTTGCCAACGATTTGGGAAAATGGCGTTTGGAGTGATGGTGTACCAACACTTACCAAAGATGCCATTCTTAGAGCATCATATCCTTATGATTTGGCTGCTAAAACACTCACATTTGAGGCAGATGTAACTGTTCCTTCAGGCGTTACATATACAGTTGATCGAAACGTTACCAATACTTCTCATCAGGTTGTTTTTGAACATGGCGCTTATTTAATGCAACAAAATGACAATGCTGTAAACATAGGAAATATTAGTTTCAAACGTCAATCAGAGCTAATTTATCGCTTAGAAACGTTGGATTGGTCTTCGCCTGTTTTTGGACAAAATATTTTGGCTTTATCCCCTAAAACATTACAAAATCGCTTTTATCGCTATGATGAGTCTACAAATAATTGGATCGCAAATATTAATGCAGCTGATATTTTTCAAAAAGGAGAATATATTGCGTTTAGAGCACCAAATAATTTTAATAATTATGGAGAAGGTGTAGCAAAAGTATTTGAAGGTACTTTTAATGGAGTTCCGAATAACGGTTCTGTTTTAATGATGTTAACTAAAAATAAATTTGGTAATAATGCAGTTGGTAATCCTTATCCATCTCCAGTTGACTTGAAGAAAGTTATATCATTCAATTCAGGAATGTCAACTATTTCGAATGTCTTTGTTTGGACACATAAAAAACCAATCGTTAATGGAGAATTTTCTGGAGATAATTGGATGATTTACAATGACCAAATGGGATGGAGTGACCCTACAGTAACCTCAACGACAATAGGTGTTGGACAAGGTTTTATTGTACAAGCAGAAAGTAAAGTAGTCTCACCAACACCAACATCAATACCATTTATTTTTAATAATGGTATGCGTGTTACGGGGAACGAAGTGATTTCATATAAAACGAAAGAAGATGATAAATTTTGGTTGAGTTTAAAACAAAATAATGAAACGTTAAATTCGACTCTTATTGGGTATAAAGAAGGTTCTACGAAACAATATGAAAAGGTTTTTGATGCAGAACCCATGCGAGTCTATCCTGGTATTTATTCGCTGATCGATCAGAAAGAAATGTCTATTCAAGGTAGAGGAGCTGAGTTTGATGAAAAAGACCAATTTGATTTAGTTGTTAACATCTTAACTGCTGGAAATTACACGATTTCGTTGGCGAAAACAAATGGAATTTTTGCGCAAGGGCAATCTATTTATTTAGTTGATAAAGAATTAAATAAAGTCACTGATTTATCAAAAGGGGATTATAATTTCATCAGTGATAAAGGTTATTTTGCGAATCGTTTCGAAATAGTTTATACAAACAGTTTATTGCATACAACTGATTTGAATGAAAAAAATAAACTAAATGTTTATACTGAAAATCATATAGTTCATATCCAATCAACTGAAAAATTAAAAACTGTAAAAGTTTATAATCTAGAAGGTAGCTTAGTAAAAAGTATATCTTCTTTAAATACATTTGAGACGCATTTTGATTTATCAACGTCGACTAAAATTTATGTTATTTGGGTTGAATCTTATGATGGAACTAAAATTTCTAAAAAAATAATTGTAAAATAATGTGAGATGAAAAAACAATTAAAAAACATTTTATGTGGAAGTTTATTTTTATTGCTTCCCTTTACAAATCTACATGCAGAAGATGGAAATTCTAGTATTAGTTTTTTTAGTGAAGACACTGCGAATACAAATCCTGGAGGACACGATCCTGGAGATGATCCTGTAGATGGAACACCTATAAATTCATATACAATAGTTTTGTTATTTACAGCTGTTGTTATAGGTTATTATGGAAGAAATAAATTAATAAGAAATCATTAAAATTTTTGTGTTTTAATTATTAAAAGTCTGAGTTTTTCTCAGACTTTTTTGTTTTAATTATTGACTCTTCTTTGGATATTGTTGATTAGAAAATTATTATTTTTTTGCAACAGTTACAAATGTTAAACCTTTTGAAATGTGATTATTGGCTTAATGCTTGTAGTGAAATATAGAAGACTACCATTAAAAATAAATCACAAAAAATAATTACTATGGCGAAATTAAAAAGAAAGGACTATAACATACATTATGTAGATTATGGTAATAAAATGGCGCAACCTATTGTTTTGATACATGGTTGGCCACTTAGTTTGCAATCTTGGGAATATCAAATTCCAAAAATTGTAGATGCGGGCTTTCGTTGTATAGCATATGATCGTAAAGGTTTTGGAAAGTCTTGCGCAACTTGGGACGGTTATGATTATGATGCTTTAGCAGAAGATTTACATGCTTTGATTGATGAATTGCAATTGAAAAATGTTGTGTTAGTTGGTTTTTCTATGGGAGGAGGAGAAGTAGTGCGTTATATTGCGAATTATGGAAACAAAAATATTTCGAAAGTAGCTTTAATTAGTTCGATTATTCCTTTGGTAAAACAAACAGCTGATAATGAAAATGGTGTTCCGCAGAAAAATTTAGATGAAATTGTACATCAACTTCAAACTAATCGATTGGAGTTTTTAGATGGTTTTCATAAAGGTTTTTATAATTACGGATTATTAAAAAAATCAGTGAGTAAAGAACAATTAGATTTTGATTTTTCTGTTTCGTCTCATGCTTCACCTGTTGCAACTTTGAAAGCCGCTTTGTCTTGGATGGATACTGATTTTAGAAAAGAATGCCAAATGATTGATGTTCCGACTTTAATTATACATGGAAAAGAAGATCAAACTGTTCCTATAAAAACTGCTGGCGATCAAGCTTCTAAATTAATCCCGCATGCCACTTATATTGTTTACGAAGATGCTCCTCATGGTTTAAATATTACTCATAGAGAACAATTGAATATGGATTTAGTCGAGTTTTTGTTAAATATAGAACACGAAAAAGAATAAATTATGAAGCAATTAAATAAAAAGATGATCTCAGGTTTAGCGTTAGCAGGGTTAGGAGGGTTGACATACGCTTGGTTGAATTGTCGAAAAGTTAAAATCCCGGATTATGTTACAGTGGTCGAAAATTTTGATCCGCAACAATACATGGGAAAGTGGTATGAAATTGCACGTTTAGATTTCAAATACGAAAAAAATATGAGTCATGTAACTGCGACTTATTTTTTGAATAAGAAAGGTGTAATAGAAGTTCATAACAGAGGTTTTGATTATAAAGAAAACGAATGGACAGAAGCTCATGGAAAAGCTCAGTTGAATGGAGAAGAGGGGAAAGGAGCTTTAAAAGTTAGTTTCTTTGGTCCATTTTATTCAGGATATAATGTTGTGTTGATGGATCCCGATTATGAAACGGCTTTGGTTTTTGGTGAAAGTCATGATTATATGTGGATTTTATCACGACAAAAAACAATTTCGGAAGCAACAAAACAAAAGTTTCTTTTGTATGCAGAAGAAAAAGGATATGCGGTAGAGGAACTTACTTGGACTGTACAAGATTAAGTTGATAAATATAGTTTCATCTCAAAGGGCTAATTTNNAAATTAGCCCTTTGAGATGAATGATGAATATATTATTCTGCTAATGGATTAATTTGATCTGCTGTCGGAAAATCTTGTCCCGTATTACCAATCGTTTTGTTTAAGTCAAATTTTGCAGCATCAGACATATTAGCACCACCCGCTAATTTTGCTTTGTCTAATAAATCGAGTGCTAATTTTTCTTCTTCACGTTGTTCAGCAACCAACCATTGTAAGAAATTCCATGTTGCCCAATCTTCTTCCTCCATACTCATTTTTACAATTTTGTAAATGGATTCGGTATTTTCGATTTCCTGTTTTAAAACAGCTTGAAAACACTCTAATACATTTTTAGGTTCAGGACCAGGTTTTTTAATGGCTTCAATTCTTACAGTTCCACCACGTTCTTGCACATATTCTATAATTTTAGCCATATGTACGCGCTCTTCCTGAGAGTGTTTCATCATAAAATTTTTAACTCCGTCCAATTGATTTTCATCTGCCCAACATGCAAGCATTAGATAAATTTGTGCCGAAAAAGCTTCTAATGTAATTTGATCATTTAGTGCTTTTTGTAATGTTTTAGAAATTCTTGTTGTATTCATTTTTAAGGGTTATTTAAGTTGAAAATATTGAATGGAATTTTCGCACCAAACCCGTTTTTTGAATGTTAATACTTTCTAAAATGTTGATATTTAGATTCGTTTTAATTCTTTTTATATATCTTGAAGACTTGAAAAATTATTTAAATATAGTTTTTGATAAACTCGGAAGGTGTAATTCCTTCTAAATTTTTGAATACTCGGTTGAAAGTTGATTGATTCGCAAAACCTGCTTCTGAGTATATATAAAGTAATGTCACTTTATTCAAATCACTATTTATGATTAAATCTTTTGCGTATTGAATACGATAAGAATTTAAATAATGATTAAAATTGGTAAAGCCTTTTGATTTTAATGAAGTGGATAAACATTTAGATTGACGTATTGGGTCGTGATAACTTATATTATTTTTTATACATTAAATACATATCAACTATTTCATATTTAAGGTTTCACGTAAAACAAAAAAACTCTCTAAAATCAATTTAAAAGAGGTTATTATTTATACTATTTTGTGTTTTTGAAACTAAAATTAGAATTGCGCAGCAGTTACCAATTTTGTACGCTGTATTATTGTTTTCTGTATGTTGTCGTTTTCTTATCTCCATTTTTTACTATTAGATTATTTTCAACTGCATTTTTTAAATCTCGACTTGCAGTTGCTGAAGATATTCCTTTGAAATAAATCAGATAATCTTTTCTTGTAAATTCATTATTATTTTGCTCAAGGAAGATTTGTATTCTATCTTCATTAGAAAGTTTTTTGCTTGAATTTTCGAGTAATTCAGCGAGAGAATTGTCAATTATTCTAAGCATATATTCAATAAATTTTGTTGATTTTCCTTCTTTGTCTGCTTGAGATAATGCTTTATAATATTCTTCTTGATTTTTAGAAATTAAAGTTTCAAAAGGAAGAAACTCAAAGATAGGATAGTCTTGCATTAAGATCAACATTTGCCACAACCTTCCCATTCTTCCGTTTCCATCTAAAAAAGGGTGAATAAATTCCATTTCGTAATGAAAAACACAACTTTTGATTAAACTCAATTCTGATTTGTCTTTTAAATATTCGAACAAATCTTTCATTAAATACGGAACATTTTCGAAAGGTGGCGCAATATGTTCTACTTTCGAACCCTTTACAATTCCAACCCCTTGATTTCGATATTTTCCAGGGTTTTGAATTAATTTTTGAAGCAATAGTTTGTGAGCGTTTAGAAAATCTTTTTCATCGTAAGGTTTTAGTTTGTTGATATTTTTATAAACTTCCAAAGCATTTAAAACTTCAAGAATATCTTTTTCAGGCCCAACAACTCTCTTATTTTCCAAAATCGCCGTGATTTGTTCTTCCGTCAAAGTATTTCCTTCAATGCTTAATGAAGAATGTATTGTTTTTATTTTATTTTGTTTTCTTAAAGTTGGATTCGTTTTAATTAAAAATTTAGCATTTACTTCTCCAATTTTTTCTGAAATTGATGAGATAAATTTTAAAATTTCTGTCGTTATTTCGTAAGGTGGTTTCATTTTATGATACTATCATTTGATACTATCACAAAAATAGATTTTTAATACGAATTTAAGGTGAAAAGTACGGGAAATATTGCGTCACATCATTGTTTTTTTACGAAACATCTACATCTATTTTTCGTCAAATTATTCCAAATATACAATATCCATCTCACAATGAAATATAGTTTTACATAAATACAAAAACCTCCTAAAATCGCTTTTAAAGAGGCCGTTTTTATACTATTTTGTGTTTTTATACCTAAAATTGGAGTTGCGCAACAGTTACACATGTTAGCTGTAGCACATTTTATTGATTTCTTATTCGATTAGTTTATCTTTCTGATTTCAATTTACTGTATATTTCTAAATCAGTATAAAAATTAGAAGTTAATAATTCACCTTGTCTTTCAATTCCTTCGAATACAAAATCTAATCTTTTAGGAATATTTTTACTTGGTACATTATTTACAGCACATTTTATCTGAATTTTATTTAATCCAAGTTCATCAAAAGCAAAATCGCAAATTTTTCTAACAGATTTTGTTACAATTCCTTGTTTTTGATAGTTTTCAGAAAGCCAATATCCAATTTCTGTTTTATTATTTTGTTTATCGGTATCTTTAAAACCAATTAACCCTATAAATTTATCAGATTTTCTAATAGTAAATACAAATTCAAATTTATCTTCAGTAGCATTAACAATGGATTTTACAAAGTTTTCAGTGTCTTTAACTTCTTTTGTAAAAGCAACAAAAGGTAACCATTTTCCTAAATAATCTCGTTGACTATCAATTGTATTAAAAATTTCAATTGAATCAGCTAAATTTAATTGTTTTAGTTCTAAGTCTGTATCTATTTCAATTCTCATTTTTATTGGTCTGTTTTTGTTGTGTTACAGTTAACATCGTAATTTACGAACTAAATAATAGAAAAGTTTCCTTAAATATTCCCTATATCTACATTTCGTTAAATTACTCGCTAATATAATTATTTATATGTGAATTAATACTTTGATAAAATATAATTTATCGTTAGCGAAACTCTCGAAACAGTTCAATAGTATTTTAAACAAAAAACTCCATAAAATCACTTCTAAAGAGGTTATTATTTATACTATTTTGTGTTTTTGTACCTAAAATTTGAATTGTACAACAGTTACCGATGTTAGCTCTAGTCTTTATCTTTTGTTTAATTATGTTGTATTTTTAATATTTTTTGTGCAATATTAATTGCTTCTTCAAATGATATTCCATTTTGTTGATCAATTTGAAGAGAATGATTTTCTTCAATTATTTCAGCATTTGGAATTAAATCCAATCCATTTTCTTTAGCAATAATTTTAAGATTTAATGTATTTTCATATGTTGGAATTTCATTTTGTAGCCAACCAAAATATGGTTCATTATGTATTCGATTTTCATTATTCCAATCTTCATTTCGTTTAATAAAATTTTCTTCGCTAATTGTTGTCCAAATGTCAAATTTTAGATTTTCTTTGTAATCAATAATTGGAATTTCAATTCTAACTCTATGAAAAAAATGTTTATCAATTACGCATAAACTCTTTTGATAATCAACGCGTTGTTTAAGTTCATTTTCAGGAATTGAAAAATAATAATTTGGAAAATCACTTCCAAAAGTTAAAGGAATTTCGTCATAAATTTATCCTCAACAAAGACACTTAAATTTATCTTCGTTTTTTTTTATTTATAAACTGGAATAACTTTATTATCATTTGGTACATAGTTTTGACAAGATTGCAGATAACTGGACGTACTTTTTGCTTCTTATTTATCAAGTATTTTTAGTTCTAAAATTTCGCCAGGAAGCCCATCAAAATCTTTAAACTCTTTTGATGTAAATCCATTGTTTGTCAATATTTTCCTTGAAGCTAAATTTTTAGGGTCAATTATTGCGAACAAACTTTCAATTGATTTTTGTGTTTTTGCGGTTTCAATTAACTGTTTTCCAATTTTACCTGCAATTCCTTTTCCCCAATATTTTGGCAAAATCATATATCCAATTTCAGCTTCATTACTTTCTTTGCTTTTGATTTCAAGTTTTGCAAATCCTAAAAATTCACGTGTTTCAATATTTAAAATTTTATAGCTTCCAAAGTTTTCGTCAAGTTTATTATTTGCAATTATTTTTTCAAAATCTTTTTTAGCCTCTTCTAATTCCAAAGATCTTTCAGTTATCATTTCCATAACTTTTTCATCATTTACAAGTTCGAAGTAGTTTTGGAAATCGTTTTCAGAAAATTTCTCCAGTTTAAGTTTTAAATTCATTTTTAATTTTGATTTATTTGAAGATTACTTTTTATAGTATATCAGCTAACGAGAAACGCATTAGCGAAGTGCGGGTATGAATTGAGCGAATGTTCAATTCAGACCCAAACGAAGCCAAAGCTGTTCCACTATTTGTAAACTTACAAAAAATACGAATATGGGCAGCTTTTGGCGTATTAGAAAACAATAGCGTTCAATCTAACCCCAAAAAAAAACGCATTTTGGCAAGCTGATGTTAGCAGTTCGTTCTTTATTTGTCATCATTAGTTAGAACTTATGTGTTTTGCATCGTGCAGCATATAGTTTTTGTTTTTGGTTCAATGAAAACGTATAAATTTCCATCACACCAAAAGTTTAATTTCTCAAAGTATTCTGCCATTCCATAAGTCGGTTCAACGTTGCTGAATGTAGAATTAATATCACTAAAACTTCCTAATTGACATAAGAATTTCATAGACTTTCCACTTTTCGGACATTTTGGAATTTCAGCATCTTGTAACCATTCTGGTTGTCCACAAATGCCAATACTTTCAAATTCGTCAATTTCTTCTTTAGCCTCCAAGCCTACTTTAACTCCTTCCCAAATAACTTTTGAGTCTTTGTTAATTTCGTCAAATGCACTTGTTGACGAAGCTGTGTCTGTCGGTTCAATAATAGTCGGTCTATTTGGATTTGAATAATCAAGGTAGACAAAATATTCGTCCGTGTAAATTGGATGTATTAAGTTTACTTTAAAAGGTAACCAAGAAAATAGTGGGTCAGAATTATCAATGTAACCTAAGTATTGAAATCCCCCTAAAAATTCGTTTTTCGGAATATTAAAATCTTGAGGAATTTCTCCTCCAATTTGATGTTTACCATTTTTGTCTCTAACTATTTCGTATTGCATTTTTTTTGTCTTAAACAACTTGTCAAATATTCCCATATTTTTTTTGTGTCTCGTTTTAGAATGACTGCTAACGGTTGACGGATTTGCGCCAGTGAAAAATATAGCAACGAAGTTGCGTGTATTTTTTATTTAGCAAATCTGATGATGTACGCAGTTCAGAGCGATTGCGATGAAATGTGTACATTATCGGATGTAATCCGGCAACCGATGTGACGTAATTCGTATCATAGCGGAGAATTGCGTCACATCATATTATTTTACGAAGTAAAATATAGTCAAGTTTAGTAAAAAACACACCTATATCTTTATTTCGTAAAATTAAACTCAAATATACAAACAAAACTAATTTATACATTATCGTGTAAAAACAATAAACCTCCCTAAAATTGCTTTTAAAGAGGTTTTATATTTTAATTTTTTGAATTTGAGAAGTGGAAGCTTGTATATGTCATTAATACATTTATATTAAAATGTAAAAAATAATATTGTAGTTTATCTTATTCTAAACTTCTTAATAAAGCGTTTTCATCTTCCCACTTTGCCTGAGATGAATATCCATCTCTGAGATATTTAAAAATGAGAGAGACATTTGGATGGGTAATTTTTGTATCTTCGAAGAGAGACTCAAAATAATTAGCCCTAAATCTTTCAATATTCCCACCCTCAAATGCTCCTCTACTTGTAAACCCTAAATTGTTTGAAATTTGTATTTGGAAAGCAGTCGTAATTTCATCTGTCCCTATTTCTTCTATTATATCATAAATCTCAATGGGAAAGCCCTTATTTTCTTTCATATTAATAGGGTACTTTGCGAGCAACTTACCAATACAATCGTCTGTAATTTTGATTCTATGATTTTCTTTAGCAAGTTCTCTTACTCCATTTACCCATTCTTTTAAAATTTCTGAATCCAAAGAACCATCTTCTTTTTGTGATGGTATCAGATTAAAAGAATCAAGAATACCCCAGCCTGCTTTAAGAATTTCTTGATAGGCTGGGGTGTCTTTTACCTTTTGTATTTCCTCTTCCTTAAGCTCACCTTCATCAGGTAAATACACCTGACTCAATATCCCGAAATACTCGTCAGGTTTTAGAGACATCAATTTAAATAAGTTTTTTGGACTATATGAACCTCCCGTAAAAACATAGATGAATTTTATTTCAATTTTTGCACCTCTCTCTACGGCATAATCATTCTTTGAGTATAAGAAATCTAATAAGTTTCTAAAATTATGATGGTCTAAATGAGACGAATCATCGAAATCTGTAAGAAATACTTTTTCGAGTGCTGTTAAAACCTCATCCGAAGTCAAAGTATTTTTATGTACATAAGCCCCCCAACCTAAAGTATTCAAAAAGGTAAAAGGTTTATTATATTGATGTAATTTATCTAATACGTAAAAAAGCTCGTCCTTATTTTCTGTATATATAAAGCCTGATTGTGCTTTCCAATACAACTTTTCAACCTCTTCGTGTTTTAAGTCTGAAATAAACTTCCACAAATCTATCCTATCTTGCAAAGAATCAAGAAAAATCACAATTCCTTGTGTAGAAAGCCCAGATTGTATCAAACCAGTTAATATATCTGTTTGTGTCTGCAAATCAGTTCTGTTTTCGGAAATACGAATAAATTCTCTTGATAAACTCAATAAACCCTTATCTTCTGATTCAATAAGTTTGTAAATAGTCAGCGTATCTACTTGATTAATTTTATCAGATGAAGCAAGTACATTCCCATAAAGATATGAGTGTTCTATTTTAGACGCTAACTCAAAAACTTTATCTATTCCGTACTTATCAAGAACGGCTTCAATAAATTCAAGTCTTCTTGACAAAATATCCTCATTTTGCTTATCAAAATCATTTCCTTGCCTTCCTTCTATAAATTCAGGATGATGCTCTTCAAAAAGGTATGATTCGTTTAAAATATCATTCTTTGGTTTAAATTTGAATGCTATTTGCTCTATTTTATCAAGAATATCTGTTGGCAAAGCCCAATGTGCTGTTGGATAACTTCTATGATTTCCTATGAATTTTCGGAATTTATGATATATCTGTTTCTTGTCTTCTTCTTCAAAATTAGAACTTGTTTCTATTGTATTCAATGCTTTATCAATTCTATCCCATTCTATATCATCTAATAAATCTATGAGAGCCAAAATTCTTTTGACATTATCTTTTGACATTTCTATAATGTGGTCTATGCAGAATCCTCGCATATAGTAAACTTCACGTTGAGTCACTCGTATTTCTCTGAGTTCAGAAAATAATCTCCATTTTGGTCTTGGAATATGAAAGGCAGTATCGTGTTTACTTCCTACTAAACTATGTAAAAGCCCATACAATGTATCTGGATATTTCTTTACAAGGATTTCAAGTATCTTTTTTCTGTCTTCTGCACTTGTATTCGTTTGTGGATACCAAGCTCTGTATATATTTTTCAGATTACTTAATGGTGTATTTGTTGTTGGGAAACTTTCTGGAGAAATTAGTATTATTTCACATAAAGCTGTCGAAACTCTCATAAGGTGCTCTGGAAACCACGCAACAATATCAAGACACCATAATAAAGGAGCTAAGTCGTTGGAACTGTCTAAAAACCCTTGCTCTAGTTCAAAAAATGCAGTAACGGATTTATCTTTTATTATTCTTTCCAGATTACTTAAAAACACATTAGGAGATGCCTCTGCTAATAGTATCAAATTACGTGATAACGAACGCCAAACAATAACATCCATTTCAAGGATTTTCTGAACAATGCTATCTATATGTGAAGACACATTAGAAATAGAATTTATACCATAATCTTCCCCGAAGACAGATATAACAACCAGTGTTTCACAAATACCATCTCTCAATTTTGACGAGTATTTCGTTCTATTTTCTGGTGTGTAATATAAATTCCCTCTACTTTCCAATGGTAGCGTATATTTATGTAAAACTTCACTTAATACTTCTAAGCAGATACTCTGAAAATTTGTAAGGTCTTGTTGGGTTATATATTTAGCAAAATACAACCAAGTATCAGTAGGGGAAACCAACCTCCATACGCCATTTATATAGTAAACTGGAGAATCTTCCAACGTTGCTAAAATTCTCAAAAACTGAATATACTCATCAGAAGTTTTACCACCTAGTTTTTCAATTATTTCTTTATCTCCATCAAGGTCTTCTGAAAAACGATTTATCAAAACCATAGGAATAATATCTCTAATTTCTACACTATCTAAATACTTAGGTTTTGTGGTATCATCAAACTTCAATAATCGTTTCAGTACAGATATATTTCTACCTGAATTTTTAGTTAGAATCCTTACTTGTTCAGGGTCTACACTCATATTTTTTAATCCTGCTTCAAAGGTTTCTCTTGAAACTATTGGT
Organism: Empedobacter sp. UBA7248; assembly: GCF_002472945.1. Taxonomy (NCBI): domain Bacteria; kingdom Pseudomonadati; phylum Bacteroidota; class Flavobacteriia; order Flavobacteriales; family Weeksellaceae; genus Empedobacter; species Empedobacter sp. UBA7248. The sequence continues at coordinate 18,039 of NZ_DKSU01000011.1, read as the reverse complement.
AACTGAATTTTTTCAGAGGATGTTGTTTCGTCTGCAAGACTTATTGGAATTATTATTTTATGTCCATTCTGTACAGCTCCTCTTAAATCTATACTATCGACTTTGAATTTAGTAACTATGATTAATGGTTTATTTGTTTGTGTAAATTGATTAAAGGATTCTCTATTATCTATAACTATAATATTCTCATAGGATATATTATCAGATTGTTTGAGAATGGCTAAAGGAAATGCTACAGCCTCATCAGTCGTTATTGATTTAATATATAATACTTTTTCATTATTTTCTAAAAATGATCTAACCGTTTCGATCTCTTTTAATCTACTATCGCCTAATATTATTTCAGGAACAATTTTTATGAATTCATTTTCGCTCCAACGTTTCCAATATTCTTCAACTGTATATATTCCTAAAGTAGGTTTTCTTAACTTTTCTGCAAGCCACAATTCTACTGTTGGTGCCAATTCTAACCATTGTTCAATATCTATTCCGTCTATATACTTCACATCTTTCCAAAACCCTTCATTTTTCTTTTCTTCTATCCATTTATTTTTATCCCGATACTTTTTAGCATTAATATTTATGTAGGTGGTATCGGCAGGGATTTTTCCTAAAGTATCTTGTTTTCGTTTTTCGTAGTCGTCATTTGCTTTTTTACCTTTGACCACTGTTGTTCCAAACTCCCATACACTCTCTCCCAATGGAACAAACATATTTTCTGATTCTGTAAAGAGTTCTCCATCAAAACCTCCAGTTTGCACATCTTCTCCATAAGGAAATTGAATGCTTTTAATAGAATTGTTATCAACCGTTGCTAAAATTAGCTTTCTAATAAGATGAGGTAAGTGGTATTTACAATCCACTGTATTTGCCCATACTGTTATATCATTTGTCGTTATAAATCTCATTTTATAATATTATTTATAATTTAATAATCTGTAAATCAATATTAAGTGTGTAATTTCCAAACATACAACAACCATTTAACAATAAATTACGATTTTACGTAAAAACAAAAAAACCTCCCTAAAATCGATTTTAAAGAGGTTATTATTAAACTATTTTGTGTTTTTATACCTAAAATTAGAATTGTGCTACAGTTACCCTTATTAGGCGACGTTATTTTGGAATATTTTGCTTAGTTTTTGATAATTCCTCTATTTTATTTTCTAATTCTAGTAGTTTTGATTCTATTTTTTCGTTTGAGTTTTTATTTTTTTCTAAATTTTGAAGATAACTATTATTTAATTTAATATAAGTTTCAAAATTTTTATTTAGTTTCTCTAACCCTTTTTTTTCACTATTATCTTCACTTGTGCAGAATATGCTAACTAAGGAAAATAATATGCCTAAAAAACAAGATATTGCTTGATAATTGTAATGTTTTCGAGTCTTATGTCTACTAAAATTATTAGAAAAAAGTGCTTTTCTTGCTTTATCAATTCCTTTACCACTTTGAAAAATACTAATTATAAAACTTAAAAAACCTAAGAAAAAAAAGATGTAAAAAAATGTGTTAACTTCTCTTTTTTCAATTATAAAGACATACAATGCCATTATAATTGTAAGCATAGTAAGACTTGCGTTCATCAAGCTACTGCTTAAATTAACTCCAATTTCGACTGATGCTTTTTTGTTTTCCATATTTATTATCCCCAAATATCAACTTTTGAAGATCTCATTTCACTCCAAAGATTATCAACAGATTTCATAATCTGATGGCCACTTATTTTTTCTCCTTCTTTTTTATAGTTTAAACTATTTTTTAAAATTAATTTAATGTCATAATCAACTATTTCAAGTACATAATTCTCAAAATCACTAAAGTTAGATTTGTTATTTTCTAAGTAATTTATAAGAATTGGTTTAATAATCATATTATCAAAAGTAGATACAAGGAAAAATTTAGCATCTGCTCTTAATGGAAAATGATTTTCATATTCAAAATCTATAATGATTTTCTTTATTCTTTCAGAAAAAATTTGTTTTCTTAAATTAAAATCTTTGAATTCGTAATATACATTTTGTAAAAGTCTACTGTAATCAGGGTTTATTTTGTAAAATAAATCACCTTCTTCATAAAAGTCAAATAATTGGTTGTAAATAATATTGTATTCGTGTTTCATATAGACTTTGTTATTTATAATGTTGCCTAACATATTATTTTACGAAGTAAAATATAGTCAAGTTTCGTTAAATATTCCCTATATCGACATTTCGTAAAATTAACCTCAAATATACAAACAAAACTACATTGTACACCTTATTGTGTAAAATATTATTTATATCATATAATAATGTAAATTAGTGTTTTACAAAAAAAAATAATATGGATTATTTCTATTTTACCGTTGTGTTATTTACTACCATATTGGTGGGATGTAAGAAAGAAGAAGAATAAATTAATGAATTGTGTCTTTATAAACTGGAAAGCACAATGCTGACAAATGATTCTTTGCAACAAGAATTGTTGAAAATGCAAGAAGAGATTAACTTGCTTCAAGAAAAATTAGAAATCGCAAGGAAATTGACAGAGGTTGAGTGAATAAAGGCTTTCATAAAAGAGCCTTTATTCATTGTTATATTTAATAAAATCAAAATCTAAAAAAATTAGCATGAAAATTTAAAGCTATGGGTAATTTTATTTAGAGTCCAATAATAGTTTTAGTTTTTCGGTGCTCATATTTTTATATTTTTTAGCATATTTTTTTTCAATAAAAATACTTTCATTCCCATATTTTTGTTTAAGCTGTATTATTATTGCATTTCTAGGTTCTTTTCTTAAAAGATTTGTAATACTAGTTGAGCCTTTTTTCTGAGCATTAGAATTCATTAAGGATAGTAGAATTTTTGAAGTAATAGGTTTATTTAAAATACCTTCATTTATTAAACGATCAAGTTCTATAGCAAGAATATTAGATTTATCACGGATAATAGAACCTTTTTTCTGTCTTTCTTTAATTATTTTAATAGTTAATTCAGGAAGACTACTTTTTGAAGGTAATTTAAAATTTGGATTTGCAAAATCGTAATATGTAAGACCGAATACAGATGCTATATTAATCATCTTGTTCATGTTTAAGCCAACTTCACCATTAATGATACTTCTAATATTGGTAGAGTTTGAATCAATTAATTTAGCTAAATCTCCTTCTGTAAGATTATAATAGATTAAGAATTTAGAAACTCTTTTTCCATATTCTTTTTGATAATATTCTTTATTCATATTAAAATAGATTAATTTATTTTGTTTTATCTATTTTTATTTATATATTTGTTTATGAAAACAATAGCGACAGGAAAAAGTAAATTATAAATTACTTTAGACGATGTCACTCGTTCGAAATCCGCCAGATTGCCACGAGTTGACCGAGAGTTTGCCTATTGCTGGAATTTTGTAACTTTGCTAAATATTCCAGTAGGGCACTCCTCGTTAACTTTTAGGCAACTCTGACTTGTTCAGAGACGGTTTCTGGCGGAACCACGAGTAAAAGTTGAGGGTGCTCTATCTGGTATTTTACCATATAATTCCTCCACTTTGTAAGTACATCGTTCCATAAAACCCAACACAAAATGAGAACGAAACAATTTCCATTCATCCGTAAAAAACCGCCAGACAAAGTCTGTTGGTTTAACCATTCTTTTTGAACAACAATCTTCCGTTTTTATAACATTTGACGGAACGTAAAGAAAAGGGGTGTCCTTTCTTTACACGCTCTCTATCAGAGCCTCGGTAATGAGACTTTGACAGCATGGTTATACTTTTATTTTTCGCACATTAAAAGTAAACCCTTTATTGCCATTTTCCAAATTTATTGGGCTCTGCTACCTATTATTTAGATGTGAGACGTCAGATTTTAGTATTGAGAGGATTCAACTATGTACAGATTCGATTTCTCGAAATGACAGAATATTAGAGAAATAATGTGTTAAAAAGTGTTAAAATCCTGTATCGGTGTATATCCAAAATGATACTTTTCTGTATCGGTTGTGTATCGGCGCTGTATCCATTCTGTATCCATTGTATATGCGTTCCGTATGGTTTGTTCGTGGTTTGTGTATCGGTGTTGAGTTGTAAAATGTACAGATTAGATGTGAGAATTGCAGTATGTAAAAAGTAGTATGTACAATGTACACTTCAGAAGCCTCAGTGATCGTATTAAGAATGACAGAAAAGAATATTCACCACATAGATGCATAGAACTGGGTGGAGAAAAATAAAGAGTAATAGAGAAGGTAAATCTATTAAACAGAGTAAGAAGATCGCTATGTTTCTGTTTACTGAACTATACAATCTCTAAAATAAAAAAAGAGAGAGAACACCTATGTTTCTATTGTGGTTAGAAAATAATGTAGAACGTAATAGAAAACACCCCTGTAATCCCCTCAATGGGATAATGATTGATAGAATTCCCCTCTTGAGAGGGGTTGGGGAGTGTGGAAATGAGGTTAAGATTAAGGTTGAGACAGAGGTTAAGATTAGTTGATTGAGCGGATTCGAAATCAAATATATAGGATGCGATTCTGAAACGAGTTCAGAATGACAAAAGACGTAGAAGGTTAAACGTAGACCGTAAAAACAAAGTTGGCGCGATGTACAGGAAAAGGAGTGAATTTTAAAACTAATGTTGAATTAAAAACTTATGTAAAATTATGAAAGAGTAAACAGATTCACACTCTATCCCCCGAAGACAACACAAAGAGTATAAATGATCTTCATAAAATGATTAGTGTTAATTTTTTTCATTTATTAATGTAATTTTTAAAACTTGTCGGAGGGGGATTTATAAAGGATGCGATTCTGAGACAAGCTCAGAATGACAAAATCCGTTTTTTAAAATGACAACGAATTTGAATTAGAAAAAAGGATGAAGAAAATGTCATATGATTTGGAGACGAGTGTCAAAAAGTTGAAGAGAATGGTTAAAATATTTTACTGTTTGCGTAGCAAATGATTTAAAATATTGAATGGCTGAAACTTATTTTGACCGTCGAAAATCAAAGACAAGAGTTTTTTGATTACTTTTTTGCTCTCAAAAAAGTGATAGAAAGATTCTGCACTTCGAGTATATCAGTGATTGTATGTAATTGAATTAGATTGTAATAAGAATAAATACGTAAAACGTTAAGCGTAGACCGTACAACGTAAAAACAAAAACCCCTTTCCCAAAAACAAAGTTGGCGCGATGTACAGGAAAAGGAGTGGCTTTTAAAACTAATGTTGAATTTTAAAAAACTTATGTAAAATTATGAAAATATTTTACTTTAAACTCAATAGGCATATAATAAGTGTGCTATTGGGATTGGTTTGTGCTACACCCCTATTTGCACAAACAGGAAAAACCGTGACTGGAACGGTGAAAGATCATAACCATTTGCTCTCTGGCGTGGTCGTAACAGAAGAAGGTACACAGAATAGTGTGCAAACTGATGCAAATGGACAGTATTCGCTAATCTTAGAGCATGATGATGCTAAACTAATTTTCGAGCAATTGGACTTCCCTATTCGAGAAGAAGAGGTATTGAATAGAAGCGTGATCAATGTTCGTTTCACAAAAGAAGAGGAGGAGGGGATTCAACTCAAAGATGTGGTGGTGAATGCGGGTTACTATGCTGTAAAAGACAAAGAACGAACAGGATCTATTGCACGTGTAACAGCTAAGGAAATAGAGAATCAGCCTGTGAATAATGTACTTTCTGCTGTACAAGGACGCATTTCTGGAGTAAGTATCATCCAAAATACTGGTGTTGCAGGAGGAGGTTATGATATTCAGATTCGGGGTAAAAACAGTTTACGAAGAGAAGGGAACGAACCACTTTACATTGTAGATGGTATTGCCCTTGTGACTTCTAATTCCTCTAATCTTTCAGGAACAATTTTACCTTTTGCTTCTATAAATCCACTCAATACAATCAATCCTAATACTATTGAAAGTATAGAAGTTTTAAAAGATGCTGATGCAACTGCTATTTATGGTTCTCGTGGAGCAAATGGAGTGATTTTAATTACCACAAAAACAGGTAAAAATAGAAAAACTGAATTTTCTTTTACTTCGAGTTATAGCATGAGTAAAGTTGCAAGCAAAATGAAACTAATGAATACAGCTCAATACTTAAACATGCGAAGGACGGGTTTTGAAAATAGTGGAATTACAACTTATCCTGCTAATGCGTATGATGTAAATGGAAGATGGGATCAAACTCGTGAAACAGATTGGCAAAAAGAATTGATTGGAGGATTAGCAATTGGATCAAATCATGAAATCGGATTAAGTGGAGGAAATGAGCAAACTGCTTATGTTTTGAGTTCAAAACATCAAGAACAAACGACTGTTTTTCCGACTGATAATGGAATTAAATCCAATTACTTTAGCGCAAATATCAACCACAAAAGTAAAGACCAAAAATTAACTTTTCTTGTCAATACATCCTATAATCTCCAATCGAATACATTACCTACAACAGATTTAACCACTAAAGCATTGCGTTTAGCACCAAATGCACCAAAACTATATAATGAAGATGGAAGTTTAAATTGGGAAGGAGGTTCTTGGTCAAACCCTGTAGCAGCGTTAAACTCAATATACAGAAACGACACGAAGAATTTATTACTGAATACCAATTTGAGTTATCAAATTTTTAATGATTTCTCCATCAAATTAAATGCTGGTTTAAATGATATAAGTTTTATAGAAACTTCTATTCGTCCTCATACACTTTATAATCCAGCCAATGGTATAACAAGTGCTAATTCTACTTCTTCAAAAGGAACGAATCAATCATTTTCTTATCTACTAGAGCCTCAAATTAATTGGAACAAGCAATTGAATAAATTTACAGTTGATGCTTTAATCGGGGCAAGTTTCCAAAAAGCAATAAGTGATCAATTTAGAGTAACAGGAACGGGGTTTTCTTCTGATGAATTGATTTACAATTTAAGTGCTGCTAAAACACAAACCATCAATCAAAATTCGAAAGTTGAATATGCATATGCTTCAATGTTTACTCGATTAAATATAAAATATGAAGATAAATATATCCTCAATTTAACCGCTCGTCGTGATGGTTCAAGTCGTTTTGGAACCAATAATCGATTTGCAAATTTTGGAGCAATTGGAGCCGCTTGGCTTTTTTCGAAAGAAAACTTTCTCAACGACTCATCTTGGTTAAGCTTTGGGAAATTAAGAGGGAGTTTTGGAATGACAGGAAGCGATCAAATTGGCGATTATCAATATTTAGACACCTATACGATTGGTAGTACGAAATACGATGAAATTGTTGGTATGTCTCCGTCTCGTTTGTATAACCCAAATTTCAGTTGGGAAAAAACTCAAAAAATAGAAGCAGCTTTGGAGCTTGGTTTTTTACGAGATCGCTTGAATCTTTCGATGGCGTATTATCAAAATAAATCAGGGAGTCAATTGGTTGGAATACCATTGCCAGGAACAACAGGTTTTTCATCCATTCAATCAAATTTAAACGCCGTCATTCAAAATACAGGTTGGGAAATTGAATTGGATACTCACCCCATCAAAAAGCAGGATTTTAAGTGGTCAAGTAGCCTAAATTTAAGTATTCCAAAAAATAAATTGGTGTCTTTTCCTAATCTTGAAGGTTCTACTTATGCCAATACGTATATGATTGGAAAATCAACCAACATTCAAAAATTTTATCATTACGAAGGAATTGATCCTGCGACAGGGTTGTATCAATTTAAAGATTATAACGGAGATGGAATTATTTCTCCAATTGATGACCAGCAAAGCATCAAAGAAGTTGGTATGAAGTATTACGGTGGTTGGAACAATTCTTTTCGATACAAAAATGTTGAATTCTCCTTTTTATTTCAATTTGTAAAACAAACCCAATTCAATTACGATGCGAATTATTTAGCACCAGGTTCATTGAATAATCAACCGATTGAAATGTTGAATTCTTGGTCATCATCTAATCCAAATGCTAATTATATGTTTTACTATACTACTGGAAAAGCGGATTGGAATAAACTAAGTGGGTTGATTAGTCAAAGTGATAAATCCATTTCCGATGCATCCTACATTCGATTGAAAAATATTACCATCAGTTATCAACTTCCATCAGACAAAACTTTTTGGAAAAATGCGATGATTTATTTCCAAGGACAAAATCTTTTGACCTTCACCAATTATTACGGATTAGACCCCGAATTTGTGCTTACAGGTTTTCTACCACCACTCAAAACCTATTCTTTTGGATTACAACTTAAATTTTAAACACATGAAAAAATATATTTTATTATTCGCTGGCTGTTTGCAATTGCTATGTTTTAGTTGCGAAGAGTTGATAGATGTTGATTTACCTACCACACAACTCAATACATCAATGGTTTATACAGATGCTGCAACAGCAAAAGCAGCATTGGCAAGTTTATATAGTGCTACACGTGATGATTCTTTTGTAAATGGAGGAATGTATGGAATTGGTTTTATGACAGGAGTTTATACAGATGAACTTACAAGTTATTTGAGTGACAGTCACAATTTAACCCCTTTTTATGACAATCAAATTCTTTCCACTAATTCAGCTGTTTCAAAATTATGGGATAGTTCTTATAAAACAATTTATGCCATTAATCTTTTTATAGAGAATATGCGTAAAAGTACTTCAATCAGTGAAGAAGATAAAAATACAATGATTGGTGAAGCACTTTTTCTTCGAGCGTTACACTATTATTATTTGACAGTTGTATTTGGTGATATTCCGTACACAACGACAACAGATTACACTATCAATAAATCATTAAATAAAACACCAGTTTCTCAAATTTTCATACTTAATCAAACAGATTTAGTAGAAGCTTCTTCCTTACTAAAAGAAAGCTATCGTAATCAAGAACGGGTTTACCCAAATCTATACGCAGTTAAACTTTTATTGGCTCGTCAATATGCTGAATTAGAACAGTGGGATCATGTTCTAAAAGAGTTGAATTTGGTTCTGAATTCATCTAATTATGGATTACGAAATGAACCGAAAGAAGTTTTTAACAAAAGTTACAAAGGTGTCATCTGGCAATTAAAACCTGATATTGCATTAAAATCAACTTTTGAAGCTGATTTATACAATTCGACAAGTTTTCCACCTTCATCCGCTTCAATATCGAATCAAATCATTCAAAAATTTGAAACGACAGATCTAAGAAAAACACAATGGATTAAGATTATTTCCAATACAATATCAACTTACTCTTTACCTGCTAAATACAAAAATAAAAATGGTGAGAATAGTACAGAATACAGTAGTGTTATGCGCATAGAAGAAGCTTATTTTCTTATGGCAGAAGCTCAGATAAATAAAGGAAATATAAATGCAGGAATTGAATTAATCAATCAAATACGTGAACGTTCAGGTTTAAGTAAAATCAATAAAATCCGAAGCAAAGAAGAAGCAATTGACTGGTTATTGGAAGAAAAAGAAAAAGAGTTTTTCTCAGAATTTGGTCATCGATTTATTGATTTAAAACGAAATAATCGATTAAATCAATTGCAGCTAATTAAACCAAATTGGAAATCGTTTCATAACGTTTTGCCATTGCCTCAGAAAGAATTATTGCTTAATCCAAATCTTAATCCCCAAAATGAAGGCTATTAATTTCATATCCATTATAACTCTCATTTTATTTTGCCCTTTTTCTTTAAAAGGGCAGAATAAAATTGATGAAGGTATTTTTACACCTTTAGTTCAAGATTTCACAAACGATAATAATTGGGTGATTTACAGTAAATTTTATCGGAACAATCCAAATCAAACCGTCTTATACTATCAGCCATCACATAAAATTATTTCAGCTCTTTCACAAAATGCACGTTTCTTTAATCAAGATGAAATTGTTCAATTCAAAAAAGACACCTTATCGATTAAAACAATCAATTTAGAAAACCTTTTCTCTATTTCTGATGTCATTAAATATGAATTGTGGTTAAATAAAACTGAAATCATTGCACAAACCAAGCAAAATGAAGTCCTTTTTATTGACAAGCATAAAAAAATATGGAAACAATTTTCAAATGTGGTCAACTACGAAATAGATAGACATTCAGAAAAAATACTTGTTATAACCAGTGAAAAGAATGACGATGTAAATACTTTTAACTTGTTCTATGTTGATGGATCTTCAAAACAATCAATTAAAATTGGCTCTTTTACTACTCAACCTCAGATGTTGAATTGGGGAAATAAAAACAATCGTTTTCTAATTCGTGTAGAGAATAAGGTGTATTGGTATAAAAGCCCAACATCAATCCCAATTATCACAACTTTACCACTTCAAGTTGGTCAAACTTTGAAAGTAATCAAAACTTTTATTAGTCACGATGATGAATTGGTCTATTTTATCTATTACACATTCGATGAAAAAAAACAAAAAAAGAAAGGTGAAGTTGAAATTTGGAAAAGCAATGATTTACATTTGGAAGAGAAGAACATAAAAGCACCTCAATTAGAAAAATTTCAAGTCTATTGGGAATTAGAGAAAAATGAACTAACATCATGGAATGATGATCATTTTCCAACGCTTTTATTTTTTAATCACTCAAAATATTTCTTGAATTTTAATCCATTTACTTATAAAGATTATATTAAAAATAATACGGATTTAACACTTTATTTATATGATCGTCATACAAAAACTCGAAAACAAATTACCGATAGAATTGAGTATCCTAATGAAAATTTGAGTTATAGTGAAGACAGTCATTTTATCTTATTTAAAGAGCTTAATCAAAAATTTTGGAAGATTTATGATGTTGAGAAACAACAATATTTTACCATTCCTTATCAATTAACACAACCACCGATTTGGTCAAAAGACAAGAATAGATTTTACTTTTTTGATTCCAATCATTTTTATAGTTATAATTTAAAAACGAATGAGGTTACGTTGATTCAATCCTTCAAAAGTCAGATGTCGCTTCGTTTTCAAGTCTTGAACCAAAGAACGTATTCTGATCAAGTACAACACAATGGTGATTTTGTAAATCTCAGAATGTTTGTCCCTGATGATGTAGTTTATATAGAGGTAAAAGATACTGAAGATAATTCAACAACGATTTATTCTTACAACTCAATAACTTTAGTTTTTCAAAAATTAGTTCATTCTCTTGACAGGTTGAGTCAATACAAGATTAATTCTCAAACATCTTCTATTTATTATAGAAAAGAGAATTTTAATTTACCTTATCAGTTAGTTTATTCCAATGGTAAAAGTGAAAAAATCATCGATCAAAATAAAAAGAATGAAGAGAATTTTAAAAATCACCGTTCACAAGTTATCTACTATAAAGGCTATAATGGGGAAAATCTGAAAGGGGTTTTGTTATATCCGATTAATTACAACCCATCCAAGAAATACCCATTAATTGTTGATATTTATGAAAAAAAATCAAGTGTTGCTACGGTCTTTTATGAAGAAACCTATGAAAATTCAAATGGTGTAAATCCACTTTTATTTAATTTTAATGAATACTTTTATTTTTTAGCTGATTTAGATTTCAAAAAAGGAAACCCAGGAAAAAGCGGTTTAAAAATCCTCATTCGAGCAGTAAAAAAACTGAAAGAAATTCCACAAGTAGATCTACAAAATAGTGGATTAATCGGTCATTCATTCGGTGGATATCAAACAAGTTTTTATCTTACACAAACAAAGTTTTTCAAAGCAGGAGTCGCTGGAGCTGGAATCCATGATTTAATAATGGAGTACTACAGCTACAATTACAATTTTAGTCGACCAGGTTATTGGCGTTTTGAATCACCACAATTTAATATAGGTAAACCGCAAGCTGATGTTCCAAGATTATACCAAAAGAATTCGCCTATTTTACATGCTAAACAAATGAATGCACCTTTGCTTTTATGGACTGGTAAAGAGGATTACAATGTTTTTTGGCATCAATCAGTTCAGATGGCAAATGCGCTTAGAAGATATAAAAAAGAACATGAATTGTTGTTGTATCCAAATGAAGGGCATAGTTTCATTCAACAGAATAATCAAGAAGATTTAACAAGAAGAATATTGAATTGGTTTGATACTTATTTGAAGAAGAATAAAGAAACAGAATAAAAATAAAAAAGGTATGCCTCTAAAGGCATACCCATTTTTATTTAATTACTACGATACAAAGGTATTTCACAAGATGTTTCTGATAATTGGTTTAATTGATGAGAAACATTATCTTCATCTGTCCACGTACACAATTGACCTAGAATATCACTACATTCAGCCTTGGGAATACATTGAACAGTTTCTTCGTCAAAGAAGTATCCCATTTTATTGGCTGCATTCTCTTTCTTCGCTTGGTTTGTAGCGAAAGCTGCACCAGTCCCCATTAATACAATGACAGCTGGTAAAATAATTTGCTTTAAATTTTTCATTTTTATGTGAATTTTAGTTTTGCCTACTTTTTTACAGGTTTTCGGCTTTTCCTGCTTTAAACTGATTGGTTATTGCCAGCTTTAGTTTATAAACAATCAATTCATTTCCAATTAGTGCATAAAAATGAGTGTCAGTCACTAAAAAATCTGAAAGCTTGTTTTCTTCGCGATGTTGTACAGTAAAACTTCCGATATAATGCTTGCGATCTGTTCGGTACGCATCGATCACATCCACTTGTTTCCACTGTTTTTGGGATTCAAATTTTCCCATAAGTTTAGAGATATTAAACAAGAGATGTCGATGTGCAACCATTTTTTTATTCACTAATAATGGTGGAGCGCTCATTTTATTTTTTCCATCCGATAGATGGCTTACTTCAATCTTTGCTTGATAAGTAGTATCAATCGTATTTAATTTGTGTTTGATGTGTAACGCTTGATCCATAACAATAAATTGATTGCGGTAGTAATAAGTATAAACCAAATCATTTGTATATGAATCAGAAACTAATAAACCATCTGTATCAAAAACACCATCAATTTGTTTTTCGAGTACAGTTGAAAACAATTCTATTTTTGGCTGTTTGTTTAAATTCAGCTTTCCTAAAGTCTGCGTATTCGTTGTGCTACTTTGAGTACGAATAGCAAATTTGGTAGAATCAATCACAACCAATTGATTGAAAAAAGCATCATTTAAACTGATGGTTTCTGCATGTAAATTGGTTAATTTTCCTTTGTAAATAACAGGAACTGTTCCGTCGTACAAATAAAAGCTACCATTTTTGACACGCATCATAATGGATTTAAAAGGATGATCTTTATAGTCCAAATCAATCTTTTTGGAAATGATTTGATCTGTATTGGTATCAACACTCGTTAAAACAAGTGGAGCAGTATAATTTCCTAAATACAGCGTATTATTTTCATATCCTACAAAATAATAGGAATTAGCGCCTAGATCAATCGCTTTTTCTTCGATAATTGGATGTTGTAAATACCTTCTCGTAAAATTATTTTCTTGTTTGATGATGTGTTCAGATGTAAGAAATAGAATAATGACACTTCCAATTGAAACAATCGAAATAGCAAATAAGGTAACAAATAGTTTCCTTTTGCCTTTTTGAAACGTCAATAATTCACCTAAGTAAATGGCAATTGCAGCTAATCCAACAAATACGAGATTGAAAATCAAATGTTCTGTCCATTCAAGTTTCTCTAGAATTCCTCCACAAGAACAAGGAACAAAATCACTGTAATTAATAATCAGGTAGATATAAACAGTGAACGCGAGCATCAAACCATAAGAAGCATAGAACCCAATTTGTTGTGTTCGCTTGATACAAAGCATTAATACAATTAGAATTTCCACAATGATTACGGCGAAAGAAATAAATCCAGCGTATGCACTCAATAAAGGTGATTGTGCCAATTGAATTTGAAAATTCTCAAAATCTATTAGTTTACTCACAGTTGCATAAATAAACAAAATAATAAATAGGTAGCAGACGAGTGTTGGTATAAGCGGTGCAATTTTTCTCATCTTTAGTAGTTTTAATTCTTAAAAAATAACTTTCTAACATCAGTTTTCATCTTCATCAATATTTCTCATATAGGGATCTTTATCACGAGGAGGATCGTTTTTAGAAGATATACTATCCTTAATATTATCTTTCAAAGAAGAGGTAATACGTTCTGAATGAATCGGGGTGTCAATTAGAATATTTTCATCTTCTATACAGCTATTGAATACAAAACACCCAAGTACAATTAAATAAAAAGATTTCATAGTTTCTCATTTTTAAAGTTTGTACCGAAATTAGGTTCAGCGCAAAAAATAGGAGGTATGTTAATGCGTCAAAAACATAAAATGCCTGTCTAATTTATAAATTCATACATTCCAAATGGTAAATGATTTGTGGTTAAAAAATGAATTTGAATATTGAAAAATGAATTAAAAATCCGACGATTTAGAATCGAAATGACAACGAATTTGAATTAGACAACGAATTATAAATCCGGCATTAAAACTCTCACGTTAAAAAAATGGTTGAATGTAACGTTAAAAAGGTTTTAGCCCGTAGGGTTTTTAAAATCTTTAGTGAAATGATACCATTTTTAGTAGAGAGGTTTACAGCCTTGACTTTTTGGTTACTTTTTAGTCAAGTAAAAAGTGACATTAAAGAAAAGGAATACCTAAGCCATACTATGGCTTCTCCTTTTAATTTAAAATGTTTTTTGCGCTTAAAAAATGAAAAGAAGAGATTCTTTGGCAGGCTTAGAATGACATCAATCAAATTGTTTTTAAATAAAAAACCAAATCATCAAGCTGATTTGATTTCAGCTTCTCATTATCGTCAGTCAGAGTGGCGTTTACAAAACGTTGTATTGAAGACTTAGACGATAAATAACGAATGACAAAACCCAGTTGTCATTCCGAAGTAGTGTGAACTGATGAGGAGTCTGCTAGCTTAAGAACAGCAAATTGAATGCGATTCTTCGACAAGCAAGAATGACAGAAAAGAATATTCACCACATAGATACATAGAACTGGGTGTGGAAAATAAAAGAGCAATCGAGAAGATAAACCTATTAAACAGAGTTAGTAGATCACTATGTTTCAGTTAACAACTATACAGGCTCAAAGTGACAGAAGGATTCTGAGACAAGCTCAGAATGACAAAATCCGTTGTCCAAACAGATTTGATTATTAATAAAAAAAACGTAAAACGTTAAGCATAGACCGTAAACCGTAAGAAAAAACAAACAAACTTTACTTCAAAATTTTGCTTACCGCTTACTCCCAACACCAAGGCAAGATGAAGGCAAGATGAAGGCAACATAGTGGCAGTAAAGTGTAGGCAATAAAAAAGAGAAGTATGACCTCTCTTTTTTATCCATCATTTAAGTTTCTTTGAAATAATCGATTAGACTTATATGCTCAAAGACATTCAAAACTAGAGAAATTTATAGATCAACAAAGAATACAACAAGTATATTATATAAAAAGGATGTATAATTTATAAATTATACACTTTTAAACGATTAAGTACTTAATAAACGATTTGCGATATAAAATATAGTACATTAGTATTAATCAATAAATCTATACTATGAAAAGAGTTGTGACTTATGTGTACATACTCTTACTACTACCTCTTATAATAAAAGCATATCAAATAGATTCTTTAACTTCAAAAGATAATGCCTATTTAATCGAAAGATTGGATGCATTAATAGATGAAAAGCATCATCCAAATGCGATGCTCTATGTGCAAGCGTATATAAGAAACGCTAAAAAAGAAAAAGATAAGCTAAATTTATTTTATGCTTATAAAGAAGGAATCTTTTTTTCGAGTCATTTAAACACGCAAGTAGAATATGCAGATAGTGCAATAATTATTGCCCGAAAATTAAAAAATAAAGAATTAGCAGCAACAGCTTTATTATCTAAAGGATTAGCGTATTACAAAGCTAAAGATTATAGAGAAGCATTACAAAATTACTTAAATGCAGATCATGAGTTAAACCATTCAAAAGACCAGTATTTATTACATAAAGTAACGTTTAATATGGCGATGATAAAAATAAAATTACATCATTACAACCAAGCAGAAGAATTATTGCTTAAATGTAAAGCCTTTTTCCAAACAAAACCAGAAAACAAAGACTACCAAGCTTATTTATTAAATACTATTTATCAATTAGCATGTCTACATCAAGAAACTGAGAATAAAACAAAAGCGAAAGAATTTAATCAACTAGGACTAAATAAAAGCAAGGTATACAACAACGATTTTTTCCTTAGACATTTTACGATAAATAAAGCAATTGATGAGTTTTTAAATGATCAATTTGAGACGGCTATTCAATTATTATCGACTAAAGAAGATATTTTAATAAAAACGAATGATTTTAATACATTAACCAAAATCTATTACTACAAAGCAAAGGCATTTGATAAATTGAATAATCAACAACATAAAATAATATATTTTAATAAAATAGATAGTATTTTCAATGAATATAATTTTTTGGAAACTAAGTATAGACCTATATATGAAAACATATTAAATGATGCATTAGCTGCTTCTGATACGAACAGACAATTATATATAATCAATCAATTACTAAAAATGGATGAGTTAAATTATAAGCTAGATTTAGAAATGAGTCAAGTTATATACAAAGAATATGAGACGGCTCAATTACTCAAATTAAAGGAAAAGTTAGTAAATAAGTCTCAAAAATTATATGTTGTATTAGTTGCGTGTTTTACTGGAATAATAGTATTGACAGTAGGAATCGTAAAAACTAGAAATAAAAATAAATATTTAATCGAAAAGTATAATCTGTTTATTGAAGAATCAGTTGATACAAGTTACACAGAACGGAGACTATCGATTAAAGATGAAGAGGATTTGAACAAAGAAGCACTTGAAAGTTTACTGTTAAAATTTGAAGAATTTGAGCAGGACAGAGAATTTTTAAACCCTAATATAACAGTGGTAAGTTTGGCAAAATCATTTTCAACGAATACTACTTATTTATCAAAATGTGTCAATCAGTACAAAGGAATTAATTTTTCATCGTACATCAATCGGTTGAGAATAAAATTTATTACTGATTTATTCCAAGAACAACCACAATACCTTAATTATAGTGTAGGGGCATTAGGAGAAATAGCAGGTTACATGAATCCAAGACAATTTTCAAATGTTTTTTACAGTGAAACGGGCTTGCGTCCCTTAGATTTTATTAAAATTCAAAAACAAAAAAATAAAGAAAGTACATAATGGTATATTAGTGTAATATATTGACTTACAGGTATTCAAAAAGACTTGGCTATTGTTTTACATAGATCGCTGTTGCAACTTTACAAAACCATTGCGCAATGGAGATCAATGTTTAATTTAAAATTTAAAAAAATGGCAAAGCAAAAAGGCTTTTTAAAACTTAGAGGTTCAATCGGAGATTTAAACTTCTACAAATCAAAAGATGGTTATATGGTGAGAGAAAAAAGCTCTATAGACCGTAATACCATAATGAGTGATCCGCGATTTCAGCGTACCAGAGAAAATATGCAAGAATTTAAGAATGCAGGTACTGCTGGAAAAACATTACGTAATGCATTCAATGCGATCATAAAAAATGCAAAAGACAGTAGGCTATCTAGCCGTCTCACAAAAGTAATGCATGGTATACTAAAAGAAGATACAATAAATGCTCGTGGTCAAAGAAATGTTCACAAAGGGAATCAACAACTGATGAAAGGGTTTGATTTTAATGCAGGTGCATCATGGTTAAAAACGGTATTAATTCCTGTACAAGTAACAATAGATCGTATCTCTGGTGAAACAAAGTTTACATTAGATGCATACAAACCCTTAGATGTGATAATAGCACCACAAGGAGCTACCAATTACCGATTTGTAGCAGCTTCTACAGAGATAGATTTTGAGAAAAACGAATACATTACCAAAACATCGTATACAGATTATTATCCATATGATGAGGTTGAAGTGAATGATGTAGAGTTGTTGAACAATCTTTCTCCAAATTCAGAGCATACAATCGCCTTAGCAATTGGAATTGAATTCTATCAAGAGGTGAATTCTGTTTTATATCCATTAAAGA